>CBHFOL010000044.1:0-32625 GCA_965995405.1 uncultured Saccharothrix sp.
CGTGACGATGCTCGCGCGCGGCCCGCAGTCGGTGCAGTTGACGAACGGGTACCGGTAGCGGCGGTCGGCCGGGTCGAACAGCTCGGCCAGGCACGCCCGGCACGTCGCCAGGTCGGGCGGCACCGAACGCGGTCCCGCGCCCGCCGGATCGCTGTCCAGTACGACGAACCCGGGCGGCGGCGCGGCCGAGGGCGGCAGTTCGCGCACCTCGACGCGCTCCACCCGGGCGACCGGGGGTGACTGCTCGCGCACCAGTCGGCGGAACGCGGCCACGTCCTCCGGCCGGCCGGAGGCGGTGATGACCACCCGCCCGGCCACGTTGCGCACGTCCCCGTCGATGCCCAGCGCCGACGCCAACCGGTGCACGTGCGGCCGGAAACCGACGCCCTGCACGGTGCCGCGCACCTCGATCCGCTCGACCGCCCGCTCCACCGGACCCGCCTACTTCGGCTCGTTGCGCACGTCGACGCCGCCGAACATCGCGGTCGCGTTGATCCGCAGCAGCGGCGCGTCCGGACCCGCGTCCTGGGCGGTGTTGTCCTCGTAGCCGCCGAACAGGGGCACTCCGCGCACCGCGACCCGCCAGTCCGCCGGCACCAGTACCTGGACGCCGCCGAACAGGGCGAGCGCGTCGACGTCGGCCTCCCGGTCGATGTGCGCGCCCCGCAGGTCCAGCGTCGCGCCGCCGAAGATCGCGGACACGTCGGCCCTGGTCAGGTGCTCGGACCGGTTGCGGACCCGGGTGCCGCCGAACAGCGCCACGGGTGACGTGGGTCGCTCCCGGTGGTCGGTGGTGCGGTGCCGCACCAAGCCGACCAGGATCGCCACCCCGACCAGCAGCAGGACCATCGGCCACCACAGGCCGCCCGACGCCCAGTCCCGGGTGTCCGCCAGCAGCACGAATCCCACGGCCACCACGATCACCGGTCCCGGTGACACGTGCCGCTGCGAGACCGCCGCGAGCACACCCAGTCCGATGACCGCGGCCGGCCACCAGCGGAGGGCGGTGCTCGCGTCGAGCACACCCAGCGCGTCGAGCACACCCAGCACACCCAGGGTGAGCAGCACGAGCCCGATCCACGTCCGCACCGGTTTCACGGCTTCGCCTCCCGGTCCCGCTCGACGTGGAACGTCCAGCCGGCCGCGAGCCCGGCCACCCAGCCCGCGAGGCTCACCACCGGTGCGACGACACCGACCACCACTCCGACGGTCAGCGGCACCTCCACGACCCGGTTCCCCTTGCCGTCCTGGACCACCAGGCGGCGTGCGTTCCCCTCACGGACGATCTCGCCGACACCGTCCACAAAGGACCTCGGTGACGGCGGTCCGGTTCCTGTGCTCATGGCTTCCCCGTTTCGCTCGGACGCGGCGCGAGTGGTCCCGTGCCGGCGGGCCACCTCACCCGGTGTGCCGGTGGACCACACCTCAGACCGTGGCGCGCGGGCCGGGTCGGCTGCCAGGGTCCACCGCATCGGGTGCGCCGATGCCGAAAGTCCCTGGCGGGCCGGTCCGGCCGGAAGTCCCCGGTCGGTCGGGACCAACGACCGCTGTCCGATGTCGGGCGCGTTCCTAGCGTGGGAACGGAAAGGCTACGGCGACCGGATCCCGGACGTCGTCACGGCGTTGGCCGAAGCGGTGCCGGGCGTCGTGCGCGAGACGGTGCGACCGGAAGGGAAACCCCGATGAGCGAGGCGATTGTCGTCGGTGTGGACGGGTCGGAGTCGGCACTGGCCGCCGTGCGGTGGGCCGCTGCCGAGGCCGCGCGGCACCGGTTGCCGGTCAAGCTGGTGCACGCCTGGCAGATGCCCGTGCGCGGCTACCCGGAGATCGTGCTGGTCGGGCACGACGTGCGGGAGGCGCTTCGGGACGCCGGGTGTGCACGACTCCGCGCCGCCGAGCAGGCGGTGCGCCTGGCCGAGCCGGAGGTCGAGGTCGTCGAGGACCTCGTGGTCGGTCAGCCGGCGGAGGCGTTGATCGCCGAGAGCGGGCACGCCCGGCTGGTGGTGGTCGGCTCCCGTGGCCTCGGCGGTGTCCCCGGGCTCCTGGCCGGGTCCGTCGCGGTGGCGTTGTCCACCCACGGCGAGTGCCCGGTCGTCGTGGTCCGGGAGCCGGCTCCGGCCCGGGGCGCGGTCGTCGTCGGGGTCGACGGGTCGCCGGTGAGCGACGAGGCCGTGGCGTTCGCGTTCGAGCAGGCCGCGGTGCGCGGCACGCCGCTCACCGCGCTGATGGCGTGGACCGACTTCCTCGTGGACGGCGCCCGCGGTTCCCGGCTGACCGTCGACTGGGCGCAGGTGGAGGACGAGCACCGCCGACTGCTCGCCGAACGCCTCGCCGGCTGGTCGGAGAAGTACCCCGACGTGTCGGTCACCCGGATCGTCGTCCGCGACCGCCCGGTCCGGGCCTTGGTCGAGGCCGCGCGGGACGCGCAGCTGCTGGTCATCGGGAGCCACGGCGTCGGCGGTGTCCGGGGGATGCTGCTCGGGTCGACCAGCCAGGCGCTGATCCACTGCGCTCCGTGCCCACTGGCGGTGGTCCGCGGGGTGACGCGGTGAAGGCGCGGGTCGGTGACTGGGTCGTGGTCGAGCGCGACTCGGCCGGCCTGCCGAGCCGGCGCGGTCTGGTCGAGGAGCTGCGGCACCCCGACGGCACCCCGCCCTACCTGGTGCACTGGCTCGACACGGACACCCGGACGCTCGTCTTCCCCGGTCCGGACGCGCGAGTCGTACCCGCCGGGGAGGCCGTCGGGCCATCGGCGCGCACGAGCTGACGCACCCGTCCAGCGTCGCATCGGGCTATTGGGCCGTTCGGCCCTGTCGGGTTTCGGTGCGGGATTGTGGCCCACCGATCTCCGTGGAACGCTGGCGTTTGTGGGCGACCGCGACAACGACACACCCCGCAGACTGCTCGGCGGCCTGCGGCTGGACGAGCTGCTCGACGAGATGCGTGAGCGGCTGACCGAGATCGGCTCCACGCGGGACAAGATGCAGAGCCTGCTGGACGCCGTGCTCGCGGTCGGCGCCGGGCTGGAGCTCGACTCCACCCTCCAGCGGATCGTGCAGGCGGCGGTGGAGCTGGTCGGCGCCCGTTACGGCGCGCTGGGCGTGCTCGGCACGAAGGACGACCTGTCGCAGTTCGTCTACGTGGGCATCGACCCGGAGACCCGCGCCCACATGGGGCACCTGCCGCAGGGCAAGGGCCTGCTGGGGTTGCTCATCAAGGACCCCAGGGCGATCCGGCTGCACGACCTGGCCGAGCACGCGGCCTCGGTGGGCTTCCCGCCCAACCACCCGCCGATGCGCGGCTTCCTGGGCGTCCCGGTGCGGGTCCGCGACGAGGTCTTCGGCAACCTCTACATGACCGAGAAGACCGACGGCGAGGACTTCACCGCCGACGACGAGGTCGTGCTGACGGCACTGGCCGCCGCCGCGGGCGTGGCGGTGGAGAACGCGCGGCTGTTCGAGCGGTCCCGGCTGCGCGAGCGGTGGCTGGAGGCGACCGCCGAGGTCAACGCCGAGCTGCTGGGCGGCGCGTCGGCCGAGGACGCGCTGCACCTGATCACGCAGCGGACCCGGGAACTGGCCGAAGCGTCCGTGTCGCTGATCGTGCTCGCGGAGGGAAACGAGGACCGGCTCCTGCGGGTGGCCGCGGGCTCGGGCGAGCAGGCCGAGCGGCTCGTCGGCCGGACGTTCGCCAGGGTCGGGTCGCTGGTGGAGGAGGTGCTCGACTCCGGTGTGCCGACGCTGATCGAGGACCTCGAAGGCCGCTTGGGTGACACGTCGGCGAACGTGGGGCCCGGGGTGGCGGTGCCGCTGCGCACCGACGGGGCGCGGGCCGGTGTGCTCCTGGTCGCCCGGGACAAGGAGGGCACGCCGTTCGGCGCGGAACAGGTGCCGCTGCTGGCCTCGTTCGCCGACCAGACCGCCGTGGCGCTGGAGTTCGCCGAGAACCAGCGTGCCCGGCGGCTGGTCGACGTGCTGGAGGACCGCGAACGGATCGCCCGGGACCTGCACGACCACGTGATCCAGCGGCTGTTCGCCACCGGTATGAGCCTTCAGGGCGCGCTGGGCGCGATCCGGGAACCCCGGGTCCGGGAGCGGGTGACGAAAGCGGTGACGCAGCTGGACGAGACGGTGCTGGAGATCCGCACCTCGATCTTCGACCTCCAGTCCGCCGACGACGCGCCGGGGCTGCGCCGTCGCCTGCTCGACCTGATCGCCGAAATTACCCAGGACGCACCCGTGACGCCCACCGTCCGGATGACCGGAACGGTCGACAACTCCGTGCCGGACGACATCGGCGAGCACGCCGAGGCGGTCGTGCGCGAGGCGGTCGGCAACGTGATCCGGCACGCCCGCGCGAGCGAGTTGGTCGTCACCGTCGAAGCCGCCGACGCGTTGACGATCACCGTGGTGGACAACGGGGTCGGGATGCCCCGCCAGGTCGCCCGCAGCGGTCTGCGCAACCTGGAACAGCGCGCGACCGGACTCGGCGGCACCTGCCGGGTGACGCCGGTGCCCGACGGCGGCACCCGCGTGGCCTGGCAGGTCCCGTTGTCGTGACCCGCCGGCCGCGACCGTGCGGACGGCGTTCTGGAGGTCGTTGCCGACGATGCGCTTGAGGACGAAGCCCGACGCGCCCGCCCTCCCTCGCCACTCTGTGCGAACCACCTTCGCCTTCCGACCCGGGACGGGACAGGGACGAAAGACCCTGGCTGGCGGGGACACCGGCCCTCACCGCCGGTGTGGTGGGACGGCCGGAGTCACCCGAGGGCGGACGGAACTTCCCGGTGGTGGGTGATGTCGAAGGCGACCGCGGCCACGGGGCTTCCGGGCTCACGCGGTGGCCGACTCCAGCACCAGGTCCTCGACCGTGCGCCGAGGCGTGGGCGGGACCGGTGAGCCGAACCCGATGCGCAGCACCGCCTGCGGCACGATGTTCCCGCCCAGTGCCCGCCGCAGCTCTTCGCGGACCGACCGGACCTCGACCACCTGGGACAGGAAGGACGCGGACAGGCCGAGGTCGGTCGCCGTCAGCAGCACGCGCTGAAGTGCCTGCCCGGCCTGCAACTCGGCCATCGGCCCGTCCTGGAACGAACACAGCACGACCACCAGCGGATCGGACTCGTAGTCCTTGCCGGGTACCCGTTCCGCGGCCTGGAAGTCGCGCAGCGCCCACTCGTCCTGCGGCGCCGGGCGCACCCCGGCAGAGCCGGGCGGGACCCCGTCGCCGTGGCGCGGGCCGGTCCACGAGGCCAGTTCGCGCCGCACCCCCGGGTCCTGCTCCTGGACGTGGTGCGCCTTGGCCACCCAGCGCTGCAACCGGGCGCGCTCGTCACGGTCGGCCACGACGTGCAGCCAGCAGCGCTCCCGCTCGGCCGCGCGGACCAGCGCGTGCCGGTGCGCGGCCGGGACCCGCTCCTCCCGGAACGGTTTGCGGTTGGACCGCCGGACGGGCACCGCCCGGATCAGCCGCCTGGCCTCGTCGTCCAGGTCCCGGCTTCCCCCGCGCCGGACGGTGGCCAGCGCGCCGGGCGCGTCGGTGCCGGGCAGCAGGGTCACCAGCGGCCGGATGCCGTGCCCACGCAGCGCGAGCCGGGTGTTGAACAGCGCCGCACCGCAGGCGACCCGCAGCTCCCGGTCTTCCGGGTCGGTGGCCGGGAGGCGTCGGGTGGGGTCGGCGTGCAACTCGATGCGGTCGTGCGCGAGCCGGAACCGCCACGGCTGGGTGTTGTGCACCGACGGGGCGAGCGCGGCCATCTCCAGGATCCCGGTCACCTGGTCGCCGTCCAGCCCCAACACCATGCCCGAAGTCTCCATCGCTCACCCGCCCACTTCACCCGTTCGGAATACACCCCCACTTTCCGCCCGAGCCGGGCGCTCCCACACGGGCGAAGGTCCCGACCGGGGCGGGATGGTCGGCTCGCCCACCCGGTGCCCGCCGCGGGACGGACCGCGTCGCCGAGGCGTCCGGCGGTGCGGTCCGATCGGGGTCCAAGGTCCCGCACTCCTCAGGCCCACCGAACCTGACCCGGGAGCCCGACCGCGCGGAGGCTGGGATCCACGACACCGGAGGAGGACACGTGGACGACAGGATCGTGGCGGGCATCGACGGATCGCCCGCCGGTCGGATCGCGCCGGAGTGTGCCGTCGGAAAAGGGCGGCTACCCGACCCGAAACCGGTCCTCACGCCCCGGGCCGCCGCGGTGACCGCGCGGTCGGGCGACCGCGCCCTGCTCGCGGACGGGTCCGTCGTGGTGCTGCGCGAGCTGGGCCCGCCGGACGCGGACGCGCTGCTCGCACTGCACCGGGCACTGCCACCCGACGACCGCTACCTGAGGTTCTTCGGCTCCGCGCCCCGGCACCTGGAGGACTTCGTCGGCCGCCTCACCTCGCCCGCCGAGCCGCGCCACGTGGTGCTCGGGGCGTTCGCCTCGGGGGAGTTGGTCGGGGCGGCGAGCTACGTCGCGGTCGACGGCGACACCGCCGAAGTGGCACTGGTGGTCGCCCACGACCGGCAGTCCCACGGCGTCGGCACGCTCATGCTGGAACACCTCGTGTCACTGGCCCGCACGCGCGGCGTGCGGAGGTTCTGCGCCGACGTGCTGACCGCGAACTCCAGGATGCTGCGCGTGTTCGCCGACCTGGGTCTGGTGTGGACGTCCACGGCGGACTGCGGCGACATCCACATCGACCTCGGTCTGGAACCGGGCGAGCGCTACCTGGAGGCCGTGGCCGACCGCGAGCTGACGGCCGACGTGGCGAGCCTGCGCGCGGTGCTCCGGCCGGCCTCGATCGTCGTGGTGGGCGCGGGCCGCCGGCGCTCCTCGGTGGGCAACGCGGTGCTGCGCAACCTGCTCGACGGCGGCTTCACGGGCGCCCTGTACGCGGTCAACCCGAACGCCGACGACGTCCACGGCGTCCGCTGCCACGCCTCGGTCGCCGACCTGCCCGCGGCGCCCGACCTGGCGGTGGTGTGCGTCCCGGCCGAGGCGGTGCCTCAGGTCGCCGAGGACTGCGGCCGGCGTGGCGTGAAGGCGCTCGTCGTCATCACCTCGGGTGTGTGCCCGGACGACCTGCTCGACGTGGTCCGCCGCCACGACATGCGGCTGGTGGGCCCGAACTGCGTCGGCGTGACCGCGGACGCCGTCCGGATGAACGCCACGTTCCTCCGCGACCGCGCCGAGCCGGGCGGGATCGGCCTGGTCACCCAGTCCGGCGGCGTGGCGATCGCCGTGGTCGAGCAGTTGCGCGGACTCGGGTCGGGCATCGGCGAACTGGTGTCGACCGGCGACAAGTACGACGTGAGCGGCAACGACCTGCTGCTGTGGTGGGAGCGCGACGACCGCACCAGCGCGGTGGCGCTGTACCTGGAGTCGTTCGGCAACCCGCGCAAGTTCGCCCGGCTCGCCCGCCGGGTCGCGCGGCGCAAGCCCGTGCTCGCCATCCGCGCCGCGAGCAGCGCGGCCGGGCAGCGGGCCGCCGCCTCGCACACCGCCGCCACCGCGACCCCCGCGGTGACCCGGGACGTGCTGTTCCGCCAGGCGGGCGTGACCGCCGTGGCCGGTGTCGGTGAACTGGTCGAGGTGCTGGCCGCGCTGCACGCCACCCCGCTGCCCGCCGGCAGGTCCGTGGCCGTGCTGTCCAACGCGGGCGGCCTCGGGGTGCTCGCCGCCGACGCGTGTGTCCACAACGGACTGCGGATCGCCGAGCCCGGCCCGGCGACCGCGGCGGCGCTGCGCCGCCTGCTGCCGGCGACCGCCGGCCTGCGCAACCCGGTCGACACCACCGCCGTCGTGGCCGGCGAAACGTTCGCGCACTGCCTGGACGTGCTCGCCGCCGACCCCGCCGTGGACGCGATCGTCACGGTGACGGTGCCCACCGCGCTCGGCGACCCGGCGGGCGGCGTCCACCGCACCACCAAGCCGGTGCTCGCGGTGGACGCGTCCCAGACCCGGCCGGTGTCGCTGCGGGAGGACGGGATAGCCGTCTACGCCGACCCCACCCGCGCCGCAGCCGTGCTCGCCGCGCTCGCCGAACGCGCCGAGTGGCTGCGCCGGCCCGAGCCGAGGCCCGCCCGCCT
The DNA here is from genome assembly GCA_965995405.1 of uncultured Saccharothrix sp. Classification (GTDB taxonomy): domain Bacteria; phylum Actinomycetota; class Actinomycetes; order Mycobacteriales; family Pseudonocardiaceae; genus Actinosynnema. The sequence continues at coordinate 8,080 of CBHFOL010000044.1, forward strand.
GGACGTCGACCTCGCCACCGCACGCGACATCGTGCGCGACCGGGACGGCTGGCTCGACCCCGACCAGGCGGTGCGCCTGCTCCGCGCGTTCGGCCTGCCCGTGCTGGGCGGCGTGCTCGCCCGCGACGCGGCGTCCGCCATCGCGGCACAACGGTCCTTCGGCGCGCCGGTCGCCCTGAAGGCCGTCGCACCCGGACTCCTGCACAAGAGCGCCGGCGGCGGTGTGCTGCTCGACCTCGCCGACGCCGACGAGGTCGCCGCCGGCCACCGGACGCTGCACGACCGGTTCGGAGACCGGCTGACCGGCGTGTTCGTCCAGCCCATGGCCGCACCCGGCCGGGAGTTGCTCGTCGGCGTGGTCACCGACCCCCGGTTCGGGCCGCTCGTCGTGACCGGCCTCGGCGGCGTCGACACCGACCTGCTGGACGACCGGGCCGCCGCCCTCGCCCCGCTCGCCGAAGCCGACCTGGACGACCTGCTGCACGGCTTCCGCGCCGCACCCGCCGTGTTCCGCGACCACGACGAGCAGGCCGTGCGGGACGTGCTGCGCCGCGTGGCCCGGCTCGCCGAACTGCTGCCCGAGGTCGTCGAGCTGGACCTCAACCCGCTGGTCCTCACCGACGACCGGGTGCTGGCCGTGGACGCCCGAGTGCGCGTCGCGCCCGTCGTGCCCGGCGACCCGTTCCTGCGCAGGCTCCGCGACCCCGACTCGACAGACCGTCTCCCAACCTGACGAGGAGTGAGCAATGGACACCGCCCCGATCGTCGTAGGCATCGACGGCACCACCTCGGGCGACCGCGCGCTGCGGTGGGCGATGGACGAAGCCGTGCAGCGCAACGCCCCGCTGCACGTCGTCAACGCCTACGCCTACGAACCGCTCGCCGACTGGACCATGCAGACCGAACAGGACGCCCGCGCCCGGTCCGAGGCACTGGTGGAGGACGCGCTCCGCGCCGTCGCCGGGGACAGCCCCGAACCGCCCCACATCGTCCGGCACTGCGTGCGCGGACCGGCCGCCGAGGCACTGGAGGAGCGGGCACGCGGTGCGGCACTGCTCGTGGTCGCCTCGCACGGCGGCAGCCGCCTGCGCCGGGTCGTGCTCGGCAGCACCAGCGCCCACTGCGTGCGGCACGCCACCGTCCCGGTGGTCGTGCTGCCCGCCACCACCGACGAACCGGTGGCTACCCGGTGAAACACCACGACGTGGTGCCCCGTCGAGCCGGGCGGTGGGGGCGTGCTGACAGCCGCTGAACGCCCGACCTCCCCGCACGGCATGGCGGTGCACGACGTCGTGCTCCTCGCCGAGACCGACGCCGACACCGGCCTGCCCGCCGACGCGGCGGAACAGCGGCTGCTCATGTTCGGACCCAACAGCCTGCCCCGCAGCCGCGGCCCCGGTCGGCTGCGGCGCGTACTCGCCCAGTTCCACCACCCGCTGATCTACGTGCTGCTCGGCGCGGCCGTGCTCACCGCCGCACTCGGCGAGACGGTCGACGCCTCGGTGGTGCTCGGCGTCGTGCTGGTCAACGCCGTCGTCGGCTACCTCCAGGAGATCCGCGCCGAACGCGCCCTGGACGCGCTGGTGGCGATGGTGCGCACCACCGCCACCGTGATCCGGGGCGGCACACCCGCGACCGTGCCCTCCGAGCGGCTGGTGCCCGGCGACCTGGTCGTGCTGGAGGAAGGCGACCAGGTCCCCGCCGACGTCCGCCTGGTCCGCACCCGCGAACTGCGCGTCGACGAGTCCACGCTGACCGGCGAATCGCAGCCGGTCGCCAAGGACACGCACACCGTGCCGCACGGCACCGCGTTGGCCGACCGCACCGACATGGCCTACTCCGGCACGCTCGTCACCAGCGGAGGCGGCAGCGGAGTGGTCGTGGCCACCGGATCGGACACCGAGATCGGCGGTGTGCACCGGCTCGTCGGCGCGACCGAAACCGTGCGGACACCGTTGACCCGCAAGCTCGCCCGGTTCAGCGGGCTGCTCACCCGGGTGATCCTCGGGCTGGCCGTGGTCGCCGTCGCGGTCGGCATGGTGCGCGGCGAGCCGTTCGCCGACATGGTCACGGCCGCCGTCGCGCTCGCCGTCGGCGCCATCCCCGAAGGGCTGCCCGCCGCCGTCACCGTCACCCTCGCCATCGGGGTGGCCCGCATGGCGCGGCGCAACGCCGTCATCCGCCGCCTGCCGGCCGTCGAAACCCTGGGCAGCACCACCGTGATCTGCACCGACAAGACCGGCACCCTCACCGCCGGCGCCATGACCGTCCGCGAGGTCGTCGCCGGCGGCACACGGTGGCGCGTCGACGGCGTGGGCTACTCGCCGGACACCGACGGTCCGCCGCCGCCCGCCGCCGTGCGCGAATGCCTGCTGGCCGGCCTGGCGTGCAACGACGCCGACATCGTGGCACGCGACGGCCGCTGGACCCCGGTCGGCGACCCCACCGAGGCGGCACTCGTCGTCGCCGCCCGCAAAGCGGGTCTCACCCGGCCACCTGGGCGCGTGGACGAATTGCCGTTCACCTCGCAACGCCGGTTCATGGCCACCCGCCACCCCGGCGGCCTCGTGTACCTCAAGGGCGCGGTCGAACGCATCGCCGAGTTCACCGGCACCGCCGACCACGCCGAAGCCGAACGGCTGGCCCGAGAGGGGCTGCGGGTCCTGGCCTTTGCCCGCACCCACGTGCCCGAAGGCACGGACCTCACCGAGGATGCCCTGCACGGAGCCGAACACCTCGGCCTTCAGGCCATGCACGACCCGCCGCGCCCCGAAGCGCTGGACGCCGTGCGCGCCTGCCGGGCCGCCGGCATCGAGGTCCGCATGATCACCGGAGACCACGCCGGCACCGCCCGTGCCATCGCCGACCACTTCGACCTCGCACCCGACGCCGTCCACGCGCGGGTGTCACCCGAGGAGAAACTGAAGCTGGTGAAGCAGTTCCAGGCCGAGGGGGAGGTCGTCGCGATGACCGGCGACGGCGTCAACGACGCGCCCGCCCTGCGCCGCGCCGACATCGGCGTGGCCATGGGACGCGGCGGCACCGAGGTCGCCAAGCAGGCCGCCGACATGGTGCTCACCGACGACAACTTCGCCACCATCCGCGCCGCGGTCGAAGAGGGCCGCGCGGTGTACGACAACCTCCGCAAGTTCATCATCTGGACCCTGCCGACGAACCTGGCCGAGGGCCTGGTCATCCTCACCGCCATCCTGCTCGGCGCGGCCCTGCCGATCCTGCCGGTGCAGATCCTGTGGATCAACATGACCACTGCCGTGGCACTCGGTCTCACCCTGGCGTTCGAACCACGCGAACCCGACGTCATGCGACGCCCACCGCTCCCGCCGACCCTGCCCCTGCTGACCGGCACGCTCGGGTGGCGGATCCTGCTGGTGTCGGTGGCACTGGTCGCCGGCTCGTTCACCGCGTTCAACCTGGCGGACGGAACGGTCGAGCAGGCACGCACCATCGCGGTGAACGTGTTCGTGGCAGCCCAGATCGCCTACCTGTTCAACTGCCGCTCCCTGGACCGCCTGAGCCCCGGCACCAGCCTGCGCGCCAACCCGTGGCTGCCCGCAGGCATCGCAACCACAGCCGCGCTGCAACTCCTGCTCACCTACGCGCCGTTCATGAACACCCTGTTCCACACCGCCCCGATCGACTGGACCGCCTGGGCCTGGACAGCGGGCATCGCCGTCCTCACCTACCTGGTCGTCGAAGTCGACAAGTGGTGGCGGCGCGCGTCCACGAGCACGGAACCCGGATAGCGTTCGGCGGAACCGGTCGCCGCGCGGGCGGCGGGCACGGCGGCGGGCACCGGTCGTCCTGGTCCTGCACTGGTTCCGCGACCGGATCCACGTATCGCACTGCGACCAGGTCGAAATCCGGACGTCCGCCGGCCGGCACACGCGGAGCTGTGATCCGCCGCCCGGCCTGGTGCCGCGAGCCGGGCGGCCGGTCCTCGTGTCCGGGGTCAGCAGGGTCCGACATCCAGGGTCAGGGTGAAGGTGCCGACCGCGACACCGGTGTCGACACCCGCGTCGTCGCCTTCGGTGTCCCCGACTACTCGCCACTGGTGGACGAAACTGCCGGGTACCTGGCGATCGAACCTGTCGTCGTCGTGGTCGTTGTCGCGGTATCGCAGCTCATCGTGTGTTCCGCGCGGGGGAACGTGGAAGATGCACTGACCGGGCGGAGCCACGTAGATCAGGTAATCCGGCGATGTGCCGCGTGCTCGGGTGAAGTCGTCGACCGGCTCGCGCGCGTCCATGAACAGCCTGACCGACAGCTTGTTCGTGCCGACTCCGACCAAGTCCGCGGTGGCGAACACCTCGGGGCCCGCACCGTAGAAGTCGCGGTCCGGAAGAGTCGATCCGGTCCGGGGCCGAGCCGCCGGGCGACGTTTCGGTGATCGTGGAGTCGCCTCGTTGGGGCGCGGCTCGTGGGTTTCGTCCCGATGGCCGTCGTGTCGGACTGCTTTCGCGTGTCGTCTCCCGGCGGGACGGTACCGGGTCGATTTGCAGCGTGATCGCAGTCGGGACTGCGACGGAACTGCAATGCGGGTCGGCAGGATGCGCCCGGTTCTGCGGATCGACAAGGGAGGGACTGTGCGGCTCACCAGTGTGGTGACGGCGTTGCCGGCCGGTCTGGTGTGGGCGGCGCCCGCGCCGGCGTTGGCGCAATCGACCTGTAACGGGCTTGCGGTCACGATCACGGGCACCGCGGGTGACGACGTGTTGGTCGGCACCGCCCGCGACGACGTGATAGCGGCCCTGGGCGGCAACGACAGAGTGTCCGGTTTGGACGGTGATGACACCGTGTGCCCGGGCATGGGGGACGACACCCTGGACGGCGGACCCGGGCGTGACACGCTGGTCGCCGAGGCGGTTCCCGACGGGCGGGACAGTTTCGTCGGCGGATCGGACGGCTCCCGTGACCTGGTGACCCACCAGGCTCGCACCACGCGGGTGTTCGTGAGCCTGGACGGGGTGGCCGACGACGGGGAGCCGGGCGAAGGCGACAACGTGGGCGCGGACGTGGAGAACGTCCGGGGTGGCACGGGCAACAACGTGATCACCGGGAACACGTCGGCCAACGTGCTGATCGGAGGGCAGAGCGCGGACATCATCCGCGGCGCGGACGGGATCTCCGGCAACGACCGGATCAACGGCGAGTTCGGTACCGACCTGTGCACCGCGGACAAGGGCGACACCGTCGAGCGATGCGAGCTGTGACCCGCCGATCGCCGAGGTAGGTGGCGTACCGACCGGGGGAAAGGGCCTGCCCGGCAGCGATGCGCCGGGCAGGCCCTGTCGTCCGGCTACGCCTGGACCGCGGTGGCACGCAGGATGGCCGCGTGGAGATCGCGGGTGCTCCGAGCCGGGCCGGCACCCAGTTCCGAGTCCAGCGCGGCACACAACCGCCGGTACACCGGCAACGCGCGAGCGGGCTCGTCGGCAACCTGGTAGGCCCGCATCAGGATCCGGTAGGCCGCCTCGTCCAACGCGTCGGCCGCGACAGCGGCCTCACCCGCGAGCAGCGCGATCCGGAAGTCCCCGACTCGCAACGCCGCCTCGCCCATCGTGTGCCGGCTCCGGCGGAGCAGACCCTGATGCCACGCGCGTGCCGGCTCCGCCCACGGCGCGTCCGCACCCGCCAGCACCTCACCGTCCAGCAGCGACGCCGCGCGCCGCGCGAACCGCAACGCCCGTCCCGGCTCTCCGGCAGTCAGCCGCGACTCGGCCTCGGCCACCCGGCCGGCGGCATCTCGCAGGTCCACCCGCACGCCGACGCCGAGCCGGTACCCGGCACAGCTCTTGCCGACGACCCCCGCGCCGAACCGCGCGCGCAGTCGACTGACCAGTGTGGCCACGTTCGGCGCCGGATCCCGAGGCGGCACGTACCGCCACAACGCCGCCACGATCCGGTCGACCGGAACATGTCCCCCGGACACCGCCAGCAGCGCCAGCAGTGTGCGTGCCTTCCGGCTGCCCACTTCGACCGCGGGCAACTCGCGGCCGGCCCGCACCACGGCGAACGTGCCGACCACCCGCACCACCAGATCACCTGACATCCGCGCCCGCCTCCCACCAGGAGCCGTCCGAGGACCCGTCCACCCGGCCACCCGTCCGTCGTCGGCACGATGGCCGCCCGGTCCCCGCCGGAGCATCCGGCGAGGCACGGTCGGAACGTCGGTCCGGAGACTTCCCGGGATCTGTGCGGTGTTCGTGGCACACGCCGGCCCCGCTTCGGGAAGCCTCGTCGTGGTCCGGCCTCCCGAAGCGGGTGTCCGTCGTCGAATGAGCCCTCACGGCAAAGGGACTCGTACTTTCGGGGCTGGACTTGACCTCGGGGTGCGCGTAGGACCAGGGACATGGGCACGAGAAGGACGTTCTTGTCCGCATCCGTCGCAGCAGCCGCATTGGTGGGTACCGGCATCCCGGCCGGTGCCGGGCAGCTGGGTGACCGCGGCCCGGGCAGGCCGGTGCGCCCGCAGCCGCCGGACGCCGGGCTCAAAGCGATCCTGCGGGAGATCGACGTGGGCCGGATCGAGGCGATCGTCCGGAGGCTGGCTTCGTTCGGCACCCGGCACACCCTGTCGTCGCAGGACGATCCGGTCCGCGGCATCGGCGCGTCCCGTGACTGGATCTTCGCCGAGATGAGCAGGTTCGCGAACGAGGCCATGACAGTCGAGTCGCAGTCCTACCTCCAGCAACCGGCGCCGCCGCGTATCCCGGAACCGGTCCGGGTGACCAACGTGGTGGCCACCCTGCGGGGTGCCGCGTCTCCGGAGCGGATCTATGTGGTCTCCGGCCACTACGACTCGCGCTGCTCCGACCCGAACGACTTCACCAAGGACTCGCCCGGCGCGAACGACGACGCGTCCGGCGTGGCGGTCGTGATGGAGCTGGCGCGGGTCATGTCGAAGCACCGCCCCAAGGCGACGATCGTTTTCGCGGCCGTTGCGGGCGAGGAGCAGGGTCTGCACGGCGCCAGGCACATGGCGACGCGGTACAAGTCCGCAGGTGCGGACATCCAGGGCATGATCACCAACGACATCGTCGGCAGCAGCACGGCTGACGACGGAACCCGTGACCCCCGAACGGTCCGGCTGTTCGCGGAAGGCGTCCCGACCGCGGAAACCCCTGCCGAGGCCGCTGTCCGGCGGTCTGTCGGCGGCGAGAACGACTCCGCTTCCCGTCAGCTGTCCCGGTTCGTGCGCAGTGTGGCGGTGAACGAGGCCACCGGGATGAACGTGCGCGTGATCCACCGCAGGGACAGGTATCTGCGCGGCGGCGACCACATCCCGTTCCTGGAGCAGGCGTATCCGGCGGCGCGGTTCACCGAGCCGAACGAGAACTACGCGCACCAGCACCAGGATGTCCGGGTGGACAACGGTGTGCAGTTCGGCGACCTCCCGGAGTTCTGCGACTTCCCGTACATCGCAAGGGTCGCGAAGGTCAACGGGGCGACCCTGTGGTCACTGGCGAACGGTCCGGGCACGCCGAAGGGCGTCCGGATCGACGCGTCGCGGCTGACCAACGAGACGGATCTGTTGTGGCAGCGCGGTTCCGAGCCGGACCTGGCGGGTTACGAGGTCGTGTGGCGGGAGACCACGGCGGACGACTGGACGCACTGCATCGACATCGGCGACATCACCACGGCCAGGATCGACCTGTCCAAGGACAACGTGTTCTTCGGGGTACGCGCGTACGACAGGGCAGGACATCGCAGCCCGGTGGCGTTCCCGACGCCGCAGTCCTGAGCCTCACCGCGATACCCGCCGAAGGTCCCGTTCAGCCGGACGGTCATCCGGCGGTCCGGTCAGCCGAGCACGAGCGGGAGTTTCGCGGCCAGTTCGCCCATCGCGGTTTTCTCGGCGTCGGTCGGGGCACGCCGTCCGGTGCCGACGAGCAGCGCGTCCGTGTCGGAGAACGACGCGGGGAACGCGGCTCCGGCGATCTTCTCCAGCATCTCGCGCGATCGGGCGAGGCCCTCGGCGGGCGGTTCCGCCGCGTCGGGGAGGTGCGCGATCAGGTCGAGGTGGTGCAGCGTCCATTCCAGGACGTACGCGGAGAGGTAGTCGCCCGCGGTGAGCACCTCGCCGCGGGTGCCGACCCGGATCGCGGGATCCGCGAGTCCGGCGGCACGCCCCGCGGCGGAACCGACGTCGTCGAGGTGGAACTTGAGCAGCTGCGGATCCTCGTACGCGGTGGCCAGGCGGACGATCAGCGCGTCGAGCGGGTCGTCGCCGGTCGGGGCTTCGACGATGTCCCAGTAGGTCACCGCGTCCCGGGTCGGCTCCGCTTCGGCCGGGGTGACGAGGGTGATCAGGACGTCCTGGGCGTCGATGACCAGGTGGCACACCAGGTCCCGTACGAGCCAGCCGGCGCAGCCGGACGGCCGTGCGAAGTCCTCGTCCGGGAGGTCGGCGACCGCTGTGTGCAACGCTGTCCAAGAGCGTGAGAAGAGATCCACGGTCGCAAGCTATCAGCGCACCCACCCCCGCTTTGACCGATTTCGGCGAGTCCGCGACGGCCACGGCGGGCCCACCGTGATCGCGCGGTGTCGAGGACGGTCCGCCGGACCCTGCGGACCGCGCTCGCGGTAGTCGGCTGCCCCGAACAGCCGATGTGGCCTACTTGCCCTGCCCCAGCGCGTTGACGACCGCTGTGGTCATCGCGGTGGACGACCGGACCGTTCCCTGTCTAGGAAGTGCCGCACCAGTCGATCGCGGTGAGGGCGTAGGCCCTGGTGGCGCAGAGGATTTCGTCGATCGCGCAGCGTTCGTCGGCGGTGTGCGCCCTGGCGAGGCTGCCCGGTCCCAGGCCGACGGTGGGGATGCCCGCTCCGGCCAGCCAGGCGAGGTCGGTCGCGGACGGGAACGGGCGCACGTCGGGTGTTCCGGCGAGCGCGGTGCCGCCGCCGGCCCGCGTGCGGGCGTCGGAGACGGTCCGGCAGAAGGGGTGGTCGCCGTCGGTTCGTCCGCCGGGGTAGTGCAGCTGCCAGGTGATCTCCGGCGGGTGGCGGCGCAGCCAGGGGTCCCGGTCCGCGGCGCCGGCCACGGCGTCCTGGATTTCCGCCTGGATCTCGGACAGCTCCGCGGCCGGTGGGTAGAACACCGCGTAGGACAGCGCCGGCTCATCCGGGATGAACGCGACGTTGCGGCTGCCCCGGGCCCCGCCGTCGATCACGCCGAGGCCGATGGTGAACTGGCCGGGAGTGAACAGCGGGTCGATCTTGGTGGTCACCCATTCGTCTTCGAGTCGCCGCAACGCCTCGTGCACGGCCAGACCGGAGTCGATCGCGCTCGCGGCCACCGGCTCGGCACCGTGCCCGGCGCGCATGAGTGAGCGCATCGAGGCGTGCGCCGAACGGCCGGAGGTGTTGACGCACATGACGAGTACGCCGGGTGTGGCGGGCATGACGGTCAACGGTCGTGCGGCGCCGGTCGGTCCGGCGACGATCGCGGCGTCGCCGGTGTAGCCGCGTCGGAGCACCGCTTGAACCCGGCGACATCCGGGGTGTCGGATACCGGCCACGTACGGCCGGTCGTGGTGTCAGGCCGCATGGAACTCGCCGCCGGGTCGTAGGGGAACCCGGAAGGTACCCACAGCCGGCCGGGATGGTCAAACGCGGATCGTTCCCCGGATCGATGTGCCCGGCCGATCCGGCCCCTACCGTGTCCACGACGGCGACTCGCCGAGCGGAAGGCGGACGGCGGATGGGCAGGTCTACAGTGGACGGACAGGAACAGGCGGTCGGCGGTCATGGCTGAGCCGATCGCGCCCTACCTCGCGGTCGGCCTGTCGACGGCCATCCGCGGTATCGACTCGCGTCGGGACATCGCGCGGAACCTCGATGTGATCGAGGAGGGCATCCACGCCGCCGTGTCCATCGTCGGGATCAACATGCCGGTCCGGCTGATCGCGCTCGCGGAGGGTGCGCTGACCGGGTTCGGGGACGAGATCTTCGACCTCCCACACGTGCGCGTGGCCCGGGAGAGCGTCATCGACATCCCCGGCCCGGAGACCGAACGGCTCGCCGCACTGGCCCGCCACTACGACACCTACCTCATCGCGCAGTGCAAGGCACGTTGGCCGGAAGTCCTGCCCGACCAGTTCTTCAACACGCTGTTCGTCATCTCCCCGGCCGGTGAGATCGTCCACCGCACCGCGAAGAACCACGTGTGGTGCCGCGAACGGTCCTGCACCCCGCACGACGTGTACGACCGGTGGGTGGAACTGTTCGGTGACGGGATCGACGCGTTCTACCCCGTCCTGCGCACCGACGACATCGGCAACATCGGCACCATCTGTTGCAGCGACGGCGAATACCCGGAAGCCGTGCGGGCGCTGGCCCTCCAGGGCGCGGAGGTGGTGTACCGGCCCAGCGAGGCGGTGCCGATGACCCAGGCCGGCCCGGATCCGGGCGGCACGTGGCTGTTGCAGAACCGGGCCCATGCCCACTTCAACAGCCTGTACATGATCTGCCCGAACGCCGGTCCGGTCTACCCCGCACCGGACTCGGCGCATGCCTTCGACATCGCGGGCGGCAACTCGCACATCGTCGACCACCACGGCGCGGTCCTGGGACACACGGTCTCCGGGCACAACTCCTTCGTGTCCGGAATCGTCGACATCGAGGCGCTGCGCCAGTTCCGCGTGATGAACCTCAATTCCAACTGGCTGAAAGACCTGCGCACCGAACTGTTCCGCCGGATGTACGACGAGCCGATCCACCCGGCCAACCTGTGGCTGCACCGCGAGCCGGTCCGGCACGCCGAAGCGGACGAGATCTACCGCGACAACATCCGCCGCCTCATCGCACGGGGCGCCTACACCCCGCCCGCCCACGACTTTCCCGGCGCCCGCTACATCCCGCCACCGGTTCCCGGCCCGGCGGACGCCTGACGACCCGGTACCGGTGCCGCGGTCCGGCCCGATTCACTCCTCCGCCGGGGTGGAGCCTGCCGGATGCCGGTTCTCGGCCGCGTTCGTGTCCCTACGGTTGGCCCGGTGCGGGAGTCCGCTGAGACCCGGAACGTCGTGGTCCTCGTTTCCTTGGCGGGGGTCGTGTTCGCGGCGGGCGTCGCCGGTTCCTGGGTGTACATCGGGGTCGGTGCGTCACCGGCGGACGTGGTGCGTGACGTGGCGGTGGGATGGTCCTATGTCGCTTGGGGCTGCCGTGCGCGTGATCATCGCCGAGGAGGCGGGGGAGACCGCCGGGACGGGCTCCCCGGTCGTCAGCGTCTCCTAGTCGCGCACGGCCTCGTAGCGGAGGAGGACCGCGCCCGACGGGAAGGTGCGGTTCTCGACCAGCCGCAGCCGGACCCACTTGTCCAACGACGGGAAGAACGGCGTGCCGCCCCCGACCAGGGCCGGCGCGACCACCACCTGGAACTCGTCCACGAGACCGGCCCTGACCAGCGGCGCGGCGAGCGTGGCGCCCGCCACCTCGACCAGTCCGTCGGTCTCGGCCTTGAGTTTCCTCGCGACCTCGACCACGTCACCCCGCTCCAGGTGGGAGTTCCAGTCCACCGACTCGATGGTCTTCGAGAACACCACCTTCCGCATTCCGCGCCACAGCCGGGCGAACTCGGCCGTCACCGGGGTCACGTCGGGTGCCTGGTCGGCGGTCGGCCAGTGGGCCGCCATCAGCTCGTACAACTTGCGCCCGTACAGCGCGACCGCGGTGTCGCGGACCTGGTCGTTCCAGTACTGGTGCAGCTCGTCGTCCGGATCGCTCCAGCTGATCTCGCCGTTCGGACCCGCGATGTAGCCGTCCACCGAGACGTTCATGCCGTATGTCAGTCTGCCCATGGCAGTACAGACTGCCGGGTCGGGGGAAACTCATCGCGACTCCCCCCGCCTCCCGGATCTCCACGTCGCCACGCGGCATCCGCCGGCCCCACTCGGCGGCCTCCGCACGGGAGTCGACCTCCGGCAGCCGGAAGCCGGCGGTGAGGTCACCGGCCGGCAGCACCCCCGCCCTCACCAGTTCCAGCCCTTGCTCGGCGTCTGGAGCGCACGATCAGTCCGGAAGACGATGCCGTCGTGTAACGGGTGCCTGGTCGTTTCGGTCGTGCCGGCCCCGTTCGGTGCCGAAGCCCTCGAACTGTTCCTGCGCATCGAGCAGCCCGCAACCGCGGACGATCCGTCCAGCCGGACGAATGCCGGACGATCGGGCAGTTCTACGTCGCCATCGAGGCCGGCATTCGTACGCTGTGCGACGAGATGGGCGAAGACGAGCTCTTCTGCGGCACCCCGGAACGGCAGGACGGTCAGGTCCACCTCGCGGGCGGGGGTGGCGAGGTCATCGCCGTCCATGATCTGAAGTCCGCGCCGGCCGCGATCGTCGAGCAGGGCGAGGGCCGCGCGCACCGAAGTGTGGGACGGCGATCGCGACATCTTCCACTCCGACCGCGACGAGGTCGCGAATTTCTACCGCTTCCAGGGACTCCGGCTCGGCCGTCGGTATCGCCCCGGCGACACGCCGCAGTCCGGGCCGACCGGCGAAGAGATCGCGGTGGACCTCGACGGGGTCCTGCCGATGCGGCACAACCCCCGGACCGCCGACCATCCGGAAGGCAGCCCCGTCCGCGCCGCCCAGGAAGAGTTCAACCAGACCTACAGTCTCCTGCTCTACCTGCTGGAACAGTCCTTCAACGGTGAACCGGGCCGGATGAAGGACGCCGTCGGCGCAATGTACGCCCTGCGCTCACAAGCCCTGGCCCTTACGAATATGCCCATCGGTGACGGGTGGACGACCACGTGCCCGACCTTCGAGTACGTGCCACCCGAGCAGCGGAACTGAAGCACGCCCACACTTCCGCCGTCCCCGGTCCGGCATTCCGCAGAGGGATGTCCCCACCCGGGAACGGTGTAGGTGCCGAAAATCTCGTCCAGCCGTCATGATCGCCGTCCTACCGTTTGCGAACACTGCGCTCGCCGCGAACCCGGTGCTGCACCGCAGCATCGGTACGTTGCGGGCAGCCGGCGTCAAGTGCTCTTCGGCGAAGGCGGCTTTCAACCACATATTCCCCGGCACGGAGGCCGCGCCACAGCCGACTACCTGTGGCACGTGGTCCTCGACAGCGTCGAGTAACAGCCCTGCTGGGTCTGCATCACGGCTGCGCCGATTCGTTGCCGCCGTGCACTGGCCGTGCGTGCGTTGTGAGCAGGTCGACGGTGCTGCACAAAGCGCTGAGTTGGTGTTGCGTGAGGTGCGCCGCATGAGGGCCGCGCAGGGTGCCGTCGGCGTGCGGGTGAAGTCCCAGCACGGTGACCTGAACGGGTGCGGCCAATTGGGGCAGCGCGGTGATGCGTCCGTGCAGGAAGTCGTCGGCCGCGGCCGGCAGGTTGGAATCCCAGCGGTCGGTGGCCTCCGCGACGTCGACGCTCTCCTCGCTGTCGTCGCCAACGACGAGGCCGTCGTCAGCCAGCAGTTGTAGGGTCCCATCAAGGTCGTTCTTGCCGTCGGACAGTCGGACCTGGCGAGTGACCGGGTCGTAGGAAGCGGTGAGGCAGTGCCCGTCCCGGCGCAGCAGTACCTCCTCCATGCCGCCTTCCCACGCCGATTCCTGCAACTCGACCCAGCCGCTACCCGACAGCACTGCTGCCAGATGTTCGAGGACGCTGTCGGGGTATTCGGGCCCGTCGCCGTCGCCGTAGAGCCGACCGTGGGACTCGGCCCAGCGGCCGTCGCTGCTGTCACCAGCCGCCTGCGCGGCATGTCCGGTGGTGACGATTGGAGTCAGCAGTGCGGCCACCTCCAAGAAATCGACGTCAGGACAACCGCCTCTACGACACCAGTTCTCACCGGGACACGACAGGGCGATCCGGTGGAGGGCGTCGACGGTGTCCGTGCCGTCGGGGGACCGGGTCACGGCCAGCAGGTAGCTGTGCAGGGGAGCAGGTGCGCTGATCAGCCCTTGTTCGCCGTGCAGCGCCCCGCCGTAGACGTACACGACCAGGCCGCTGCGGTGCTCGTCCGCCCACCCGGCGACGGCGGCGCGAGCGACAGCCAGGGTCGCGGCACCATCACCTGGACCCCGGGTTTCCAGCAGCCACTGCGGGCTGTACCGCCAGTCGCCCGCGCACAGCAGAGCGTCGGCAACGGCTTCACACGCGTCAGGGGTGTCGTCGGTGATCGGCAGTCCACCCAGCGTCGGGCTGGTGGCCAGCAGTTCGCTCGCGACGCCCGGGTCTTCTGCGGCCGTCACCGGTGGTGCCGGCCGAGTAGGCCACCAGCGCACCTCGTCGGGTACCAGGGCTTCGTTGGCCGCAGCGTCGATCGTGACAGTTGATGCCGACGTGTTGTCGCCGACGAGGCCGAGCAGGGTGTGCAGTGCGGCTTCCCATTCCCCGATGCCTCCCGGGGCCATCGCCAGCTCCGGCCGATCCTCTCCTGTTTCGGGAAGCCAGAAGGTCACCTCGCCGAGTTCGGCGAGCGCGGCGATCGCCAGCGGCCGGTCGGGCTCACGCGCATCTTCGATCGAGTCCTGTTCGACCGGTACGGGGCTGCCGTCCCGGTTGATGCGGGGGATCCACGCCGGACGCCGCTCCTGACGTCGTCGGATGGCGGCCACCTGGTCCAGCAGCTCGGCCTTGCTGGGGTAGGAGCGCAGAAAACCATGTGCTGCGGGCCTCACCAGCTCTTCGAGTTCGGTCTTGCGGAGCTGGTCCGGGTGTTCCGGCAACTCGATGAACACCTCAGGGGTGGCCAGTTGTGCCAGCCGTGCCCGCACTGCGGCGGTGAACTTCGCCCGGAAGTCGCCCGTCGTCGTTTTGAACGCCTTCTCGGCAGACTCCAGGTCGGTGCTGTCCCCCGCAACGAAATCCATGATCACCATCAGGTGGTCGTTGTTGGCGAAGTCGCTGAACATGAACACGACGATAGCGATTTGACGGTGCCTCGTATGCCGGTGGCGGTGGGTCTGAAGAGGCGTGCCGCCAGTCGACGCCGTGGCTTCCGGCCCACGCTTCCGGAACGCGGCGCAGACCGGCCAATGCGAAGAAGGCGTGTCCTACAGCGCTCTCGCAACCGGCTGACAGGCGCCGCTTGTACCGCTCTCAGAGCTGCTATCTTCGTCAGCCCAGCGGCGTGCCGAACGCCCGACGAGTTGTGGACACCCCCGTGTCGGCATGGTCGAGCAGGCCCATCGGGAAGCGGAGTCGGCGCTGCCCACGTTCCTTCCCGCTTCCGCATGCAACTCTCGCAGCCGTCGTCCACTCACGCCGCCGTAGGTCCGGTCGCCAGATGCCGTCGGCGACCAGTGGGCCGGAGAGGGCCTGGATGATCGTTTGCGGGCGGGAGGCGCAGCCACCGTCCGGTCGTCTAAACGGGATATGGCGGCGACCGCTACCGCAGCGAGTCTGCGGGCCCCGAGAGGTGGGACGGCGTTGCCGACCTGCTTGAGCATCTGTCACTCGCTGGGCTTGAACACGAACCCTGTGCCTGCCGACAGCCGCATCCGTGCAGGTGACGGGGGCCGCAGAGACAGTGAGCGGAAGCGGTCGTCTCCCGCGCTGTTGTCGATCAGCACGGCATGATGGTCGGTCGTGCTGATCCGACTAGGCCGGTCAGCACTTCGAAACACGGCCTGGACGACGCGCTGGCCGTGGGCACCCGCCAGGTCGCCGGCTTCGGTGAACAGCCCGGCGGCCGAAGGGCAGCGAGGTGCTGTCCACCTACACCGAGGTGTGGGAGACGCTGTTGGCCCACCTCGACCTCGACCGGGACCGGCGCGTCAGTGCCGCCGAGTTCACCGAGGGCATGACCGCCGCCTACATCGACAACACCACGGGCTTCGACCGCGTCCTGGTCCCGGCCTGTGCCGCCGTGCACGGCCTCGCCGACACCGACCACGACGGCCTGGTGACCAAGGACGAGTTCCGTGTCCTCAAAACCGGCTACGGCAGGAGCGCCGCCGAGTCCGACCTGGCTTTCGACAAGATCGACACCCGGGGCGAAGGCACCCTCACCCTCGCGGAGATCACCCGCGCCGTCCGCGAGTACATCGTCAGCGCCGACGACGCCGCGCCCGGCAACTGGCTCTACGGGCGCCTGGGCTGAGCCGTCGCCGACCCGGGCGTCCCGGCGACCGGGTGTCCGGCTACGCCTGGAACCCGGACCCCGCCGGGATGCGCCCCTCGTCCAGGAGGACGGCATCCCGGTGGGGCGGCCCTGCGGGTTCCGGTGGACCGAGGTGCGCCGGCAGCCGGGTGAGGAAACGGAAGTTGACGGTCGGTTCCCAGGAGAGCGCCTCGCCGGGTGCGGGCGACGAGTTCCCGCCCGCACCCGGTCGTCGTGACGAGGGGTCACTTGTCGCGGGGGTAGGTCTTCTGCACCTCGCCCTTCAGGTTCGCCTGTAGGTACGCGCCGCCGTAGTCGTCGGCCAGGTACACCCTTATCGACGGGATCCCGTCGATGATGCCGGTGTCCACGATCAGGTACCGCATGGTCGGTTGCGGGACGCCCAGGTCATTGTTCGCCCGATCGAACAGCGCGGGCAGGGCGTCCCAGTTCACCTCGTTCAGGTCGAGCACGGCGCGGTCGGCGTCCACCCCGTCCGGGCCCTGCCTGCTCGCCTTGCCGCCCCGGTACTCGAAGTTGTCGAAGCCGTGCGCGACCGCCGCGGTCGGGGCGGTCGCCGTCGCGCGCTCCGACCACACCGTCAGATCGGACACCTTGGTGCCGCCCATCGCCTCGCTGAGCGCGCCGACCGCCTTGCGCGCGCCGGCGGGCGTGAGCAGGTCGTCCTTCGCCGCGTTGGCCGCTGTGGTCGTCGGGCCGGTGGGCAGGCCGATGTTCGGTTGGGTGGTCACCGGCGTGGTCACCGACGTGGTAACCGAGCCCGCGCGGTTGTTCGCCGGGTCGTTCAGGCCTGTCATGCGCATCACCAGCAGCGTGGCCGCGACGACCAGTGCCACCCCGACCAGCGAGAGCACCACGGCACCTGTCCGCTTGCGCGTCCTCGGGAGCGGGTAGGACGCCGGATAGCCGTGGGGATGCGGCCCGCTGACCGGTGTCGGTGTCGGTCCGGACGGCCAGTGGGGGTACTGCGGTTGGGGCTGAGGACCGCTCGGCGGACCCGGGACGGCGAACCCCGCCGGGGTGGGGGGTCCGAGGAGCGGGGCCGGGGCGTGCTCGGCCGCGGCGAACATCCGGTCCAGCACCTCGCCGGTCGGCCGGTCGGCCGGTTCGTTGCGGAGGGCCGCGTTGAGCGCGGGTGCGAGGGCGCCCGCGCGTCGCGGCGGCGGGACCGGCTCGGTCATCACCGCGGCGAGGGTTGCCATCGTGGTCGCGCGGCGCATCGGGTGGTTGCCCTCGACGGCCACGTACAGCAGCATCGCGAGCGACCAGAGGTCCGACGCGGTGTGCGTCTCGTCGCCGCGCAACCGTTCCGGGGCGATGTACTCCGGGGACCCGATGACGTCGCCGGTCGCGGTGAGCTGGGTCGAGCCTTGCAGTGCGGCGATGCCGAAGTCGGTGAGCACGGCGCTGCCGTCCGTCCGCAGCAACACGTTGCCCGGCTTGACGTCGCGGTGCATCACGCCTGCGGAGTGGGCCGAGCGCAGCGCCGCGAGCACGTCGCGCCCGACCCTCGCCGCCTCGGCCGGGGTGAGCACACCGTCGTTCAGCCGCGCGTCCAGCGACGTGCCGCGGACCAGTTCCATGACGATCCAGGGGTACGGCGAGTCGGGCGACTCGATGATCTGGTAGATCGACACGACGTTCGGGTGCTGCAACCGGGCGAGCGCGCGGGACTCGCGCAGCACGCGCTCCCGAAGCTGGGCGGCCATCGTGGGATTGCCCTCGACCTGGTCGGCGCCGGCCGGGCGGACCTCCTTGATGGCCACCTCGCGGTGCAGCCCCAGGTCGAGGGCGCGCCATACCGTCCCCATCCCACCGCTGCCCAGTCTCTCCAGCAGTTCGAACCGGCCGTCGAGGATTCGCCCGGTGTGCTCTCGCTCAGACACCGCGTCACGCTAGCAACCGGCCACCGGCGGCCGAGGAGTCGGCGGGATTTCCTTCGCACTGGCAATCGGGGGTGCGCTACCGCTGCCGGCTTCCGGTCCTGAGCAGGCTGCCCGCAGGTGTGGGGGGGATCGGTTTCGGTTGGCCTGCCACCCGTGACGCGCACCACTGCGTGCGACGGACGACTCCCAGGCTCCGGCTGTGGCAGGCCGCTCGTTCTTGCGGCCGGGGCCGAGCCGGCAGCACACCGCCTGCCGGCGGCACTCCATCGGCCGGGTGACTTCGGCGAGGCGCTCTCGCGAAGGTCGGGATCACGCGGTCGCCCGGCCTTTGCTCCGCATCGCGGCGCGGACGCGTTCCTCGGCGAGTCGCTTCCCGGCCTGGTGCGGTGTCAGCCCCAGCCCGGTCGCTTCGTCGAGCACGGTGCCGGTGATGGCGCGCAGCTTGGTCGAGATGGCCGTGAAGACCTGGTCGGTGTCGGGCCGGAAGCCCGAGTGGCGGGCGTCCATCGCGAACGCGGCGGCGATGACGCCTCCGGCGTTGGCGACGAAGTCCGGGACCACGGTGATGCCCCGTCCGGCGAGCACACCCTGGGCCGCGGGCGAGGTCGGCAGGTTCGCCCCCTCCACGACGAGCGAGGTCTTGAGTTCCCGGGCGACCCGTTCGTCGATGACGTCCTGGAGCGCGGCGGGGACCAGCACGTCGCAGTCGAGCAGCAGCTCCCGTCCGGCGGGAAGCGGTGTGCCGCCGAACCTGGTGACGAACGCGTCGCCGTGTTCGTCACGGGCGCGGCCGAGCTCGGCGACGTCCAGACCGGCCGGGTCGTGCAGGGCTCCGTGGGCAGTCGAGACCGCCACCACGGTGGCTCCGAGCGCGGTGAGCCGTTCCGCGGCGGCGCGCCCGACCGCGCCGTAGCCCTGGATCACGACCCGGGCTCCGGGCAGCGGACGTCCGATCGCCGCCGCGCCCGCGTCGGCGGCTTCGGCGACGCCGAACCCGGTGACGCCGAGCTGGTCGTAGGCGATGCCGCCGAGGCAGGCCGGTGTGCCGACCGCCGCGCCGCGATCGCCGAGCTCGTCCTGCACGATCGCGGCGTCGTTCTCGGTCAGGCCCATGTCGAGGCCGAAGACGTACTCCTTCGGCACCTCGTTGTGCAGCGCGCGGGCGAACGCGCGCAGGATCGCCTCCTTGTCGGGTGATCCCGGGTCGGCGGCGATGCCGGCTTTCGCGCCGCCGTAGAACAGGTCGACCGCGGCCCACTTCCAGGTCATGTTGCGCGCCAGTCGGGCGATCTCGGTGACGGTCACGCCGGGCGCCATCCGGGTGCCGCCCTTGCCGACGCCGCGTGCGGTGTTGTCGATGACCAGCACGCCCTTCATCCCGGTGCGCCGATGCGAGACGACGACGATCTTCTCCGGGCCCCACTCGTCGACCAGGTCCAGTGCGTCGGTCATGTCAGCTCGTCCTTCGGGAGTCGGGAGGGCAGGTTCGCGGCGAGCAGCTCGGCGAGGTGGGTGCCGCGGCGCGGGGTGGTCTGGGCGATCTGGGTTCGGCAGCTGAAGCCGTCGGCGAGCACCACCGTGTCCGCCGGGGCGGCCCGGACGGCCGGGAGCAGGACGGCTTCGCCGGCGGCGCGGGAGACCTCGTAGTGGCCCCGCTCGAAGCCGAAGTTCCCGGCCAGGCCACAGCAACCCGAGTCGAGGACCCGGTTGTCGACGCCCGCCGCGCCGAGCAGCGCCGCGTCCGCGTCGAACCCGGATGTGGCGTGTTGGTGGCAGTGCGTCTGCGAGATGGCCGCGGCGGTGATCGCGGGTGGTGTCCAGCCCGGCGTCCGGTGCCCGAGCAGTTCGGCGAACGTGCCGGTCAGTTCGGCGAGCCGGCGTGCGATCGGGTTGCCGTCGAGCAGGTCCGGCAAGTCGGTGCGCAGCGCCGCGGTACAGCTGGGTTCGAGCCCCACCACGGGTGTGCCGCGCTCCACGTGCCCGCGCAACGCACGGGTGGTGCGCTCGGCGACGCGGCGTGCGACGCCGAGTTGCCCGGTCGTGGTCCAGGTCAGACCGCAGCACTGGACGCCGTCGGGCACCTCCACCCGGTACCCGGCGTCCTCCAGGACGTCGACGCCCGCCCGCAACACCTCGGGACTGAAGTGGTTGTTGAACGTGTCCACCCACAGCAGGACGGGACCGCGGGACCCGTCGCCGCCCGGGACGCGGTCGCGGAACCAGCGCAGGAACGTCCGCTCGGCGAAGCGCGGGATCTCCCGCTCGGCCGCGATACCGCCGACGGCCTTGAGCAGCGGGGCGAGCCGGGACGCCGTGGCGGCGTTGACCAGTCGCGGTGCCCGCGCGGCGGCTCGGGACAGCAACGGCAGCCAGCCCATCGAGTAGTGGGACGCGGGTCGCAGCCTGCCCCGGTAGTGGTGGTGCAGGAACTCGGACTTGTAGCCGGCGACGTCGACCCCGACCGGGCAGTCGGAGCTGCAACCCTTGCACGACAGGCACAGGTCGAGCGCGTCGCGGACCTCGGTGGACCGCCAGCCGTCGGTGATCACCTCGCCCTGCGTCATCTCGTACAGCAGCCGGGCGCGGCCCCGGGTGGAGTCCTTCTCGTCACCGGTCACCCGGTAGCTCGGGCACATGACGCCGCCGCGCGGGTGTTGCGACCGGCATTTGCCGACGCCGACGCAGCGACGGGTGGCCTTGGCGAAGTCGCCGTCGTCGGCGTGGAACGGCAGCACGGTGGTCATCGGCAGCACGCGGCGGGCGGGGGAGATCCTCAGGTCGGCGTCGAGCGGCCTGGGATGCGTGATCATCCCGGGGTTGAGGCCGTTGTCGGGGTCCCACACCGCCTTGAACCGCTCGAACAGCGCGATCACCTCGGGCGGGTACAGCAACGGCAGCAGTTCCGACCGGGCCTGGCCGTCACCGTGCTCGCCGGACAGCGACCCGCCGTGGGCGGCGACGAGTCGTGCCGCCTCGGTCAGGAACGCCCGGAACCCGGCCACACCCGCCCGGCTGCCGAAGTCGAAGCTGATCCGGGTGTGCAGGCAGCCCTCCCCGAAGTGGCCGTAGACCGCGCCCGCCAACCCGTGCCGCCGCAGCAGACCGGTGAACTCCCGCAGGTAGGAACCGAGCTCGGCCGGCGGCACCGCCGCGTCCTCCCAGCCCGGCCACGCCTCGGAGCCGTCGGGCAGCCGGGTCGCCAGCCCCGCGCCGTCCTCCCGGATCCGCCACAGCTTCCGCGCCCGGCCCGGATCGGCGACGACCTCGACACCGGTGTGCCCGGGGAGCTCGCGTGCGGCCTCGACCAGGCGCTCGGCGACGCCGCCGGCGAGTTCGGCGAACAGCCAGGCGTCCCCGGCGGGCAGGGTCGCGATGGCGGCCCGGGTCTCGGCGCGGCTGACGATGTCGGTCAGCGCGCGGTCGAGTCCCTCCAGGGCGAGCGGCGCGGATTCCGCCAGCAGCACCGGAACGGCGTCCGCGGCGGCGCAGGCGTCGGTGAAGCCGAACACGACCAGCGTCGGCGCGTCCGGCACGGGCACCAGCCGCAGCGTCGCGGACAGGATCACCGCGCACGTCCCCTCGGACCCGACGAGGGCACGGGCGAGGTTGAACCGGTGTTCCGGCAGCAGTTGCTCCAGCGCGTACCCGGACACCTGGCGCGGGAATCGGCCGAGTCGCGTCCGCAGGGTGGCGAGGTTCTCCCGGGCGAGGTCGTGGAGCTGTCCGACGAGCCGTCCGCGTTCGCCGCCGGCGGCGATTGTGTCGGTGATCTCCGCCTGCGTCATCTCACCGATGGTCAGCACCGTGCCCCGGTAGGTGAGCACCTCCAACTCGACGACGTTGTCGGCGGTGCGTCCCCAGGCGAGCGAGTGCGAGCCGCAGGCGTTGTTGCCGATCATGCCGCCGATCGTGCAGCGGCTGTGGGTCGACGGGTCCGGGCCGAACCGCAGTCCGTGCGGCGCTGCCGCCGCCTGGAGGTCGTCCAGCACGATGCCGGGTTCGACCACGGCGCGGCGCGCGCCCGCGTCCACACCGAGCAGCCGGTGGTAGAACCGCGAGAAGTCCAGGACGACGCCGGAGCCGACGGCCTGTCCCGACGTGCTGGTGCCCGCTCCCCGACAGGTGACCGGCGCGCCGAACTCCCGGCACACCGCGACGGTCTCGATCACGTCGGCGCGGGTGCGGGGGAACACGACCGCCTGCGGGACCCTCCGGTAGTTGGAGGCGTCGGAGGCGTACTGCGCGCGGCGGCTGCGGTCGCCGGCCACGTCGCCGACTCCGCGTTCACGCAGCGCGGCGAGCAACTCGCCCGTGGTGTCCCGGTCCGCCGTTGTCACCGGTCCCCGCCCGGTCCGCGCTCCACCGCGCTCAGCCGAGGACATCGGACAGTTCCAGCGACGCGGCGACGGCGGCGATCGAGGCACTCCGCTGTCGCTCGTAGAGCGCGAACGGGTCGTGGATCTCGCGGTCGATCGCCCCGGCCAGCCAGTCCAGGTCGTAGCGGGTCCCCGCACGGCTGTTGTCGCGGGTGCCCTCGCCGCTCAGGTTGGACTGGAAGATCCCGGCGGCCGACCGTGGCAGGAAGTCCTCGTACACGATGGGCTCCGCGTCGACCCAACCCTGGTCGAGGAGCGCCGCGACGCTCGTCGGCGGGCGCACGCCACTCGGCCGGTCGTCCCGCAGCCGGTAGGTGAAGAAGGCCAGACCTTCGTGGGCCAGGCCGGGTTCGTGGTCCGGGAAACCCTCGCGCCACACGGCTCGCGCGACCTCGTCGCGGGAGTGGGACCCGCCGGCCGCACGTCGGTCGACCTCTGCCAGCAGGGTGTCGTAACGGGCCCGACCCTTGCGGGTCAACGCGATTCCGCGTGCCTCGACTTCGCCGAACCGCACCCGCAGCGCTCCGGTGGTGATCCGGCCGTCCGGCTCGCGCATCCGACGTGGCTCGGCCAGCGCGCGGAACGACGTCTGCCGCAGCAGGACATCCGGCCCCGCCCAGCGCGGCGGCCCCTGGATCGAGTCGATCATCCCGATGCCACGCCCGCTCATCCTGCGGTACAGCTCGTCGATGTCCAGCACGCGCGGCGTGAGGTGGTTGACGTGCGTGCTCGACACACCACCGATGTCCGCCGCCACCGCCGAGACCTTCTCCAGTTCTTCGTACCACGCCCGGTCGACGGGTTCGGCCGACAGCTCGAACGCGCCGACCGCCAGTTCGAGGAACCGCTCGGCGTCCACATCGGACAGACCGTGCTCCTCGGCGCGGTCGGCCAACTCCAGCAGCTCGGGTGGGAAGAGCTGCCGCCGGGCGAGGAAGTTCTCCAGCCGGGAACGCAGGTCGTCGTCGAAAAAGCGCGGATCGGCCGGGGTCAGCATCGAGGTGAAGACCCGGAACGGGTTGCGGGCGAGTTCGTCGGCGTCGACCGGGCGGAACGCCGTCGACACCACCGGAACCGCACTGGTGGCCGCCTCCCGCAGGTCGTAGAAGCCGACCGGGCTCATCCCGAGCGCCCCGAAGACGCGGGCGACCTCGTGCAGTTCCCGGGGTGTGCCCACCCGGATCGCGCCGTGTCGCTCGGCGGTCACCCGCTCGATGCTGCCGAGCCGTTCGGCGTCGCCGCCCGCGCGGCGGACGACCTCGGAGTTGACCTCCCGCGAGACGTCGACCAGCGTGGTGTAGGCGGGAACCTCGCGGCCGTACATGTCCGAGAGCCGCGCCGCGAACGCGGCGCGCAACCGCCACCGGGGGATGGTCTTCATCGAGTCGCCTCTCGCGGGTTTCGGGCATCGGATGTGGTTGTCCCGTTGGGACTCCGGGACCGGCCATTGTGGCCACACGTCCACCATGCGGCCGGAAGGTCCGGAAACCAAGACCAAGCAGGGCGACACTTCTTGTTCGGCAGGGACAGCTGTGCTTATCCTGCTGTCCAAAGGAGACCGATGTACCGAATCCACCACCTGCTGACCCTGCAAGCCGTTCACCGGACGGGGTCGTTCGCGATCGCCGCCCGTGAGCTGGGATACACCGCGTCGGCGGTGTCCCAGCAGATCGCCGCACTGGAGAAGGACACGGCCCTGGTGCTGTTCGAGCGCGCGGCCCACGGTGTCCGGGCCACCGCCGCCGCGCACCGGCTGGTGGAACTGAGTCGGCGGGTGCTGGCCGATGTCGACGAGTTGGCGGTCCAGGTTCGCCTGCTCGCCTCGGGAGCCACCGGTCGCATCCGGTTGGGGAGCTTCCCCACGGCGAGTGTGCGCGTGGTCCCCGGCCTGCTGTCGTCGTTCGCCCGCTCCCGGCCCGGCGTGGAGGTCACCCTGGAGGAGGGCGAACCCGACGAGCTGGTCGAAGCACTGGCGGCGGGAGCGCTCGATGTCGCCCTCCTCTACGAGTACGGCCTGTGCCCGCGGCAGTGGCCCGACGACGTCACGACCCGGCCGCTGCTGCGCGAAGACCTCTTGCTGTTGTGCGACAACGAAGATCAGGCACCGGGCAGCCTGGCCGGGCTGGGCGGTCACCGGTGGATCACCAGCCGGGAGGGCACCGCCGGGACGCGGTCGCTGTCCCGGCTGT
>CBHFOL010000045.1:0-32548 GCA_965995405.1 uncultured Saccharothrix sp.
GGCCAGCGCCAGCTGATCATCGGCGACCGCAAGACCGGCAAGACCGCGGTCTGCATCGACACGATCATCAACCAGAAGAAGGCCTGGGAGTCGGGCGACCCGAAGCAGCAGGTCCGCTGCGTCTACGTCGCCATCGGCCAGAAGGGCTCCACCATCGCGGGCGTCAAGACCGCGCTGGAGGAGGCGGGCGCGCTTGAGTACACCACCATCGTGGCGGCTCCGGCGTCCGACTCGGCCGGCTTCAAGTGGCTCGCCCCGTACACCGGCTCGGCCATCGGCCAGCACTGGATGTACCAGGGCAAGCACGTCCTGATCATCTTCGACGACCTGACCAAGCAGGCCGAGGCGTACCGCGCCATCTCCCTGCTGCTGCGCCGCCCGCCGGGCCGCGAGGCGTACCCGGGCGACGTCTTCTACTTGCACTCCCGCCTGCTGGAGCGCTGCGCGAAGCTGTCCGACGACATGGGCGGCGGCTCGATGACCGGTCTGCCGATCATCGAGACCAAGGCGAACGACGTGTCGGCGTACATCCCGACCAACGTCATCTCGATCACCGACGGCCAGTGCTTCCTGGAGTCGGACCTGTTCAACGCCGGTGTCCGCCCGGCCGTCAACGTGGGTATCTCGGTCTCCCGCGTCGGTGGCGCCGCGCAGATCAAGGCGATGAAGCAGGTCTCCGGCTCGCTGCGCCTCGACCTGTCGCAGTTCCGCGAGCTGGAGGCGTTCTCCGCCTTCGCCTCCGACCTGGACGCGGCTTCCCGCGCCCAGCTGGAGCGCGGCGCGCGCCTGGTCGAGCTGCTCAAGCAGGGCCAGTACTCGCCGGTCCCCGTCGAGGAGCAGGTCGTCTCGATCTACCTCGGCACCAAGGGCTACCTGGACACCGTCCCGGTGGGCGACGTCCGCCGGTTCGAGTCCGAGTTCCTGGACCACGTGCGGCGTACCCACGACGTGATCTTCTCCAGCATCCGCGAGTCCAAGACGTTGTCGGGTGACACCGAAAAGGGCATCGTGGACGCTGTCAACGCGTTCAAGCAGCAGTTCACCGCGTCGAGCGGTGCCACGGTGGTCAACGAGGCGCCCGCCAACGCGATGGACGCCGACAAGGTCGGACAGGAGTCGGTGAAGGTCAACCGACCCGCTCCGGCCGAGAAGTGACGTAGGCATGGCGGCACAGATTCGGGAGCTGCGCCAGCGGATCCGAACGGTCAACTCGACCAAGAAGATCACCAAGGCGTACGAGCTCATCGCCACGTCGCGGCTGGCCAAGGCCCAGACGCGGGTGACGGCCTCGCGCCCGTACGCCGAGGAGATCACCGGCGTGCTCTCCGCACTGGCGAGCGCGTCGGCCAACCTCGACCACCCGCTGCTCACCGAGCGGAAGAACCCCCGCCGCGCCGGCGTGCTGGTCGTGACCAGCGACAAGGGCATGTGCGGCGGCTACAACTCCAACGTGCTGAAGGCGGCCGAGGAGCTGCTCGCGCTGCTGCGGTCCGAAGGCAAGGAGCCCGTGCTCTACGTCGTCGGTCGCAAGGGCGTCGGGTACTACCGGTTCCGGCGGCGGGCGATCGCGGGTGAGTGGAGCGGGTTCTCCCAGCTCCCGCACTACGTGAACGCGTCCGAGGCGGGCGAGGAACTGGTCAAGGCGTTCCTCGCGGGCAGTGACGACGACGGCAACAACCCCGGCCCCGACGGTGTGCTGGGCGTGGACGAGCTGCACGTCGTCTACACCGAGTTCAAGTCGATGCTCAGCCAGCAGCCGATCGCCAAGCGCATCGCGCCCATGGAGGTCGAGTACGAGCAGGAGCTGCCGAAGCTCCAGTCGGTCTACTCGTTCGAGCCGAACGCGGAGACCCTGCTCGGCGCGCTGCTGCCGAAGTACGTGAAGACCCGGCTGTTCTCGGCACTGCTGGACGCGGCGGCGTCGGAGTCGGCGGCCCGGCGGACCGCGATGAAGGCGGCGACGGACAACGCCACCGAGCTGGTCCGCAACCTCAGCCGTCAGGCGAACGCGGCCCGCCAGGCCCAGATCACCCAGGAGATCAGCGAGATCGTCGGTGGCGCCTCCGCGCTTACCGGTGGCGCAGGAAGTGATGAGTGACATGAGTGCTACTGCCACCACCACCCGCACCGGCCGTGTGGTCCGGGTGATCGGTGCCGTTGTCGACGTGGAGTTCCCGCGCGACTCGGTTCCCGAGCTGTTCAACGCACTGCACGTGGAGATCCCCTACGAAGCGGTCGCCAAGACGCTGACCCTGGAGGTCGCCCAGCACCTGGGTGACAACCTGGTCCGCACCATCTCGATGCAGCCGACCGACGGTCTGGTGCGCGGCGCTTCGGTGTCCGACACCGGTCGCGCCATCAGCGTGCCGGTCGGCGACGTCGTCAAGGGCCACGTCTTCAACGCCCTCGGCGACTGCCTGGACGTGCCCGGCCTCGGCCGCGACGGCGAGCAGTGGGGCATCCACCGCAAGGCGCCGTCGTTCGACCAGTTGGAGGGCAAGACCGAGATCCTGGAAACGGGCATCAAGGTCATCGACCTCCTCACCCCGTACGTCAAGGGCGGCAAGATCGGCCTGTTCGGCGGCGCGGGCGTGGGCAAGACGGTGCTCATCCAGGAGATGATCACCCGTATCGCCCGCGAGTTCTCCGGCACGTCGGTGTTCGCCGGCGTCGGCGAGCGCACCCGTGAGGGCACCGACCTCCTCCTGGAGATGGAGGAGATGGGCGTCCTCAACGACACCGCCCTGGTGTTCGGTCAGATGGACGAGCCGCCCGGCACGCGTATGCGGGTCGCGCTGTCCGCGCTGACCATGGCCGAGTACTTCCGGGACGTCCAGAACCAGGACGTGCTGCTGTTCATCGACAACATCTTCCGGTTCACCCAGGCCGGTTCCGAGGTGTCGACCCTGCTGGGCCGGATGCCTTCGGCCGTGGGCTACCAGCCGACGCTGGCGGACGAGATGGGTGAGCTCCAGGAGCGCATCACCTCGACGCGCGGCAAGTCGATCACGTCGCTCCAGGCCATCTACGTGCCCGCGGACGACTACACCGACCCCGCGCCGGCCACCACGTTCGCCCACCTGGACGCGACGACGGAGCTTTCCCGTCCGATCTCCCAGAAGGGCATCTACCCGGCGGTGGACCCGCTGTCCTCGTCCTCCCGGATCCTGGAGCCGTCGATCGTCGGCGAGGAGCACTACCGGGTGGCGCAGGAGGTCAAGCGGATCCTCCAGAAGTACAAGGAACTCCAGGACATCATCGCCATCCTGGGCATGGACGAGCTCTCCGAGGAGGACAAGGTCCTCGTCGGTCGGGCCCGTCGACTGGAGCGCTTCCTCGGCCAGAACTTCATCGTGGCCGAGAAGTTCACCGGCCAGCCGGGTTCGTTCGTGCCGATCAAGGACACGATCGAGGCGTTCGACCGGGTCTGCAAGGGCGAGTTCGACCACTTCCCGGAGCAGGCGTTCTTCTCCTGCGGCGGGCTGGACGACGTCGAGGCCAACGCCAAGAAGCTGGCCGGCAAGTAGATTTCCGGCTTCGGCCACACGAAAGGCCCGTCCCTCCGGGGGCGGGCTTTTTCGTTTCGTTTTGCAGGCACAGGCACAGGCACGTGCGTCGGGTGTTGCGGGTCCTAGGCGCGCCAGCCGAGTGAGCGGGAGATGGCCCGTCCGCAGGCCCGGACCGAGGGGATCACGGTGTCGGTGCGGGTTTCCACGGGGACGACCACCGAGACGGCTGCCACGACGTCGCCGTGCGGGCCGCGGATCGGTGCTGCGACGGAGTAGGTGATCGGTTCGATCTGGCGGTCGGAGATGGCGTAGCCGTCCCGGCGGGCCGTCGCCAGGGCCTCTCTGAGGGCTTTGGGCGTCGAGATGGTGTGTTTGGTGAACCGCTTGAACGGGGCGTTCAGGGCGCGGTCCTGGACGTCTCGCGGGGCGTTGGCGAGCAGGACGAGGCCGACGCCGGTGGCGTGCAGCGGCATTCGGGAGCCCATCCTGGTCTGGATGCTCACGGCGTCCTTGGCCGACAGGCGTTCCACGTAGAGGACTTCCAGGTCGTCGCGGATGGCCAGTTGCACGTTGTGGTGCGTGACCTCGAACAGGTCTTCCAGGTAGGGCAGGGCGCGTTCCCTGAGGTCTAGTGCGCCGGGGGAGAGGGCGCCCAGTTCCCAGAGGCGCAGGCCGACCGTGAAGCGGCCGTTGTCGTCGCGGTCGAGCGCGCGCCACGCGACGAGTTCGCGGACCAGGCGGTGCGTGGTGCTCAGCGGCAGGCCGGAGTGGCGGCTCAGCTCGGACAGCGTCGCCGAGGGGCGGTCGGCGGTGAACACCGCGAGCAGGGTGAACGCCCGGCCGAGGATGGATCTGGGGACTGGCACCGGCTCAGTCTTCCACTGAATGGAAATCGCACTGCCGTCGTGGTGGTGACGGACCTCACTCTGGCCGCCTTGGTGTTGGTCCAGTTTGGACACGGGGAGGGTCATGTCCCGTCTGGGCGTCTGGGCGTCTGGGCGTCTGGGCGTCTGGGCGTTGGGTGTTGCCGTTGAGTTGGACGGCGGTGTTGTTGGACGGGTTCGACCTGGTGGTGCTCGGCACTGTTCCGCCGGTTCTGTTGCAGGACAAGGAGTGGGGGCTCACGCCTGGTGGCGCCGGCGTGGTTTCGACGGCCGGGTTGGCGGGCATGATGCTCGGCGCGTTGGCCATCGGGACCGTGACGGATGTGATCGGGCGGCGCAAGGCGCTGTGGCTGTTGTTGACGCTCAACCTGGGTGCTGTGATCGGGCTGGTGATCGCGGGCGCGGTGGCGGACCGGGTCGGCGTGCGGCCGGCGACGGTGTTCTGGTTCGCGGCTTCGGCGGTGGCGTTGGGGCTGCTCAGCGTGCGGTTGCCCGGGGTCGGGGTGTATGCGGCGGTGCTCGTGGCCGGGTGTTTCGTGTTCAGCGCGCAGGTGCTGGTGTATGCGTATGTGGGGCGGGTGTACGGGGATCGGTATCGGGCTACCGGTCTTGGGTGGACGGCTGGGATTGGCCGGATCGGGCCCATCTGTGGTCCACTTCTGGGTGGTGCCATGTTGACTGCGGGTATCGCCTACCCGTGGGGGTTCTACGCGTTCGCCTTGGTCGCTGCGGTGGGTGTTGTCGCCGTGTTGGCTGTTGGGGTTCGTAGTGCCGTGGGGGTTGGTGGCACCGTTGGAGCGTCCGCCAGGCGGGTGGTACCGGAGGCAGACCGCCGCTGAGGGTGGCTGGGGCGGCGCGGCTTTCGGGCGACCGTTTAGACTGCACTTGACTCCAGCGCCAGACAAGGGAGATGCGCGTGGCCGAGATGACCGTCCAGCTGGTCGCCGTGGAACGCCGCCTGTGGTCCGGGACGGCCACCTCGGTGGTCGCGCAGACGACCGAGGGCGAGATCGGCATCCTGCCCGGCCACGAGCCCGTGCTGGGGCAGCTGGTCGAAGGTGGTGTGGTGCGGATCCGGACCGTGGAGGGCGAGCTGGTGACAGCGGCCGTGCACGGCGGGTTCCTGTCGGTCACGGGGGCCGGCGTGAGCATCCTCGCCGAGGCGGCCGAACTCGCCCACGAGATCGACGTGGAGGAAGCGCGGTCGGCGCTCACCGACGCGGACGACGTGGAACGGGCCCGGGCCATCGCGCGGCTGCGAGCCGCGGGACACCCGGCCTGACGCGGACGAGCGGACAAGCGCCGTGGGGATCGCCGAAGTCGTCGGGGTGGTCCTGTTCGTCGCGGTGGTGGTCCTCGCGTACGTCGCGTGGCGCCGGATCCGCCTGCTTCGCGCCGGAGGGGTGCACGTGGCCCTGCGGTCCAGGCTCGACGTCAGCGGTCGGGGATGGCATCTGGGCGTCGGGCACTATCGCGGGGACACGTTCGTCTGGTCGCGGGTGTTGAGCTTGCGAACCGGCCCGGATCTGGTGATCGACCGGGACGGGTTCGAGATCGACGACCGTCGTGAGGCCACGGCTTCCGAGGTCTATGCCATGCCCGCGGGGGCCGTGGTGCTGCGGTGTCGTGGCGCCAAAGGGGAAGCCGTCGAGATCGCGATGGGCCCGGATGCGTTGACCGGCTTCCTGTCCTGGCTGGAGTCCGCGCCTCCGGGCCGCTCCATTCCCTGGGCCTCTTGATTCGGAGGAACGTCCGAGCCGGCCTGTTCGTCGTCCCCTGGTGGCGATGACGAACAGGCCGGACTCGGGCTACTCGTCGCTGTTGTTGCCGCCGGGCTGCCAGAGGACGTCGCCGTCCGGGTTGGCTACTCGGGCGAGGATGAAGAGCAGGTCGGACAGGCGGTTCAGGTACTTGGCCGGGAGTCGGCTGGTGGTGTCCGGCTCGGCTTCGAGCAGGGCCCACGTGCTGCGTTCCGCCCGGCGGGAGATGGTGCGGGCCTGGTGCAGGAGTGCCGCTCCCGGGGTGCCGCCGTTGAGGATGAACGAGTCGAGTTTGGTCAGCCTGTTGTTGAACTCGTCACACCACGCTTCCAGGCGGTCGATGTAGGGCTGGGTGATCCGCAGGGGTGGGTACTGCGGGTCCGGTGTGATCGGGTTGCAGAGGTCCGCACCCACGTCGAACAGGTCGTTCTGGACCTTGCGGACGATGGTGGCGACGTCGGCGTCCAGGTTGCCCAGGGCCAGCGCCACGCCCAGGGACGCGTTGGTCTCGTCGGCGTCGGCGTACGCGGTGATCCGGGGTGAGGTCTTGGGCACCCGGGTGAAGTCGCCGAGGCCGGTGGTGCCGTCGTCGCCGACTCGGGTGTAGATCCTGGTGAGGTGAACCGCCATGCCAAGCACTGTAGGGGGCTCCGGGCACTGGTTTGATTCAGCTCGTCCGTACGATTGCGTGAAACACCCGACAAGAGGAGTTTCCTTTGGTGAGCGAGCACTTCCGGGTCCAGGGCGGTGCGCGGTTGGTCGGCGAGGTCGAGGTCGTCGGCGCCAAGAACAGCGTGTTGAAGCTGATGGCCGCCGCGTTGCTGGCGGAGGGCACGACCACCATCACCAACTGCCCGGAGATCCTGGACGTGCCGCTGATGGCCGACGTCCTGCGGAGCCTCGGGTGTGCGGTCGAGCTGGACGGCGACGTGGTCACCATCACCACGCCCGCCGAGCTGAACCACCGCGCCGACTCGGAGGCGATGGGCAAGCTGCGCGCGTCGGTGTGCGTGCTCGGGCCGCTGGTCGGGCGGTGCAAGCGGGCCGTGGTGGCGTTGCCCGGCGGGGACGCGATCGGCTCGCGGCCGTTGGACATGCACCAGAACGGGCTGCGGAAGCTGGGTGCGCACAGCGAGATCGAGCACGGGTGTGTCGTCGCGGAGGCCGAAGGGCTGCACGGGGCGCAGATCTGGCTGGACTTCCCGAGCGTCGGGGCCACCGAGAACATCCTGATGGCCGCCGTCCTGGCGAACGGCACGACGGTCATCGACAACGCCGCGCGCGAGCCCGAGATCGTGGACATCTGCGTGATGCTCCGGGACATGGGCGCGCGGATCGAGGGCGCGGGCACGTCGACGCTCACCGTGCACGGCGTGGAATCGTTGCGCCCCACCGAACACCGGGTCATCGGCGACCGGATCGTCGGCGCCACCTGGGCGTTCGCGGCGGCCACGACACGCGGTGACATCACGGTGCGCGGCGTGAACCCGCACCACCTGGACCTGGTGCTGGAGAAGCTGCGCATGGCGGGCGCCGAGGTCACCACGTTCGGCGACGACGGGTTCCGCGTGGTCCAGGCGGAGCGGGCGCAGTCGGTGGACTTCGTGACGCTGCCGTACCCGGGCTTCGCGACCGACCTCCAGCCGTTCGCGATAGCGCTGTCCAGCGTGTCCGAGGGCACGTCGATGATCAACGAGAACCAGTTCGAGGCGCGGTTCCGGTTCATCGAGGAGATGGTGCGGCTGGGTGCCGACGCGCGCACCGACGGCCACCACGCCGTGGTGCGCGGTGTGGATCGGCTGTCGAGCGCGCCGGTCTGGGCCTCCGACATCCGGGCCGGGGCCGGGCTGGTGCTGGCCGGGCTGTGCGCGGACGGGGTGACCGAGGTCTACGAGATCTTCCACATCGAGCGGGGCTACCCGGGCTTCGTGGAGAACCTGCGCAAGCTGGGCGCGACCGTCGACCGGGTCGGTGGCTGACCTCCGGTAGTCCGCGACCGCGGGGTCGCGGACCGGGGGAGATCAGGTGGTCTTGAAGCGGCGGGCGGTCTCCTCCAGACGGGCGTGGTAGGACTCCCACCAGGAGCGGTCGCCCTCGGCCATGTTGTCGTTGTCGGCCCGGTGGCCCACCCCGCCGTCGATCAGCTCGCGGACGATGTCGGCGTGGCCCGCGTGGCGGTGGGTCTCCGTGGTGATGTGGATGAGGATGCGGTGCAGGGTGACCTGGCGGCGTTCCTCCGGCCACCAGGGGACCTCGCCCGGCGCGTCGAGGTCGAGGGCTTCGACCGTGGCGTCGGAGTGGGCCCAGACCCGGCGGTAGAAGGCGAGGATGTCCTCCCGGGACTCGTCGGCGGTGGCCCACATGTCGGAGTTCTGCTCGTCGTCGTCACCGACGGCCGGGCGGTCGTCCGGGTAGGGGCGGCCGAAGACGTCGCCCAGGTAGCCGCTCTCGACCGACGCGAGGTGCTTCACCAGGCCCAGCAGATTGGTGCCGGTCGGGGTCAGGGGGCGGCGGAGGTCGTACTCGGACAGGCCGTCGAGCTTCCACACGACGGCCTCGCGGGCCTGTTTGAGGTAGTGGTGCAGGTCGGACTTCTGGGTCATGCCGACAGCATGGCAGGGGGGTACGACACTGTCCGTTCG
This sequence comes from uncultured Saccharothrix sp., assembly GCA_965995405.1. Taxonomy (GTDB): domain Bacteria; phylum Actinomycetota; class Actinomycetes; order Mycobacteriales; family Pseudonocardiaceae; genus Actinosynnema. The sequence continues at coordinate 8,796 of CBHFOL010000045.1, forward strand.
CGCTGGTCAGGGCAGGCTTTCGCAGCCGTCCCCGTCAGGGGTTCCCCTGCTTTCAGCTTGCCACAGGGGTACGACAATTCCGGCGGCCGAAGCTGAGAACCGACGGCCTTCGTCTCAGCGAGGACCGGGCGTGGCCTCCGGCCCCCGATCACCATTGTCCCGGGCGGATACGACGATCAGCGCAGGAGGAGTTTGGCGTTGGCGGCGTCGGCCGGGAAGACCAGGAGGCGGTGGCCGTTCGCGCGGCGGACGACGGTGGTGCGGATTCCGGCGGTTCGGAGACGGGTGGCCAGGACCTCGGCGGCCTCGATGGTGGGGACCACGGCCACTTCGGTGAGCAGGCCGAAGTCTTCTCCGGTGTAATCGGGTACGGCACGCCGGTCGTTGCCGAACGCCCATCGGAGCACTAGCGCCAGGGTCGCCAGGACCACGGCCAGCAGCAGGGTCTGGGTGAGCGCGGTCACGGTGTCCATGCTCCTCCAACACCGATTCAGTGAGCAACGGCACGCCGGCGGCCGAGTTACCCGTCAGTACGCTACGGGGAACCGACGTCTAGGAGGTTGCCGTGCCGTACCCGGCCGACCGTGAGCGCGATCGCCCCTGGGTGATGCGCACTTACGCGGGGCACTCCAGCGCCGCCGCGTCGAACGCGCTCTACCGGCGCAACCTCGCCAAAGGGCAGACCGGGCTGTCCGTCGCCTTCGACCTGCCGACGCAGACCGGCTACGACCCCGACGACGAGCTCGCCAAGGGCGAAGTCGGCAAGGTCGGCGTCCCCGTCAGCCACATCGGCGACATGCGGCAGCTGTTCGACCGGATCCCGCTGGGCGAGGCGAACACGTCGATGACCATCAACGCGACGGCCATGTGGCTGCTCGCGCTCTACGTCAGCGTCGCCGAGGAACAGGGCGCGGACCGGGCCGCGCTGTCCGGCACGACGCAGAACGACATCATCAAGGAATACCTGTCGCGCGGCACGTACGTGTTCCCGCCCGGACCGAGCCTGCGGCTGATCACGGACATGGTCGCCTGGACCGTCTCCAACGTGCCGAAGTGGAACCCGATCAACATCTGCTCGTACCACCTCCAGGAGGTGGGCGCGACGCCGGCGCAGGAGATCGCCTACTCGATGTCCACCGCGATCGCGGTCCTGGACTCGGTGTTCGACTCCGGGCAGGTGCCCGAGGAACGCCGTGGCGAGGTGGTCGCGCGGATCTCGTTCTTCGTGAACGCCGGCGTGCGGTTCGTCGAGGAGATGTGCAAGATGCGGGCGTTCGTCCAACTCTGGGACGAGATCACCCGTGACCGGTACGGCATCGAGAACCCCGCCCACCGGCGGTTCCGGTACGGCGTGCAGGTCAACTCCCTAGGGTTGACCGAGGCGCAGCCGGAGAACAACGTGCAGCGGATCGTGCTGGAGATGCTCGCGGTGTCGCTGTCGCGTGACGCGCGGGCCCGGGCGATCCAGTTGCCCGCCTGGAACGAGGCGCTGGGCCTGCCCCGGCCGTGGGACCAGCAGTGGGCGCTGCGGATGCAGCAGGTGCTGGCCTACGAGACCGATCTGCTGGAGTACGAGGACATCTTCGCCGGCTCACGGGTCATCGAGGCCAAGGTCGAGGAGATCCTGACCGGCGCACGGGCCGAGATCGACCGGGTGCAGGCGATGGGCGGCGCGGTCGCGGCCGTCGAGTCCGGTTACATGAAGTCGGCGCTGGTGTCGTCGCTGGCCGAGCGGCGGCGGCGGGTCGAGTCCGGCGAGGACGTCGTGGTGGGCGTGAACAAGTTCGCCACCACCGAGCCGTCGCCGTTGCAGGCCGAAGGCGCGAACGCGATCGAGACGATCGACCCGATCGTGGAGCAGCACGCGGTCGAGGCGATTCGGGAGTGGCGTTCGACGCGGGACGAACCGCTCGTCAAGTCCACTTTGGACGAACTGCGGGTGGCGGCCAAGACGGACCGGAACCTGGTCGACGTGACCATCGCGTGCGCGCGGGCCGGTGTGACGACCGGCGAGTGGGCTTCGGCCCTGCGCGAGACGTTCGGCGAATACCGTGCGCCCACAGGGGTTTCCGCCGCTTCGGCGTCCGGTGAGGCGGGCGCGGAGATCGCCCGGGTCCGGGAACGGGTCCGGGCGACCGGCGAGGAACTGGGCGAACGGCTGCGGATCCTGGTCGGCAAGCCGGGCCTGGACGGGCACTCGAACGGCGCGGAGCAGGTCGCCGTGCGGGCGCGGGACGTCGGCTTCGAGGTGGTGTACCAGGGGATCCGGCTCACGCCCGCGCAGATCGTGGCGGCTGCGGTGCAGGAGGACGTGCACGTCGTCGGGCTGTCCATCCTGTCCGGCTCGCACCTGGAGGTCGTGCCCGCCGTGGTCGACGGGCTGCGCGCGGCCGGCGCCGGGGACGTGCCGGTCATCGTCGGTGGCATCGTGCCGCCCGACGACGCCGACAAGCTCCGGGAACGCGGCGTCGCGCGCGTCTTCACGCCCAAGGACTACGAGCTCACCCAGATCATGGACGAGATCGTGACCGTGGTGCGCGCGGCGAACGGCCTCTAGATCAGGTCCTTTGTGGACACGATCTCGGCGAACCCGCCACCGCGCAGGTTGGTGGCGGTCGCCCGGATCAACTGGTCGGCGGTCAGGTCCTCCAGGGCGTGATCCCTGCCACGCACGGGCTTTCCGGGCTGCGCGGGTGCGATCTCGTGATCGTGCCGGGGCGGGCGGACCCGCCGGCGGAGGTGCCGCCGGCGCAGCGGCTGCTGGAGACCACCGACCTGCCGGTGCACCGGGTCGCCGAACGGTCCGGGCTCGGCACGGCCGCGAACCTGCGGCGGCTGCGGGCGGAGCTCGGGGTCGCGCCCGACGCCTACCGCCGTACGTTCCGTGTCCCTTCCGCTGGAGTGGCTACCGCGCCGTGACCACGATGACCCCGCCGGCCTCGTCCACCAGCAGCCGGTTGCCCAGCGGTTTGGCCAGTTTCACCTGGTAGGGCTGGGTGATCAGGGCCAGCGTGCGCGGGCACTCGCCGACCGTGCCGATGGTCCGCACACCCACCGACACCACGTTGTCCGTCTCGTGGAGCACCGGCTCGTTGCGGGCGGGCGCGTCGCCGGAACACGGTGCGGGCGGCGCGGGCAGGGTCACCGTCAGCTCGTCCGACCCGCTCGCGGGCCCGCTCGTGATCGCCGGCCGCACCTCGCCCGGTTTCCAGAACGCCGTGCGCGGCAACGCGGGCCACGCGACGACGCTGCCCGCCTCCGTGGTGAACCGCCACGCGGGCAACGCCCACCGGCCCCGGTCGGTGTGGAAGTCCGCCGTGCCGAACTCGGCGGAGACCAACTTCATCGTCGGCCTGGTCCCCGCGCCGGCCTTCGGTTCGCTCATCGCCCGCAGCGCCTCGTCCACCCCGATGAACGGCAGCGTCACCGGGCCGTCCGGCAGGGTGACAGGGGTGGCTTCGGGCGTGTTCGGGAGCGGTCCGGCCAACTCGTAGACCCCGTTGAGCGAGCCGGTCTTCTCCTCGTTGTTGCGGAACCCGTCCACCACCTCCAGTATCGGCCCGATGACCACGATCGGACGCGGGGACGCGGTCACCGGGAAGTCGACGGCCGGTGCCGAGCCGGGGATCTCGACCAACGCGCCGGAGTCCGGTCTACCGGTCGCGCAGCCGGCCAGCACCAGGAGCAGCGCGAGCGCTGACAGTCTCATGCTCCCAGGACGGAACGCGCCGAGCACCCGGTTGCAGCGGCGACTACGGTCGTGCCATGGCCGAGTACCAGCACATTCGCGTCGAGCCGGCGGACGGCGTCGTGCGCGTCACGATGGACCGCCCGAAGAAGCGCAACTCGCTGTCCGCCGACCACCTGGCCGAGCTGCTGGCGGCGTTCCGCGCGATCGCCGCCACCGACGCCGTGGGTGTCGTCCTGTCCGGTGAAGGCCCGGTGTTCTCCGCCGGCCACGACTTCGCCGACGTGGCCGCCCGCGACCTCGACGGCGTGCGGGACCTGCTGACCCTGTGCACGGACCTGATGCGCACCATCGAGTCCGTGCCGCAGGTCGTGATCGCCCGCGTGCACGGCCTGGCCACGGCGGCGGGCTGCCAGCTCGTGGCGTCCTGCGACCTGGCCGTCGCGTCCGAGGACGCCGGTTTCGCCCTGCCGGGCGGCAAGGGCGGCTGGTTCTGCCACACCCCGGCGGTGCCGGTGGCCCGTGCGGTGGGCCGGAAACGCCTGATGGAGCTGGCGCTGACCGGCGACGTGATCGACGCCCGCACCGCGGAACAGTGGGGTCTGGTGAACAAGGTCGTGCCGGCGGACGAGCTGGACGCGGCCGTGGCCGACCTGATGAAGCGCGCCACGAGGGGCAGCCGGGCCAGCAAGGCCCTGGGCAAGCAGACCCTGTACGCCCAGCTGGACCGCCCGGAGCAGGACGCCTACGCCATCGCCGTCGAGGTGATGGCGGCGGCCTCCCAGACGCCGGCCGCGAAGGAAGGCATGTCGTCCTTCCTGGAGAAGCGGCCGGCGGACTGGACGGACTAGATCCTCTTGTAGAACAGGGTGGTCGGCCGGAGTGTGCCGGTCGGGTCGGCGGCGTAGTCGGGGATCGTGCCGACTTCCGCCCAGCCCGCCGAGCGGTAGAGCGCTTCGGCCGGCGAGCCGGTCTGGGTGTCGAGCGTCAGCAGGGTCACGCCCCGGTCGGCCGCGCCCTTCTCGGCCGCCGCGAGCAGTTCGCGGCCCAGACCCGTGCCACGGGCCCGGCGCAGCACCATGAGCTTGGCGATCTCGGCCCGGTGCGTGCCGTTGGGGGTGGAGGTGAACCGGACCTGCACGGTGCCCTCGATCCGGCCGTCGACCCGGGCCACCCAGACCGCCAGCACCCCGTTCGCCACGCCCGCCGCCTGCGCGCGCCACCACGACACCGCGTGCGGACGTGGCAGCGGGGTCAGGAAACCCACCGACGCGCCGTCCGCCACCGCATCGGTCAGCACGTCCGCCAGCTCGTCCGCGTCCGCCAGCACATCGGTGGACAGCAGCTCCACGACGTCCCTCACGGCTGCGCGTGCTCGTGCAGCAGGAGCAGGGTGTACGCGGCGATCGACTGGGCGTCGGTGATCTCGCCCCGCGCGATCATCGCCTCGAACTCGGCCCTCGGGAACCACGCCGAGCGCATGTCCTGCTCCTCCGGCTCCCGCTCGTGGAAGCCCTCGGTGAGCTGGGTGGCCAGGAACACCCGGCCGCGCTGGCTGGACATACCCGGCGCGACGTCCAGCAGGCCCAGCTCCACCAGCCGGCCCGCGCGCAGGCCCGTCTCCTCACGCAGCTCACGCTCGGCGAGCCGCGACGGGGACTCGTCGGTGAGGTCCGGGGCGGTGCCCTGGGGGAACTCCCAGCGCCGCATCCCCAGCGGGTAGCGGAACTGCTCGACCAGCCGCAGCCGTTCGCCGTCCAGCGGGATGACCAGCGCGTAGTCGGGCTTGTCCACCACGCCGTAGATCCCGGTCGTGCCGTCCTCCCGGCGGACCGGGTCCTCGCGGACCGTCATCCACGGGTTCGCGTACACCTCACGCGATCCAAGGGTTTCCACGATCAATCTCCCTGTGCCAGCTCCGAGCGACGCCGTCCGTAGGTGAAGTACACCACCAAGCCCACCACGGACCAGACGCCGAAGGCCAACCACGTGGCGGGCGCGAGTCCCGCGACCAGCAGCACGCACATGCCGAGCCCGAGCAGCGGCACTACGGGCATCAACGGCGTGCGGAACCCGCGCGGCAGGTCCGGGCGGGTCCGGCGCAGCACGATCACACCGACGTTGACCAGCCCGAACGCCACCAGCGTGCCGATGCTCGTGGCCTCCGCGAGCTGCCCGAGCGGCACCACCGCGGCGAGCAGCGCGACCACCACCCCGACGATCACCGTGTTCGCCGTGGGCACCCGCCGCGCGCCGACCCGGGCGAACACCTTGGGCACCAGGCCGTCCCGGGCCATCGCGACCAGCACCCGCGTCTGTCCATAGAGGACGGTGAGCACGACGGAGGCGATCGCGATCACCGCGCCCGCCGAGAGGATCGTCGCCGGCCAGCCCGCGTTCGTCACGTGCCGGAGCACGGTCGCGAGCGACGCGTCCGACCCGCTCAGCACGTCCACCCCGACCGCGCCGACGGCGGTCAACGCGACCAGCACGTACACGACGGTCACGATCGCCAGCGAGATCACGATGGCGCGCGGCAGGTCCCGCTGGGGGTTCCTGGCCTCCTCGCCGGCCGTGGACGCCGCGTCGAAGCCGATGAACGAGAAGAACACCAACGACGCCGCGCCGGTCACACCCGCGACACCGGCCGGCGCGAACGGCGTGAGGTTCTGCGTCCGGAACCCGAACACCGCCACCACCACGAAGAACAGCAGCACGGCGACCTTCAGCGCGGTCGTCACAGTGGTGACCGCCGCACTCTCCTTCACCCCGCCGAGCAACACGGCCGTCGCCAACAGCACCACGACCGCCGCCGGCAGGTTCACCACCTCGCCGGACAACGCCGCCGGCAGTTGCACGCCCAGCGTCGCGTCCAGGAACGCGTTGAGATACCCGCTCCACCCCACCGCCACGGCCGCCACCGACACGCCGTACTCCAGCAGCAGGCACCACCCGCACACCCACGCCACCAGCTCACCGAGCGTCGCGTACGTGTAGGAGTAGGCCGACCCGGACACCGGCACCGCACCCGCGAGTTCGGCGTAGGACAGGGCGGAGAACAACGCGGCCAGCGCGGCGACCGCGAACGACACGGCGACGGCCGGTCCGGCGACCGGCGCGGCCTGCCCGAGCACCACGAAGATGCCGGTGCCGAGCGTCGCGCCGACGGACAGCGCGACCAACGGCACCAGTCCCAGCGTGCGGCGCAGCTGCGTGTGCGCGCTGTCGTCGGCTAGCCGGTCCACGGGCTTGGTGCGCAGGAGTGACACGTCGTCCGACGGTACCTGCCGGTGGTCCGGTGTTCGCACCCCGTAGCCTGTCGGCCGTGCGCCTAGTCATCGCTCGCTGCCAGGTCGACTACGTGGGACGCCTCACCGCCCATCTCCCGATGGCGCAGCGCCTGCTGCTGATCAAGGCAGACGGTTCGGTGTCCATCCACTCGGACGACCGGGCGTTCAAGCCGCTGAACTGGATGAGCCCGCCGTGCTGGCTCATCGAGGACCCGGACATGTGGGTCGTGCAGAACAAGGCGGGCGAGAAGCTGATCATCACGCTGGCCGAGGTGATGCACGACTCCAAGCACGAGCTGGGCCCGGAGCCCGGCCTGGTGAAGGACGGCGTCGAAGCCGACCTCCAGAAGCTGCTGGCCGAGCACGTGACGACGCTGGGCGACGGCTGGACCCTGGTCCGCCGCGAGTTCCCGACCCCGATCGGCCCGGTCGACCTGATGTGCCGGGACGCCAAGGGCGGCTCGGTGGCGGTCGAGATCAAGCGCCGCGGCGAGATCGACGGTGTCGAACAGCTCACCCGCTACCTGGAACTGCTCAACCGCGACCCGCTGCTGGCCCCGGTGCAGGGCGTGTTCGCGGCGCAGCAGATCAAGCCGCAGGCGCGGACGCTGGCCGAGGACCGGGGCATCCGCTGCGTGGTCCTGGACTACGACGCCCTGCGCGGCATCGAGTCGGACGAGTTCCGGCTGTTCTGACCGACCGGTCGCACGTTTTGCCTCGTCGTCGCACGCCCCGGGCGACGACGTCAGATGGCGACATCACGTGCACAGTAGACCGCGAACCGTGACTGGGAGTCGTATGCGTTCGATCCCGGAAAAGACACTGGAGCACTGGACCAGCATCTACCTGTCCAACAGGTTCCCCAACGGTGCGTTGTGGTGGCCGACTTCCGGTGAGGACGTCCTGGCCGAACTGCCCAGGCTGGCTGCGTCCAGACCGGGCAAGACTCTGGCGCTGGAGCTGAAGACGACCGAGGCACGTGGCGCCGATCATGTCCTGGAGATCGATACCCGCCAGCTGGCCCGGTACCTCAGCCCGCCGTCCGGGCCGCCACTGCCTGTCTACTACGTGTTTCCGACTCCGCACTGGACCGGGCCACTGACCTCCCGCTCAGGCATCGCGCCACGCGCCCCGACCGGGTCGGCTGCGGCACCGCCGGAATGGTGGCGGCGGCGGGTTGGGCCGCCGTGGTTCGGCGACTGGCTCTACGTGCTGTCCGCACGGTCGCTGGCCGCGTTACTGCCGACGACATGGAACGCTCCACGCCGCAGAAGGGCGACGCTGTTCACTCTGAACGGCTCCCATCTGGGCGGCGGGGTGCCTGACTGGGCGAGACTGTTCGGCCGGACGCTGTCCAGGCACCCGATGGCATGGACGCAGTTTTGGAAGGTCGTGACCCGCTGTGGACCAGACGACGGTGTCCGATGGCGCACGTTCGTCGGGGAGAACAACTGGCCTGACAGGGTGCTGGTGCTCGGCGATGACCAGGAACGCGAGTGGTCGATCGGTGAGCTGCTCGACCAACCGTGGCGGGAACTCGAACCGGGACGTCCCAGTAACGGGGACACCGGGGCGGAGGAAGTCGGAGGCAATGAGCGCTTGATGCTGCACATCCCCGAATCCGCGCTCCGCTGACCGACAGGCCACATGGCCAGTCTCACCACGATGACATCCGGCAACCTGGCCTACCGCGTCTCCAAGACTGCCCTGAACGCCCTGACCAAAGTGCTGGCCGACGAGCTGCACGAGCACAACATCCTGGTGAACGCCGCATCCCCCGGCCGAGCTGACACCCGCATGTCCTACGGCAACGCCGACCAGACTCCGACAGAGGCCGCGAGCACGCTGCTGTGGCTGGCAACCCTGCCCGACGACGGACCAACCGGCGGGTTGTTCTTCGGGCGTGAGAGCTTGGTGTGGTGATGGACCGGCTGGTTTGGTGCGAGCTGTCCTGATCGTCGAGCGTCACCGGCGGTCGATGGACAGGACGCTCAAGGCACCTTCCACGTGGGCGTTGATCGCGTCCAGCGCGTCCTGCCAGACGGGCGGCATGCTGCGCAGGGGGAGCCGGCCGGTGTTGTCGGTCAGTCTGCGTTCCAGCTCGGCGATGCGCTGTTCGCGGCCCACGCGTTCCTCTTCGGCGAGGATCACCGTGTCCAGTTCGATGACCTTCGTGTACGCCTCACGCAGTTGTGCGGCCACGTCGCGCACGACCGCCTCGGTGTCCGCGAGTTCCGCCGCCTTCACCTCGACCAGCGCGCTCAGCTGCTCGAACTGCGCCGACTCCCGCACCAGGTCGTGCTGTTCCGCCGTGTTCAACAGCAACAGCGACGCCTGCCACACCGCCGAGTGCGCGTCCCGCAGTTTCTCCGCCGCCAGCCAATGCGCGCGGGCGGCGCGGCTGGTCCACATGCCGTGCAGGCTCAGCGTCATCTCGTACACCAGCAGACCGTAGGACTCGGGTAACGCGCGGAAGTTGCCCGCAGAAAGGTGGGTTATCCGCCAACTCGGGCCCAGTGCGGCCCTGGCCTGGCTTTTCAGGTGAACGTGCACGATGAGCGGGGTGAGGATACCCAACAGCATGGTGAGCAGGAAACCGAATCTCCCCCAAACTGCGGTGAACGGGGAGTAGAGGAGCAGGCACGGTAGCACCGCCGGGGCGAGGTATACCGGCTCCATTCGGGCTATTCGCAGTTCCAGCGATCGGCGGAGGTTGTTCCGGGGTTCGGCGAGCGTCCACGAACCCGGAATGCCGTACTGGGGCCGGGTGAGGTGCACGGGCGTCCAGTCGTCCACTTGGCCTCCGGGGCAGCCTGTTCCCAATATTCCGAGCGGCCCGCGACGGCGGCTCCGCGAAGCCGCGCTTCCTCCGTCGGGTACGCCATTCGGCCGCGTGGCACGGCGGAATCCACGATATACGCTGACGGCCCGGTAATTCGACGTGGGGAGGCGCTGTGCCTGGACGAAGACCCCGGTCAATCCTCGTGTCGTTGGTTGTTCCCCTCGCCGCCATCGCCGGTTGTGCGGTCGAGGAGCCGCTTTCCCCGACACCCGTGGTGGCGGGCAGTTTCACGCCTTCCCCGGCGGAAGCGCGGTTGGTCGCGCAGCCCCAGTCGGCCAAAGCGGGCGATGAACTCCGGCTCAGCGGTGAGGGATATCCGGCGAACAGTCGAGTCGTGTTCACCTTTCACGGGCAACGCGTCGGCGACACCACCACGGACGGCGCGGGGAAGTTCGCCGGAGTCCTGGTGAAGGTGCCGGATTCGTTCCGGAATTCCACGCCGGGTACGCAATTCGTCATCGGTGCCACTTCCGGGCCGTACTACGCCGAGACGCCGTTCGTGCTGACCCAGTGACCCCCGGGTCCGCCGGGCGCACGACGAGTCCGCGTTCCACTGCTGCCCCCGCCTGGATCGACGCTGTTCGGATCAGCGAAGACGCCCCGATTGGACTACGGTCGGCATGATCGGTTGTTCGATGGCGTCCGATGTTGTTCGACCTTGTTGAATGGGGAGGTGGGCGACGGTGCCCGTGCTCGCCGAGGCGGATCTCCGGCTGGACGCAGGTCCGCTCGACTACACGCTGCTCGCGATCTACTTCGCGTTCGTCCTCGGTATCGGCTTCCTGGCCCGGCGCTCGGTGTCGTCCAGCCTGGACTTCCTGCTCTCCGGCCGCTCCCTGCCCGCGTGGGTCACCGGTCTGGCGTTCATCTCGGCCAACCTCGGCGCGATCGAACTGCTCGGCATGGCCGCGAACGGCGCGCAGTACGGCATGGCGACCGTGCACTACTACTGGATCGGCGCGATCCCGGCCATGGTGTTCCTCGGCCTGGTGATGATGCCGTTCTACTACGGCTCCAAGGTCCGCAGCGTCCCCGAGTTCCTGCGCCGCCGGTTCGGCAAGGGCGCGCACCTGGTCAACGCGATCAGCTTCGCCGTCGCGCAGGTGCTGATCGCGGGCGTCAACCTGTACGCGCTGGCGTTCCTGCTCAACCTGATGCTCGGCTGGCCGATCCCGCTGTCCGTGGTGATCGCCGCCCTGATCGTGCTCACCTACACCACGCTCGGCGGCCTGTCGGCGGCCATCTACAACGAGGTGCTCCAGTTCTTCGTGATCGTCGCCGCGCTGCTGCCGCTCACCATCGTCGGCCTGCACAAGGTCGGCGGCTGGCGGGGCCTGGTGGACAAGGTGACCGCCGGCCCCGGCGGCGCGGAGCAGTTGTCCGCGTGGCCCGCGACCGAGCTGACCGGCATCCAGAACCCGGTGCTCAGCGTCATCGGCATCGTGTTCGGCCTCGGGTTCGTGCTGTCCTTCGGCTACTGGACGACGAACTTCGCCGAGGTGCAGCGCGCGCTGTCCGCGAAGAGCATGTCCGCCGCCCGGCGCACGCCGATCATCGGCGCGTACCCGAAGGCGCTGATCCCGTTCATCGTCATCATCCCGGGCATCATCGCGGCGCTGGTCGTGCCCGAACTCCAAGCGCTCAAGGCCGGTGACGGCAGTTCCGGCATCGTCTACAACAACGCGATGCCCGCGCTGATCGGCGAACTGCTGCCCAACGGGATGCTCGGCATCGCCATCACGGGCCTGCTGGCGTCGTTCATGGCCGGTGTCGCGGCGAACGTGTCGTCGTTCAACACGGTGTTCACCTACGACCTGTGGCAGGACTACGTCCGCAAGGACCGCCCGGACGAGTACTACCTGCGGATCGGCCGGCTGGCCACGATCGGCGGCACGCTGGTCGCCATCGGCACGGCGTTCCTGGCCGCCGGCTACGGCAACATCATGGACTACATCCAGGCGCTGTTCTCGTTCTTCAACGCGCCGCTGTTCGCCACGTTCATCCTGGCCATGTTCTGGAAGCGGATGTCGGCGGCGGCGGGCTGGATCGGCCTGGTGTCCGGCACGCTGGCGGCCGTCCTGGTGTTCGTGCTGGCCGAGACCGGCGCGGTCGACCTGCCCGGTCAGGGCGCGAGCTTCGTCGGCGCGGGCGCGGCGTTCGCGGTGGACATCGTGGTCAGCGTCGTGGTGACGGCGTTCACCCGGCCGGTGCCGGAGGAGCGGCTGGTCGGGCTGGTCTACAGCCTGACGCCGAAGGAGTCCCGGCGGCACTCGGCCACCGGGGCCGACGCCGGCTGGTACCGGTCGCCCGTGCTGCTCGGGGTCGGCGTGCTGGTGCTGACGCTCGTGCTCAACATCGTCTTCGGCTGAGGGAGGTCGTCGTGGCGCACAAAGCCGGTCTGTTCGACCTGCGGCTGGTGATCGCGGTGCTGTTCGCGGTCTACGGGGTGATCCTGGCGGTGGTCGGGCTCGGCTTCACCGACGAGGCCGACCTGGCCAGGTCCGACGGCCTGAACATCAACCTGTGGTCGGGCATCGGGATGGTGCTGCTTTCGGCGCTGTTCGCCGCGTGGACGTTCCTGCGCCCGATCGTCGTGCCGGACGCGGAGGAGAGCGCCTAAGCGTTCAGCGGCGTGGGTAGACGGGGTTGAAGGCTTCGACGGTCCACGCGTCGAAGCGGCGGATGGCGCGGCGGATGCGGTCGCGCAACTGAGCGCTCCTTTCGTCGGGGTTCGGTTCGTATAGCGTGTCGATCTTCTGAATCGTTCCCGAAGTGGTTGGTGAGCCCTGACACAGGGTTCCGGCCGCGAATGGGGGATTCGGTCGCTACCGTGCACAGCGTGTCCCGCCTCGTCGCTGTCCTGTGCGCGCTCCTCGTCGTGTCCGGCTGTGCCGCCACGGATCTCGCCAAGCACCAGCCGTACCCGCGCCACACCGTCCAGGCGAACGCGGAGAACGTGACCGAGACCACCGGTGTGCCGCCGACGGACGTCCCGGACGGGAAGCCCGTCGACCCGGCGTTCGCTCCGGCCAAGCTGCGGCTGGTCGACCCGTGCAAGCTGCTCGACCGGAAGGTCCTGGAGACGCTCGGCACGCCCGGCGAGGTGTCGGCGTCCGGGTTCAGCCGGTGCTCCAACTTCATGAAGGACAAGGGCGGCAAGGACCTCGCGGTCACCGTCGAGGTCGGCCAGACCATGAGCACCGAGCTGAAGAACGCGGACAAGCAGCTCGCGGGCCTGAAGAGCTTCGAGCAGACGCTGGACACCAGCGCGTGCTTCGTGTCGGTGATCACCCAGGAGAAGCCGGCGCTCGGCCTGACCGTGCAGATCGGCTACAAGGACGGCGACGGGTGCGTCATCGGCCGCAAGGTCGCCGAGTCGGTCGTGAAGCTGGTCAAGGACGGCGCGGGCACCAAGTCGCCGCCGAACGACTCGCTGGTCACGCTCGACCCGTGCGTGCTGGTGGACAAGCCGGTGGCGGACGCGGCGGTCGGCGCGGACCACCGCACGTACCCGTACGGGCTGCACAACTGCTCGTGGGTGGCCGACGGCAAGGAGATCACGCTCGACCTGCGCTCCACCTACGTTCCGAAGGACCGCAAGTTCGACACCAAGCAGGTCGACGTCGACCTCGGCGGGGTCACCGGCTACCAGTTGGAGAACACCGGCGCGTACCCGTCGTGCTCGGTGAAGTGGGTCCAGCGGCTGAACACCGGCGAGGAGGGCGAGATCGCCGAGGTGAAGGCGGCGGGGCCGAAGAAGTCCGAGTTCGACCGGTGTGCGACGGCCGTGGCGTTCGCGAAGGGCGTGGTCCCGAAGATCCCGAAGGGCTGAACGGGGGCTGACATTGCGTGCGGTTAGGCGTTACTGTCCGGTAACACCTTCGCGCACCTTGGAGGGCACCCGATGACGCAGACCGCTTCCAGCAAGCCCCTGCGGGCTGATGACGAGCAGAAGCGGTTCGCTTCGATGGACCCGCGCACGGGCGAGGTCGTCGCCCACCACCCGGTGCACGGGGAGACCGAGGTGCGCGCGGCGGTCACGTCGGCCCGCGCGGCGGCGACGTTCTGGGCGGGCCTCGGGTTCGACGGGCGCAAGGCGCGGCTGGACGCGTGGCGCAGGCTGCTGGTCAAGCGGCTGGACGAGTTCCAGGTCCTGATCAGCGCGGAGACCGGCAAGTCCGCCGACGACGCGCGGACCGAGCTGGCGCTGGTGATCGACCACCTGCACTGGGCCGCGAAACAGGCGCCGAAGACGCTGGGCAGGCGCAAGGTCAAGTCCGGCATGTTGATGTTCAACCACTCGGCGACGCTGGAGTACCGGCCGCTGGGCGTGGTGGGCGTGATCGGGCCGTGGAACTACCCGGCGTTCACGCCGATGGGGTCGATCGCGTACGCGCTGGCCGCCGGCAACGCCGTGGTGTTCAAGCCCAGTGAGTACACGCCGGGCGTGGGTGTGTTCCTGGGCGACACGTTCGCCGAGGTGGTGCCCGAGTTCCCGGTGTTCCAGGTGGTGACCGGGTTCGGCGAGACGGGTGCGGCGCTGTGCGCGTCCGGTGTGGACAAGCTGGCGTTCACCGGGTCGACGCCGACCGGGAAGAAGGTCATGGCGGCGTGCGCGGCATCGTTGACGCCGGTGCTGCTGGAGTGCGGTGGCAAGGACGCGATGATCGTGGCAGAGGACGCGGACGTGGCCGCTGCCGCCGAGAGTGCCGTGTGGGGCGGGATCTTCAACGCCGGCCAGACGTGCGCGGGCGTGGAGCGGGTGTACGTCGCGGACGCCGTGTACGACGAGTTCGTCAAGCTCGTGGTGGAGAAGGCGAAGAAGCTGCGGCCCGGTGGCGAGCCGGACGCCGACTTCGGGCCGATCACCATGCCCAGGCAGGTGGAGATCATCCAGTCGCACGTGGCCGACGCGCTGGACCGGGGTGGTCGCGCGGTGGTCGGCGGGCTGGAGTCGATCCGGCCGCCGTACGTGGAGCCGGTGGTGCTGGTGGACGTGCCGGCGGATGCCAAGGCGGCCACCGACGAGACGTTCGGGCCGACCCTGGTGGTGACCCGGGTGGCGGACGCGGACGAGGCCGTGCGGCAGGCGAACTCACTGCGGTACGGGCTGGGCGCGTCGGTGTTCTCCCGCAACCGGGGCGAGGAGCTGGCGTCGCGGCTGCGGTGCGGCATGGTGTCGGTGAACGCGGTGCTGGCGTACGCGTCCGTGCCGGGTCTGCCGTTCGGCGGGGTGGGTGATTCCGGGTTCGGGCGCATCCACGGCGAGGACGGCCTCCGCGAGTTCACCTACGCCCAGTCGGTGACCCGGAAGCGGATGGCGGCGGCGCTCGACCCGATGACCTACGAGCGCGGCTCGCGGACCGTGAAGCACGTGGTGCGGCTGGTCAAGGTGCTCTACGGGCGCTGAGCGTCTCCCGTTCGGGTGGGGTAGGAATGTGGTGACCATCGGCGATGGAGGTCACCATGAAGAAGATCATCAACGATCCGGCGACTGTGGTGGCGGACGCGCTGCGGGGCATGGCCGTGGCGCACGCCGACCTGCTCGACGTCGAGTACGACCCGGCGGTAGTCGTGCGGGCCGACGCGCCCGTGTCCGGCAAGGTCGTGTTGATCTCCGGCGGCGGATCCGGCCACGAGCCGTTGCACGGCGGATTCGTGGGGCGCGGGATGCTCGACGCGGCCTGTCCGGGCGCGGTGTTCACCTCGCCCACGCCCGACCAGATACAGGCAGCTGTCACCCGGACGGATGGTGGTGCGGGCGCGCTGCTGATCGTGAAGAACTACACGGGCGACGTGCTGAACTTCGAGACCGCCGCCGAACTGGCCGCCGCCGAGGGCGTGGACGTGCGGACGGTGGTGATCGACGACGACGTGGCGGTGAAGGACTCCCTGTACACGGCGGGTCGGCGGGGCGTGGGCGGGACCGTGCTGCTGGAGAAGATCGTCGGGGCCGCAGCCGAGCGCAGGGTGGACCTGGACGGTTGCGAGGCGTTGGCGCGCAAGGTCGTCGGGCAGGTGCGTTCGATGGGGCTGGCGCTGGCGCCGTGCACCGTGCCGCACGCGGGCGAGCCGAGTTTCGTGCTGGCCGACGACGAGATGGAACTGGGCATCGGCATCCACGGCGAGCCCGGCCGGCGGCGGGTGAAGGTCGGTCCGGCCGACGAGCTGGTGCCCGCGCTGCTGGACCCGATCGTGGATGACCTGCCGTTCGGGGCGGGTGACCGGGTGCTGCTGTTCACCAACGGCATGGGCGGCACGCCGCTGATCGAGCTGTACCTGGCGCACGGCATCGCCGAGCGGCTGCTGGCCGAGCGGGGGATCGTGGTGGAGCGGCGGCTGGTCGGGCCGTTCATCACGAGTCTGGAGATGCAGGGCATGAGCCTCACGGTGTTGAAGCTGGACGACGAGCTGGTCGAGCTGTGGGACGCGCCCGTGCACACGGCCGCGCTGCGGTGGGGCGTCTGATGGGGTGCGGGGCGGATGACGTCGCTTCGGCGTTGCGGGCGGCGGCGGAGGTCGTTGCTCTGCATCGGGAGGAGCTGGTGCGGCTGGACCGGGAGATCGGCGACGGCGACCACGGCGAGAACCTGAACCGGGGGTTCGCGGCGGTGGTGTCCAAGTTGGACGGTGGGGTGCCTGCGACGCCCGGTGCGGTGTTGAAGCTGGCGGCGACGACGTTGATCTCGACGGTCGGTGGTGCGGCGGGGCCGTTGTACGGGACGGCGTTCCTGCGTGCGGCGACGTCCGTGGGGGATGCGGTGGAGTTGGACGCGGCGTTGGTCGCCGGGGCTCTTGAGGCGGCCTTGGAGGGGGTTGTGGCGCGGGGTAAGGCTGTGGTGGGGGACAAGACGATGGTCGACGCCCTTACACCTGCCGTGGCTGCTGCGGAGTCCGTGTCGGTGGGTGGTGGTGATGTGGCGGCCGTGTTGGTGGCGGCGGCTGAGGCTGCCGAGGAGGGTGCGGAGTCCACGGTGCCGTTGGTGGCGCGTAAGGGGCGGGCTTCTTATCTGGGGGAGCGGAGTGCGGGGCACCTTGATCCGGGGGCGCGGTCCACGTCGTTGCTGTTGCGGACGTTCGCCGGGGGTGCTCGGTGATCGGGTTGGTGGTGGTGTCGCACAGTCGGCTGCTGGCCGACGGGGTGGCCGAGCTGGCCGGTCAGATGGCTCCGGACGTGCGGATCGTGGCGTCCGGGGGTGACGGGTCGGGCGGGCTGGGTACGGACTACCTGGCGGTGGCGGAGGCGATCTCGGCGGCGGACTCCGGGGACGGCGTGGCGGTGCTGTTCGACCTGGGCAGCGCGAAGATGGTCGCCGAGATGGCGGCCGAGGAGTCGTCCGGCCCGGTGTCGGTGGTGGACGCGCCGCTGGTGGAGGGTGCGGTGGCGGCAGCCGTGACGGCCCAGGGCGGTGCCGGCCTGGACCAGGTCACGGCGGCGGCCCGCAGCGCGATCGAGCAGTACGCGGCGGCCCCGGCGGGTGCGGTCGGGAAACTTTCAGGAAGCCTTCCTGAAAGTTTTGGTGCGGCGGGTGCGGCCGGGACTGCGGCTGGAGAACTATCAGGAAGGGTTCCTGATAGTTCTGGCGCGGTGGGCGCGGCAGGCGGGGTGACCGGTGCGTCCACCGAGGACGCTGTTCGTGCGGAAATCCCGCTCACCAACGAGGTCGGGCTGCACGCGCGGCCGGCGGCGCTGGTCGTGCGGTCGTTGATCGGGTTGGATGCGCGGGTTGTGGTGCGGTTCGGCGACCAGGAGGCGGACGGTGCCAGCGTGCTCGGGCTGATGGGGCTGGGCGCGCCGGGCGGTGTGAAGGTCGAGGTCGTCGCCACCGGGCCGGATGCCGCCGAAGCGGTGCGCCGGGTGAGTGCGCTCGCTGCCCGCGAGTTCGACGAGTGAGTCTTCGGCGGGTGGGATTTCGGCGGCTGGGTAGGTGCGCCGGGTTTCCGCGAATGGGCTGGTGGGGCCGGTCTTGACCGGTCCCTTGCTCGATCCGGATGGTGAAGCTCACGCGAACGACGTGTGACCGCCGTGGGATAGTCGGCCGCAAGTTACCGTCTGGTAGCCACTCCGCAGAGTGGGAGGTAGTCCGTGACGCGCCAGTTCAGCACGGTCGGAGTCGTCGGTCTCGGCACCATGGGCGCCGGTATCGCCGAAGTTCTCGCCCGGACCGGCCGCACTGTCATCGCGGTGGACGCGGACGAGGAGGGGCTGGCGCGCGGGCGCGGCCACCTGGACCACTCGACCGATCGCGCGGTGGCCAAGGGCAAGCTGGCGGACGGTGCCCGCGTCGAACTGCTCGGCCGGATCAGCTATGCCACGTCGCTGGACGCGCTGGCGGACGTCGACCTGGTGATCGAGGCCGTGCCGGAGCGGATCGAGCTCAAGGCCCAGGTGTTCGCCGAGCTGGACCGGATCTGCGGGCCGGACACGGTGTTCGCGTCCAACACCTCGTCGCTGTCGATCACCGAGATCGGTGTCCACACGGGACGTCCCGGCAAGGTCGTCGGGATGCACTTCTTCAACCCCACGCCGGTGCTGAAGCTGGTCGAGGTGGTCCGCACGGTCGTCACCGAGCCGGACGTGGTGGACGACGCGGTGGCGTTCGTGGAGTCGCTGGGCAAGTCGCCGGTCGTCATCGGCGACCGGGCCGGGTTCATCGCCAACGCGCTGCTGTTCGGCTACCTCAACCACGCCGTGCGCATGTACGAATCCCGTTACGCCACAAGGGAAGACCTCGACGCGGCGATGCGCTACGGCTGCGGCTACCCGATGGGACCGCTGGCGCTGCTCGACCTGATCGGCCTGGACACCGCGTACGAGATCCTCGACACGATGTACCACCAGTCGCGCAACCGGCTGCACGCGCCGGCCCCGCTGCTCAAGCAGATGATCACGGCGGGCCTGCTCGGCCGCAAGAGCGGGCGCGGCTTCTACACCTACGACGGGCCCGATTCGCCGGTCGTCGTGCCGGACGTGCACACGCCCGTCGCCGCCGCCGAATCCGTTGCCACGCGGGAGATCCAGCGGGTCGGTGTGATCGGCACCGGCACCATGGCGACCGGCATCGTGGAGGTGTTCGCCAAGCGCGGGTACGACGTGGTGCTGCGGGCGCGTTCGCCGGAGAAGGCCGAAGGAGCGGTGGGCAAGGTCCGCAAGTCGCTGGAGAGGTCGGTCGTCAAGGGCCGGCTGTCCGAGGCCGACCGGGACGCCGCGCTGGCCCGCATCACGCCCGCCGTGGAGTTCGAGCACCTCGCCGACTGCGATCTCGTGGTCGAGGCCGTGGCGGAGGACCTGGGCGTCAAGAAGGCCGTGTTCGAGGCGTTGGACGAGGTGTGCAAGCCGGGTGCGGTGCTCGCCACGACGACGTCCTCGCTGCCGGTCATCGAGTGCGCGGCGGCCACCTCGCGCCCCGGTGACGTGGTGGGCCTGCACTTCTTCAACCCGGCGCAGGTGATGAAGCTGGTGGAGATCGTGGAGACCATCGCGACCTCCGCCGACGTCGTCGCCACCGCCCGCCGGGTGTGCCTGGACCTGGGCAAGCAGCCGGTGCACTGCGGCGACCGGGCCGGGTTCATCGTCAACGCCCTGCTGTTCCCGTACCTGAACGACGCGGTGAAGATGCTGGAGGCGCACTACGCGTCCGCCGACGACATCGACAACGCCATGAAGGTCGGCTGCTCGCTGCCCATGGGGCCGTTCGAGCTGCTGGACGTCGTGGGCCTGGACGTGTCGCTGGCCATCGAACGCACGCTGTACCTGGAGTTCCGCGAGGCCGGCTTCGCGCCCGCGCCGCTGCTGGAGCACCTGGTGACGGCGGGCAGGCTGGGCCGCAAGACCGGCAAGGGCTTCCGCGACTACACCTGAGTACCGGAACGTTGCGCACGTTTGGCATGGTGGACCCATGCGGCGTGTCGTTCTCTCGCTCCTGGTGGTGGCGCTCGGCCTGACGTCGGGCTGCGCGTACACGGTGCACGGCACGCCGGTCTCGGCCGGCGTGCTCGACATCGAGCCGCCGTTCTCGTCCTCCGAGCCGACCCCGACCACGGAGTCCGGCGAGCCCCGGACGGATCCGGCTTCCGACTACTGCAAGCTGTTGACCTGGAAAGACCTGCCGTACGAGGTGCGCGACAAGGCGGGGCCGCCGACCGACACGAACTACGACCCGACGTTCGACCAGTCGTGCAAGTGGCAGACGACGGTGGACCGGCTCGACATCGGCGTGACCCTGCGGTTCCGTGCCGGGCGGTCGATCACGCTGGAGCAGAGCAACGGCGAGTTCCAGGTGGGCGACCGCAAGGTGACCTACTTCGACCGGACGACGGACACGTCCGTGCAGCCGTCGTGCGTGCTGGTCATGGACTACGCGGGTGGCGGCGTGGGCATCATCGTGATCGACGGCTCGGCCCGCTTCGGCGCGATCTGCGAGCAGGGCAAGAAGGTCGCCGAGGTGCTGCTCACCAAGGAACCGAAGAACTGAGCCGGTGACCTGAGCTGTCGGCTGCCCGCGCCGGCGGCGGGTGGGTCCGGCAGCGGTTGATCCTGCTGTGGGCTGAGCCGGCGGCGTCGGGTACGGGTGTCGACGAGCCAGCGGACGTGCCTATCGCCGGCCCGTCGCGGGACGGTCGGGTGGGCCGGTCGGGTCGGTCGCGGCGGCCGTCATGCCACTGGCCGCGGGTCAGCCGCAGCAGCCGCCACCGCAGCAGCCGCCGCCACCGGACGGGGCGGTGTCGCTGCCGGTGGCGATCCCGGCCACGCCGAGCATCGACAGGAGCTTGACCGTGTCGTCGTGGCCGCGCGGGCACAGCGCGGGGTCGGACGCCTCGCTCATCGGGCGCTTGACGTCGAACGTCGACCCGCAGGACTTGCAGCGGAACTCGTAGGTGGGCACGTCCCTATTGTGGCGGCTGCCTCGGCAGGAACACCAGCGCCGGCACCAGGACGACGGCCAGGGTGCTGACCAGCGTCAGCAGCGGCAGCCCGTGCGCCCAGCCCAGTCCGGCGGCGGCGGCGTGGGAGCCCGCGAACGTCGCCACCCAGGTTCGCGAGTGCGGGCGGACCAGCATCGTCACCAGTGCCGCGCCCGAGGTGACCAGCAGGATCGTGCACGAGGCCAGCAGCATCCCCTGGAGTGGCCCCATCGACCGGCCGGACGGCGGCACGTCCACCAGGCCCGCCCGGAGCGCGGGCTGCGCCATCACCCCCATTTCGAGTAACAACAGAACGCCGACCACAGTCCGCTGCCACCTGTTCACTCCATGGACCGTATGCGATCACAAATCACTATCGGAGATACCCTGGTCCCTCGTGCCCCGCCGCAACCGACCGCGCCGCCCCGACGAACCGCCACCCGTCGGTGGACACGCCTGGGCGAGGGCCGAGAGCGGCCCGGACGGCGAGTGGCTGGTCCGCAACGTCACCGGCACCGCCACCACCAAGACCTACCGCTGCCCGGGCTGCGACCACGAGATCAAGCCGGGCACCCCGCACGTCGTGGCCTGGCCCGCGGCCGACTACGGCTCGGTGGAGGACCGCCGCCACTGGCACCAGGGCTGCTGGACCTCACGCACCCGGCGAGGCCCCACCCGCCGGTGGTAGGACCGGCCGGTCCAGCGAGGTCGCGTGGCGGAACCGGCAGGCCGGCCCGCTCGATGGTGGAAGGGCTGACTGGTCCTGCGAGGTCGCATGGCGGAACCGGTGGACCGGTCCCACCCGCCGGCGGTAGGGCCGACAGGTCGTGCGACGCCCCGTTTCCGAACAGCGCGGCCAGGACGGCAGGACCATCGCGTGCGTCACTGCCGGCCGGGGCGCGGCCGGTCGGGTGGCAGGATCGTGGTCGTGGGTGATGCGGTCCGGATCACGGCCAACACCGTCCTGCCTGCTCGGCGCGAGGACGTCACGCTGGCCACCGCCGACGGGTTGCGGCTGGTGGGGGAGTTGGCGCTGCCCGAGACGCGTGCTGCTCGGGCAACCTTGGTGCTGTTGCACCCGTTGCCCACGCACGGCGGCATGATGGACTCCCACCTCTATCGCAAGGCGGCTTGGCGGTTGCCCGCGTTGGCGGACGTCGCGGTATTGAGGTTCAACACCCGGGGCACCGTCAGCGAGCGCGGCCGTAGTGAGGGCAGCTTCGACAACGCCGTCGGCGAGCGGTTCGACGTGGCCGCTGCCTTGGCGTTCGTCGCCGAACGGGGACTGCCCGACGTGTGGCTGGTCGGGTGGTCGTTCGGCACCGATCTCGCGTTGATGCACGGGTGTGACCCGCGTGTTGTGGGTGCGATCCTGATTTCACCTCCGTTGCGGTGGAGTACGTCCGGGCACCTGGCCCGGTGGGTGGACAAGCGGGTGGTCTGCCTGGTGCCGGAGTTCGACGACTACCTCCGGCCGACCGAGGCCAGGCGGCGGTTCGGCGCGGACATCCCGACCGCGGACGTGATCGACTTCCCCGGCGCCAGGCACCTCATGGTCGGGCAGTCCGACAAGGTGCTCGACGCGATCGTGTCCACGGCCCTGCCCGAGGTGCCCACGCCGTTGCCGCGCACCTGGTCCGGCCCCTGCGAAAAGCGTCAGGTGACCATCGTCGCCTCCTGACGCCGGTAGACCAGCACCGGACCGTCGACCGTGATGCTGTCGCCCACGTGCGCGAAGCCCAGCTTCTCCGCGACGCGCTGGGAGGGCTTGTTGTCGAGGTCGGTGATGATCACCACCGGACGATCCGGCCGCGCCCGGTCCGCCCACTCGATGGCCGCGCGCGCCATCTCGGGGGCGTAACCCCGGCCCCAGTGCTCGGGCCGGAACCGGTAGAACAGGTTGAGCGTCGGCAGGCCGTCCAGCCGGTGGTGGCGCAGGCCGCCGAAACCGATGACCTCGCCGGTCTCCGGCAGCACCACCGACCAGTACCCGATGCCGTCCTGCGCCCAGTGGCCCTGCCACTCCACCAGCAGCTCGGCCGACTCCTCCGGGGAAGGCGGACCGGCCGGGTTGAAGCGGTTGGTCTCCGGGTCGGACATGACGGCGATCACGGCACGCAGATCACCCGGGCCGACCCGCCTGAGCAGGAGTCGGTCGGTGTGGATCTCATCCGGGTTCGAGGTCATGGGAAGACGGTAACGAGGGGGTACGACAATCCTGTTGACCGAAGCCGGAAACCAGCCGGAACCAGTCGGAAACCCGCCCTGGGCTTGGCCTCCGGCCCCCGATGTCAATTCTCCCACGGGGGTACGACACTCCCGGCGGCACGACCGAACCCCTCACGGCCTTCGACCGAACTTCACGGCGTTCGCTGACCTCACGGCGTTCGACCTTCAGGCTCGCGCACGCGTCCCTGCGCGGGGCAGGGTGCCGGCAAAGTCGTTGTGGCGGTTCAGGCAGTGGTCCCGAGCCAGGACGACCGACCGTGTCGGGGACGCCACTGCCACCGCTCCCGGGACCCGTACCCCTCGCAGTGCTTCCTGTCGGCGCTTCCACCGACACCCGGACCAGTGCTTTCCATTGATCTTTCTATGCAGCGGGACCACGGCAGCGGGACCGAGGACTCAGCGCGCCCGTCTTCTGCGCAGGTCTCCACTGGTGTCGGGTACGTCAATCAAAATGACCATATTATCCGCTTTCGACCAGTTCCCGGCCCCGAACGGGACCCGCTGCGGAGAGGTCACCTCGGCCACAAGCTCTTCGGCGCACCTCTGTGCACCTCACCCACGCCCCGGCCACAGCCACACCCGGCCGGGAGCGGGAGCCACGCACCACCGTCCACAGCCGTCCACGGCCGTCCCTGCCGCCATCGAGTCCGCACGGGGCGGGCTCAGGTGCACCGATCGGCCCCGAAGAACCAGTGGCCGGGTGACCACTCCGCGCCGTGCCCGTCCGGGGCCGGAAGGGGTGACAAGCGGATGATGTGGTCCATGTGAATAGCGTTCCCGACACCAGTGGAGACCTGCG
>CBHFOL010000046.1:0-32511 GCA_965995405.1 uncultured Saccharothrix sp.
CTCGCCGCGCCCCAGCACGAGATCCCCCGCCGGGCCGCCGACGCGCCGATCCCGTTGTCGGGCAACCAGCGCGGCCTGTGGCTGACCGGTCGGCTCGGGCTGGACGCGGGTGCTTACGCGATGTTCGCCGCGCTGCGGGTGCAGGGGGATCTCGACCTGGACCGGCTGCGGGCCGCCGTGGCTGCCGTCGTCGACCGGCACGAGGCTCTGCGCACCCGGATCGTGGATCGGGACGGCGTGCCGGAGCAGCAGGTGCTGCCCGAGCTGGTCGTGGACGTCGGGGTGACCGATCTCGGCGGTGACGACCTCCAGTCGGTCGTGGTGTCCGAAGTGGACGCACCGTTCGACCTGGAGACCGGCCCGCTGCTGCGGGTTCGGCTGGTGCGGATCGCGCCGGGTGACAATGCGGTCGTCGTCACCGGGCATCACATCGTGTGCGACGACCTGTCGTTGGGCCTGGTGGCACGGGAGATCGGCGAGGTCTACGCGGGTGTCGACCTCGGGCCGGCCGGGGCACAGTTCCCGGACTACGCGGTGTGGCAGTCCGGGCGGCTCGCCGAAGGTGAGCGGCAGCGGCAACTCGACCACTGGGCGGAACGGTTGGCGGGTGCGTCCGAGGTGCTGGATCTGGCCGCCGACCGACCGCGCACGCAGCACCGCACGGTCGCGGGCGGCAGCCACCGGTTCACCGTGCCGGCGGGGTTGGCCGGTCGGCTGACCGAGCTGGCCAGGGCGCACGGTTGCACGACGTTCGCCGGGCTGCTGGCGGTGTTCTCCGTGGTGCTGGCCCGGCGGGCGGACACCGACGACCTGGTGATCGGCTCGCCCACCACCCACCGGCCGTTCCCCGAGCTGGAGCGTTCGGTCGGCATGTTCGTCACCACGACCGCGCTGCGGATGGACCTGTCCCGCGACCCGACCGTCACGGAGCTGTTCCAGCGCGCCAAATCCACCGCCGTGGACGCGCTGGACCACGCCGAGGTGAGCTTTGACGAGGTCGCCGCGAGGGTCGCGCCGCGCCGCAACCTGGCGCACCACCCGCTGTTCCAGGTGATGCTGGTGCTCAACCGGGGCGGCGGCGACGGTTCGTGGGCCGGGCTGCCCACCGAGACCCTGCCGGTGGACCGGGGCACCAGCCGGTTCGACCTCACCCTGCACGTGCGGGAGCAGGACGGCGACTGGCCGGCGAACCTCGACTACAGCACGGACCTGTTCGACCCGGACACCATCGCGACGCTGGCCGACCAGCTGCTCACCGTGCTCGCGGCCCTGGTGGACCAACCCGAAGCTCGACTGTCCCAAGTAGACACGACGACCGAGGCGGACAGGGCGGCGGCGGCCAGGCTCAACGGTCCGGCGACCGTCACGCCGCCGCTGGTCCTGGTCCGGATCGCCGAGCAGGTCGCCGCGCACCCGGACACCACGGCCGTCCTCATGTTGAACGCCGATGGCACTAGGGCAGACGGGCTGAGTTTCGGTGAACTCGACCGCCGTGCCAACAAGGTCGCGCACGTCCTGGCCGGGTGGGGTGTCGGCCCCGAAGTGCCGGTGGGGCTGGCGGTGAAGGCCGGACCGGACGCGCTGGTGGCGCTGCTGGCGATCCTCAAGGCAGGCGGCGCTTACGTGCCGCTGGACCCGGCGCACCCGCCCGCCCGGCTCGCCGGTCTGCTCGCCGATAGCGGCGCGCCGGTCGTGATCACCGCGCCCGGCAACCGGGACCGGTTCGGCGAGTACCACGGGGCGCTGCTGGACACGGCCGACGACGCGTTCACCGGGGAGGCCGCCGATCCGCCCATGGTCTACATCCCGGCCGGTGGTCTGGCCTACGTCATCTACACCTCGGGCTCGACCGGTGTGCCCAAGGGCGTCCAGGTCCAGCACGACACGTTGGCGAACCTCACCGACGCGTTCATCGACCTGCACGAGTTCGGCCCAGGGCAACGGATCCTGATGATCCCGCCGCTGAGCTTCGACGCGTCGGTGGGCGACGTGTTCCCGGCGTGGTGCGCGGGCGCGGCGGTCGTCGTGCACCCGGAACCGGCGGCGATCGGCGGGCCGGAACTGTTGCGGCTGTGCTCCGAACACCGGTTGACCGCGGTGGACGGGCCGGCCGCGTTGTGGAAGCGGTGGGTGGCCGATCTGGAGGGTTTGACGGACGCCGGAAGTCCGTTGCGGGTCATGATGATCGGTGGCGAGGCGGTGCCGCCGCGGGCGGTCGCGGACTGGGCGAAGGCGACCGGCGTCGTGCTGGTCAACCACTACGGACCCACTGAGACCACGGTGTGCGCGACCGCCCACCGCACGCTGGACGCGTCCGAGGTCGATCCGCGTTCGGCGACCCTGCCGATCGGCCGTCCGCTGGCCGGTGTCCGGGCGTATGTGCTGGACAGGCACCTGCGGCCGTCGCCGGTCGGTGTGCCCGGACAGCTGTACGTGGGCGGGAACGCGCCGGCACGCGGCTACCGGGGCGATCCGGGCCGCACGGCGACGGTCTACGTGCCGGACCCGACCGTGCCGGGCGGCCGGATGTACCGGACCGGTGACCTGGTGCGGTTGTTGCCGGACGGCACGTTGGAGTTCCTGGGCCGGGTGGACGACCAGGTCAAGCTGCGCGGACACCGGATCGAGCCCGGCGAGGTGCGTGCCGCGCTGCTCAAGCACCCCAAGCTGGCCGAGGCCGCCGTCGCGGTGCGGTCGGACACCCTGGTCGCCTACGTCGTGCCGAAACCCGACGACACCCCGCCCGAACTGGACGAGCTGCGGGCGTTCTGCGCGGAACACCTGCCGGAGGCGATGCTGCCCGGCGCACGGGTCGTCCTCGCCGAACTCCCCCTCACCGCACACGGGAAAGTGGACGTCGCGAAGCTGCCCGAGCCGGATCTGGAGGCCGCGCCCTACGAGCCCCCGCAGACCCCGGTGGAACGGGTGCTGGCGGAAATCTGGTCCGAGGTGCTCAACGCCCCGCTGGTCGGCCGCCGCGACTCGTTCTTCGGCCTGGGCGGGCATTCCCTGGTGGCGGCGACCGTGCTGGCCAAGGTGCGGTCGCTGCTCGGTGTGACGGTGCCGCTGCGGGCGCTCTTCGCGACCGCCGACCTGGCGGAACTGGCCGAGGTGGTGGAACACGCCGCCGCGTCCGACCACACGTTCGCCAAGCGCTACCGGTCCGGTCTGCCCAGCGTCGAGCAGATGCGGCTGGACGCCGTGCCACCGGACGACATCGCGCCCCACCACCCGGCACGGACCGGTGCGCCGCAACGGGTTCTGCTGACCGGCGCGACCGGTTTCCTCGGAGCGCACCTGCTCGGCGAACTGCTGGACCGCACTGACGCCGAGGTGCACTGCCTGGTGCGCGCGGAAACTCCAGCCGTCGCCGAAGCACGCATCCGCGCCAACCTGCGCCGCGCGCACCTGGACGTGCCGGAGGATCGGCTGGCCCGGGTGGTGCCGGTCCTCGGCGACATGTCGAAACCGTTGCTGGGCCTGACCGAACGCGATTTCGACGGCCTCGCCGAGAGCATGGACGCCGTCTACCACAACGGCGCGGTGATGAACTTCGTCCTGACCTACCAGTGGATGATGCCGCCGCACGTGGGCAGCACGGTGGACGTGCTCCGCCTCGCCACCAGGTACGCCACCAAGCCGCTGCACCTGATGTCGACACTCGGCGTCTACCTGGGGGCGAACTACGACAAGCAGCTCATCCGGGAATCCGACCGCGCCGAGGACCCCACCGGCCTGGACACCGGCTACCACACCACGAAATGGGTAGCCGACATGATGGGCGTGCTCGCGCGCGACCGGGGCGTGCCGGTGTCGATCCACCGAATCGCGGCCATCGTCGGCGACGTGCGCACGGGCACGGCGAAGACCGAGTCGTACCTGAGCCGCCAGATCGCCACCTGCGCGCACACCAGGGCCGTCCCGCGCACCACGGACGTCATCGACATGCTGCCCGTGGACCGGCTGGCCGGTGCCATCGCGGGCATCTCGTCCCGGCCCGACCTGTACGGCCGGGACTTCCACTACTACCGGGCGGACGGGTTCCGCTACGCCGATCTGGGAGACGTGCTGACCGCCAAGGGATATCCGACCGAAGTCCTGGAGTACCCGGAGTGGCGGGCGCTGATGCTGGAGAACCCGGACAGCGCGTTCGGGCCGCTGGCGTTCGGCCTCACCACCACCGGCCGGGCGCACCCGGTGTTCGACTGCTCCGCCACGTGGCGAGCGGCGGCCGAGTGCGGCGTCGAGTTCCCGCCCGCCGACGCGGAGATGATCGGCCGCCACGTGGAATACCTGGCCAGTGCGGGCGTACTGCCGGAAAGGTCCTGAACATGCCACTGCACCTCGAACCGGGCGACGGCCCACCGTCCTTTGTGGACCTCATCGCCACGGCCGGCTATCGCGCCATGGCGGCGGCCCTGCGGCTCGGCGTGTTCGCCGCGCTGACCGGTGGCCCGCTGTCCGCGCCGGATCTCGCGGCGAAGCTGGGCACCGATCCGCGCGGCACCGGGCTGCTCGCCGAGGCGCTGGTGGCGTTCGGCTACCTGGACCGGGCCGAAGACGGCTACGCGAACACCGAGCCGACCCGGAAGTGGCTGTCCGACAACGGGTACAGCGAGGTGGACCGGTTCTGGTCGACCGTGCTGTTCGAGTCGTGGGACGGGTTGGAGCAGTCGATCCGCACCGGCCGGCCGGCGTTGGACTTCTACGGCTGGCTGTCCGACCGGCCGGAGACCCTGGCCCGGTTCCAGGGGATGCTGTCCGGCCACGCCGACGCGATCGCGCCCGAGGTGACCGGGATCGTGCCGGTCGGCACCCGCCTGCTGGACCTGGGCGGCGGCCACGCCAAGTACGCGATCCGGCTGTGCGCCGGGAATCCCGACCTGGACGCGACCGTGGTCGACCTGCCCGAAGCGCTGGCCGTCGGACGGGAGGCGGTGACAACGGCGGGGCTGGCGGACCGGATCACGTTGCGTACGGGCGACTACGACGAGCTGGACCTGGGCGACGGGTTCGACACCGTGCTGCTGTTCAACGTCGTCCACGGCCGCCCGGCCGACGCCAACCGCGAGCTGCTGGGCCGGGTGGCGGCGGCGCTGAACCCCGGCGGCGCGGTGGTCCTGTTGGAGCACGACGAACACGCCGACGACCGGGCGGCCGACGCGTTCGCCCGGGTGTTCAGCCTGAACCTGTTCCACGGCCAGGGTGGTCAGGTCTACGCTGCGGCGGAGATCGGAGACTGGCTCGCGGACGCGGGATTCGCCGACACCACAACGCATCCGCTGCGCACCTCGCCCGGCCAGTCGCTGATCGTCGCCCGGAAGTCGCCGTAAGGGGAACGGAATGCGCCGGTTGGTGGTCGTCGTCGCCCTGCTCTTGGCCGCAACACCGGCCCACGCGCAAGCGGCGTTCAGCTTGCGGGTCAACTTCTCCGACCAGGCGACGACACCACCCGCCGGGTACGTGCGCGACTTCGGTGAACCGTATGGCGTCCGCGCCGGCGACCAGACCTACGGCTGGGTCGCGGTGGGCACCACCACCCCGCTCAGCCTGGTCGGGAACGGGCGCAACCGGGGCACGTCCGACGTCCGGCTCGGCACGCTGATGCACGCCCAGCTGCCCGCCGGCTCGGCGGGCGTGCACACCCCCGGCAGCTGGGAACTGGCCGTGCCCAACGGGGTCTACTCGGTGACGGTCGCGGTCGGCGACGCCGGGAGTGCCACCGACAGCACGCACTACGTCAACATCGAGGACCAGAACGGGGTGGCCGCGTTCCAGCCGACCGCGTCGGTCAAGCACGCCACCGCGACCAGGGTCGTGACGGTCGCCGACGGCCGGCTCACGCTCAGCCCGAGCGCCGGGACCAACAGCAAGTTCAACTACGTCGACATCGCCGAGGTGCCGGGCGGCGCGTCCCAGCCGTCCGTGCGCACGGTCACTCCCGCCAACCTGGCGACCGGCGTCGACCCGACGTCCAGCGTGGTCGCAGATCTCCGGCTGCCCGGCGGTGCCGTCGACCCGACGACCCTGAACAGCACTTCGGTGCGGCTGACCAAGGTCTCGGACGGCTCGGCGGTGCCCGCCAACGTCATCACCAGCGGCGGCGGCGACGTCGTGAACCTCTCCCCCACCGCGCCGCTGAGCCCGCAGACGCGGTACCGGTTCCAGGTGACCGACGCGGTGCGGGACGTGGCGGGCAACCGGTTCCAGCCGTGGTCGTCGGTGTTCACCACCGGGACCGGCGGCGGTGGCGGGACGATCGCGTTCCAGCAGGTGGTCGGCGTCGCGGCCGGCGCGCCGTTCACCAGTGTCACGGTCGGCCCGGACGGCCGGCTCTACGCCGCCACGTTCACCGGGCAGATCCACCGGTTCCCGGTCAACGCGGACGGAACCCTCGGCACGGCAACGGTCATCGACACCGTCCGCGCGCACGCCACGTCCGCCGGGCTGCCCGGCGCGCCCAACCGCACGGTGCTCGGCCTGGCGTTCGACCCGACGTCCAGCGCCCCGGTGCTGTGGATCACCGACAACTACGGCGGCACGTCCAACGCCCCGGACTGGTCGGGCAAGCTCGCCCGGCTCAGCGGGCCGAACCTGGAGACCTACACGGAAGTCCTGACCGACCTGCCGCGGTCGATCAAGGACCACGAGACGAACTCGCTGGCGTTCGGCCCGGACGGCGACCTCTACCTGAACCAGGGTTCGATGAACGCGATGGGCGCGCCCGACTCGACGTGGGGCAACCGGTCCGAGCACCTGCTCAGCGCGGCCGTCCTGCGGCTGCACCGGAACCGCCTGCCCGCGACCCTGCCGGTGAACGTGCGCACCGAGGCCGGCGGCAGCTACAACCCATACGCCGCAACGGCTCCCCTGACCATCCACGCGACCGGCGTGCGCAACGCGTACGACCTGGTGTGGCACCGCAACGGACATCTGTACGTGCCGACGAACGGTTCGGCGGCGGGCGGCAACGCTCCGGCGACCCCGTCACCCCTGCCCGCGTCCTGCGCGACCCGGCCGGACGGCCCCTACACCGGTCCGGCGGTGCCGGCGATCACCAACAACCCGAACGCCGAGACCGACTACGTGTTCGACGTCAAACCCGGCCGCTACTACGGACATCCGGTACCGGTCCGGTGCGAATGGGTGCTCGCGGGCGGCAACCCGACCGCCGGCACGGACCCGTTCCAGGCCGCCGCCTACCCGGTGGGCACCCGGCCGGACCGGAACTTCGACCTCGCGGGCACCTACGACGCCGGTCTGCACGCGTCGGCGAACGGCGTCATCGAGTACCGGGGCGGCGCGTTCGGCGGACGCCTGAACGGGAAGCTGCTGGTGGTCCGGTACTCCTCGGGCCAGGACATCCAGACGTTCGACGTCGCCGCCGACGGCACGCTGTCCAACCGCACCACCGGGATCACCGGCCTGACCGGGTTCAACCAGCCGCTGGACGTGACCCAGCACCCGATCAGCGGCCACCTGTACGTCACCGAATTGGGCGCGAGCCGAATCACCCTCCTGCGTGCCCTGAGCTGAACCAATCCCGATGTGGCACCGGAAATAGGCTGTACGCCGCACCCACCCTCACCCTGGCGGGAACACCCTCCACCGGCCGGAGTAACGCCGACCGGCGCATCCGGTCCTGAGCCGACAGGGCCTGTTGGCGGATGTCCTTGCGCGGTAAACGTTCTCGACCGCCGGATGACAGGTCCGCTGATCACATGACGCCGTAACGGACGGTGTCCTCCGGCCGATCTCCGGCGTGTACCGGGGCTCCGCTGCCCCGAGGGGGAGAGGGCGAGACCATGTCATCACCGGGCGCTGCCCGTCACAGAACCGGCGCGGCGTTGACGAGGCTGATCGCGTTGCTCGTCTTCGCCGCCGCGGTCGTCGCGCCAACCGTCTGGTTCGCACCCGTGGCGGAGGCCGCGCCGTGTGATCCGCCCGTGGTCAACAAGGTCCTCTGCGAGAACCTCCAACCGGGCGCGGACGACTGGCAGGTGCAGTACCGCGACGACTCGATCGTCGGCTACACCACCGACATCAGCACCACCCCGGGCGGTCAGGTCCAGTTCAAGATGCTGACCAACGCGCCGTCCTACAAGATCGACATCTACCGGCTCGGCTACTACGGCGGCAAGGGCGCGCGGTACGTCGAGACCGTGAAGCGGCGCGACCCGCAGAGCCAGCCGCCGTGTCTGCGCGACGGCCCGACCGCGCTGATCGACTGCGGCAACTGGGCCGTTTCGGTCACCTGGCCCGTGCCGGCCACCGCCGTGTCCGGGATCTACTACGCGAAGGTCACCCGCGACGACAACCAGCTCCAGAACGAGATCGCGTTCGTCGTCCGGGACGACACCAGCCGCTCGAAGATCCTGTTCCAGACCTCGGATTCCACCTGGGTGGCCTACAACCGG
Organism: uncultured Saccharothrix sp.; assembly: GCA_965995405.1. Lineage (GTDB taxonomy): Bacteria > Actinomycetota > Actinomycetes > Mycobacteriales > Pseudonocardiaceae > Actinosynnema. The sequence goes on from CBHFOL010000046.1 coordinate 8,418, forward strand.
TACGGCGGCAACTCGCTGTACTTCGGCGACGGCCCCGGCCAGGGCGGCCAGGCGTACAAGGTGAGCTACAACCGCCCGTACACGGGCGGCGACGGCGACGAGAACTTCATCTTCAACGCCGAGTTCCCGATGCTGAAGTTCCTGGAGCGCAACGGTTACGACGTGAGCTACACCACCGACGTGGACTCCGCGCGCCGGGGCGGTCTGATCAAGAACCACCAGGTGTTCATGGCGGTCGGCCACGACGAGTACTGGTCGAACGAGCAGCGCGCGAACGTGGAGGCGGCCCGCGAGGCGGGCGTGCACCTGGCGTTCCTGACGGGAAACGAGATCTTCTGGAAGACCCGCTGGGAGAAGAGCATCGACCCCTCCCGGACGGACTGGCGCACGGTGGCGTCGTTCAAGGAGACCAAGGGAACCCAGGACGACGGCCTGAACGACTGGACCGGCACGTGGCGCGACCCGCGCATGAGCCCGCCGCAGGACGGCGGTCGACCGGAGAACGCCTTGCTGGGCAACATCTTCTCGGTCAACGGACGGCGTGACGACGCGCTCCAGGTCCCGGCCGCTTACGGGAGGATGCGGCTGTGGCGGAACACCGACCTGCGCAACCTGGCAGACGGCTCCACCTACACGTTCCAGCCCGGAACCCTGGGCTACGAGTGGAACAAGGTGCCGGACAACGGTGAGCAGCCGCCCGGGGTCGCGCAACTGTCGCGGACGACGGTGACCATGAACGACGGCCCGTACATCCTCCAGAACCACGGCGATGTGTACGCCCCGGGCACGGAGACCCATGCGCTGACGTATTACAAGCACCCGTCCGGCTCGCTGGTGTTCGGCGCGGGCACCGTGCAGTGGGCGTGGGGCGTGGAGGACGAGCACGCTTTCCTCACCAACACACCGACTTCCGACCGCAACCTGCAACAGGCGACCGTGAACCTGTTGGCGGACATGGGTGTCCAGGCCGCGTCGCTGATGTCGAGCCTGACCCAGACCGACCCCATCACCGACACCACCGCTCCCGTCGTCACGTACACCAGCGTGCCGACGCTGTCGACGGTGGGCCGGCCGTACACGTTCTCCGGCACGGTGACCGACGCCGCCGGCCAGGTCGCAGGCGTCGAAGTGTCGACGGACGGCGGTGCGCGCTGGCACCCGGCCGTGTGGCAGGCGGGCCAGACTTCGTGGAGCTACACCTACACTCCCCCGGTCTCCGGCCCGGCGCAGCTGCGGGTTCGTGCGGTGGACGACTCGCTGAACCTGTCGACGCCCGCCACGGCCGCGCCCGGTGTCTCCGCGCGCACGTGCCCGTGCGGGATCTGGACCGACAACGACACCCCGAAGGCGCCGGAGAGCCGGGACACCTCGGCGTTGGAGCTGGGCGTGAAGTGGCGCGCCAACACCGACGGCTACGTCCGGGGCGTGCGGTTCTACAAGGGCGCCAACAACACCGGCACGCACTCCGGTTCACTGTGGACGAAGAGCGGGCAGCGGCTGGCCACCGGGACGTTCGTCAACGAGACCGCGAGTGGTTGGCAGACACTGTTGTTCCCGATACCCGTGGCGGTCACCGGCAACACGACGTACGTGGTGTCGTACCTGTCGCCGACGGGGTACTTCTCGGTCGACACCGAGTACTTCAGCCGCAGCTCGAAGTACCTGGAACCGTTGACGGGCCTGCAAACCGGGGTCGACGGCAGGAACGGCGTGTTCCGGGGCGGCGCGGGCTTCCCGACCATCGAGTCGCAGGAGGACAGCAACTACTGGGTCGACGTGGTGTGGGCGCCGGACCCCGGTCCCGACACCCGCGCGCCCGAACTCGTGGAGACCACACCGCAGAGCAGCGCGGCGAGCGTGTCGTTGACGCCGACGTTGAGCGCGACCTACGACGAGGCGATCAACCCGAGTTCGCTCCAGTTCACGCTCACCGGGCCGGGCGGCGCGATCGCGGGCACGTCCTCGGTGACGGGTGACGGGAAGACCGCCCGATTCACGCCGACCAACCCGCTCACGCCGGGCACGAGCTACACGGCGTCGCTGCGGGCGCGGGACGCGGCGGGCAACCAGACCCTCTTGCACACCTTGCCGTTCACCACGGGCGCGCTGCGTCCGACGACGTGTCCGTGCACGGTGTGGGACGACTTCGTCGCGCCGGAGTCCGTCAGCGCCGACGACGCGACACCCGTCGAACTGGGCACCAAGGTGCGGTTCAACGGTAAGGGCGAGGTGCTGGGCGTCCGGTTCTACAAGGGGGTGGGCAACGGCGGCACGCACACCGGGTCGCTGTGGTCGTCCACCGGCCTGCTGCTGGCCACCGGCACGTTCACCGGCGAGACGGCAAGTGGTTGGCAGACCTTGACGTTCGCGTCACCGGTGACCGTTCAGGCGAACACGACCTACATCGTGTCGTACTACGCGCCGCAAGGCCATTACGCGGTGACCCCGGGGTACTTCAACGACAAGGGCGCGACCTACAATGCGATGCGGGCGCTGACGAACGGCGCGGACGGCCCCAACGGGCTGTACCGCTACAACAGCACCGGATTCCCTGGTTCCAGCCACAACGGCTCGAACTACTGGGTCGACGTGATCTACCGCACCGGTCTCAACGGCGACACCACCCCGCCGACGTTGAACACCCGCACACCCGGACCGGACGCGACGAACGTCGGACTCGGGTCGGCGCTGACGCTCGGGTTCTCCGAGGCGATGGACCCGGCGTCGACCCAGATCTGGCTCAGCGACCCAGGAAAAGCGAAGCTGAGCGGCACGGTCGCGCTGTCCGGCGACCAGAGGACCGTGACGTGGACGCCGAACGGCGCGTTGAAGCCGAACACGAGGTACTCGGTGAACGTGCTGGTGGCGGACGTCAACGGTAACGCGATGGCGGACACGGCCACCTGGTCGTTCACCACGACGCCGAACCCGTCCTGCCCGTGCTCGCTGTTCAGCACGGCGACCGTGCCCACCGTGACGTCCGCGCAGGACTTCGGCCTGTACGAGTTGGGCGTGCGGTTCAAGCCGACGCGCAGCGGCCGGATCACCGGCGTCAAGTTCTACAAGGGCGAGGGCAACACCGGCACCCACACCGGCTCGCTGTGGTCGGCGACCGGCGCGCGGCTGGCGACCGGCACGTTCACCGGGGAGACGGCGACCGGTTGGCAGACGCTGACCTTCGCGGAGCCCGTGGTGGTCGCGCCGGGCATGACCTACGTCGCCTCGTACACCGCGCCGAACGGGCACTACGCGATCGACACCGGCTACTTCGTGGAGACCGGGGTCGACTCGCCGCCGCTGACGGCGTCCAAGACCGGGTACGACAACCCGAACGGCGTGTTCCAGACCGGCGGTGGTTTCCCGACCGTGAGCTACCAGGGGAACAACTACTGGGTGGACGTCGACTACGTGCCCAGCAGCGACACCACGCCACCCGCGCACACCGGGCACACGCCGCTCAGCGACGCCGTGTCGGTGGGCCTGACCAGCCAGGTGACGGCGTCGTTCGACGAGCCGATCGACCTGACGAACACCACGTTCAGCGTCACGGACCCGGGTGGCGCGACGATCCAGGGTCAGGTCACCAGGTCGGTCGACCAGCAGACGGTGGTCTGGACGCCGGCGGCGGCGTTGGCGGGCACGACCAGGTACACGGTGACGGTGCGGGCGGCGGATGCCGGCGGCAACGTGATGGTGACCCCGGTGACGTGGTCGTTCACCACCACGAGTGGCAGCGGGTGTCCGTGCTCGCTGTTCAGCGCGGCGACCGTGCCGACGGTCCCGGCGACGGCCGAGAGCGGCAGTCACGAACTGGGTGTGCGGTTCGTGCCGGCGGTGAACGGGTTCATCACGGGCGTGAAGTTCTACAAGGGCAACGGCAACACCGGCACCCACACGGGTTCGGTGTGGGCGACCGGCGGGACGTTGCTGAAGACCGGCACGTTCAGCGGTGAGACGGCCAACGGCTGGCAGACGTTGACGTTCGCCACGCCGCTGGCGGTCACGGCGGGCACGACGTACATCGCGTCGTACCTCGCGCCGGAGGGCCACTACCCGGTCAACGAGGGATACTTCGCGGCGCACACCGTGAACTCGCCGCCGCTGACCGCGCCCGCGACGGCGGAAGGGGCGCCCAACGGCCTGTACAAGGTCGGCTCGGGCTTCCCGGACACCAGCTACCAGGGCAACCACTACTGGGTGGATGTGGTGTTCACGACGAGTTAGTCCGCTTCGCTGACGGGCCCCGCGCTCTCCGGAGTGCGGGGCCCGTTCGCCGCGGAACGGTCAGTCTTCGGCGATCCGGTCCAGCACCCGGGTGAACGCCTGCCCCAGCACGTCCACCTCCTCGTCGGTCAGCACGTCGAACAGGTAGTGCCGCACGGCCGCCACATGAGCGGGCGCGGCGGACTCGATCGCCGTCCGGCCGGCGGGCGTGAGCCGCACCATCGACCCGCGCGCGTCCTCGGGGCACTCCTCGCGCGCCACCAGCCCGCGTTTCTCCATCCGCCCGATCTGGTGCGACAGCCGACTGCGCTCCCAGCCGACCTGTGCGCCCAGTTCGCGCGACCGCATGAGCCCGTCCGGGGCCTCGGACAGCGGGACCAGCAGCGAGTAGTCGGCGTTGGAGAGCGCCGAGTCGGCCGTCAGCCGGCGTTCGAGGACGCCGTGCAGCTCGCGGTTCAGGTCGAGGTACGCGTGCCACACACGTGCTTCGCGCTCGTCGAGCCAGCGGGGTTCGTCCACCCGACCCACCGTAGCAAGTTGTTGACGTGTCATCAATCTATTGTTGACGCGTCATCATTCTCGCGCTAGATTGCTGATGTGTCCACAAACGGTATGCAACTCGGGCTCCTCAGCTTCGCCGACCGCCACCCCGACCCCGTGACCGGCGATCAGGTCTCGGTGGCCGACGCCCTGGCGCAGCAGCTGGAGCGGATCAAGCTCGCCGACGAGTTGGGCTTGGGCTTCTACGGCCTGGGTGAGCACCACCTGGACAACTACGCCAGCTCGAACCCCGCGACCGTGCTGGCCGCCGCCGCGAGCATCACCGAGCACATCACGCTCGGCAGCGCGGTCACCGTGCTCAGCACCGAGGACCCGGTGCGGGTCTACCAGCAGTTCACGACCCTGGACCAGCTCAGCCGGGGCCGGGCGGAGCTGCTGGCCGGGCGCGGCTCGTTCACCGAGTCGTTCCCGCTGTTCGGGGCGCGGCTGGAGGACTACGACGAGCTGTTCGAGGAGAAGCTGGCCCTGCTGCTGCGGCTGGACCGGGAGAACCCGATCACCTGGTCCGGCAAGTTCCGGGCACCGCTGGAGGAGGCGCACGTGTACCCGCGCCCGTACCGGGACCGGCTGCGGATCTCCATCGGCACGGGCGGCAACCCGGAGTCGTCGGTGCGCGCGGGCCTGCTCGGGCTGCCCATCGTGTACGCGGTGATCGGCGGCGAGCCGGAGCGCTTCGCGCCGCTGGTCGACCTGTACCGGCGGGCGGGCGAGGCGGGCGGTCACGCGCCGGAGGACCTGCACGTGACGATGAGCGCCGTCGGTCTCATCGGCCGCGACTCCCAGGCCGCCAAGGACGCCTACTACCCGTACTGGCTGGAGACCATGAAGTACGGGGCGCGGGCCCGTGGCTGGACGGTGCCGACCCGGGCCGAGTACGACGCCTGGACGCGTGACGCGCGGTCGATCTTCGCGGGCAGCCAGGAGGAGGTCGCCGAGCGGCTGATCACCGTCGGCCGGCTGACCGGGGCGGACCGGTACGCCATGCACATGGACTGGTCGGGCGTGCCGCACAAGCTGGTGATGGAGGCGATCGAGCTGCTCGGCACCGAGGTGAAGCCCTTGGTGGACCGGGAACTCGGCGGCTGACGGGTCAGGGGCGGTCGCGGAACAGGAAGCCGGCGACCGCCCGTCCGACGGCCTGCGGGTCGTCGCCCAGATGGTTCGGCAGCACGCCCGCGTTCCACAGGGTCGCGAAGCCGTGCACGATCGACCAGGCCGCGATGGCCGCCAGGTTCGGGTCGATCTGGTCCCGCACGCCGTAGTTCAACAGTTCCCCCGCGCGGTCGCGTGCGGCGATCACGGCCGGATCGTCCGGGTGGTAGAGGTCGGGGCGGAACATCACCTCGAAGTGCGCCCGGTGCTCGACGGCGAAGCGCACGTAGGCCGAGCCGACGTCCACGAATTCGCCGCCATCGGCGCGGGTCTGGCGCAGTCGGTCGGCCAGCAGCGCGAAGCCCTCGGCGGCGAGGGCGGTGAGCAGCCCCGCCTTGTCCCGGAAGTGGTGCACCGGGCCCGCGTGCGACACCCCCACCCGTCGGGCCAGGTCACGCAGGCCGACGCCGCCGGGGCCGTGCTCGTTGATCGCGTCGACGGCGGCGGCCAGCACGGCGCGGCGCAGGTCGCCGTGGTGGTAGGGGCGCTCCTTGGTCACGACTCCAGCCTAGCCGGAATCTAGACATTGACAAGTTAGCCGTTCGAGGTGCATCTTGTCATTGTCAAGTTCCACCGATTCGAGGAGTCCGCCATGGAACCGCTGATCGTCCTGGTCGCCGTCACGCTCGTCCTGGTCGTCGCACGCGCGCTGGGGGTCACCCGGATCGCGCCGTGGCCGTTCGCGGTGCGGTGCGGTCTTGCGGCCATGTTCACCACGACCGGGATCGCGCACTTCGTCGGGCTGCGCGAGGAGCTGATCGCGATGGTCCCGCCCGCGCTGCCCGCACCCGGACTACTGGTCACCGTAACCGGGGTGCTCGAACTGGCCGGTGCGGCGGGGTTGCTGTGGCGGCGGACGTCGCCGTGGGCGGCGGGCGGGCTGACGTTGCTGCTGATCGGGATGTTCCCGGCGAACGTCTACGCGGCATCGCAGGGCCTGTCCCGCGCGTTCGGTGACGCGCTCCTGCCGCGCACGATCATGCAACTGGTGTTCCTCGCGGCGACCATCGCCGTGCTGCTGGGCCATCGGCGTGAACGTCGGGCTCGTCGGCTTGACCAATAGGAGAGTGTGAGTGTTTAATCACTCCTATCAACCAGCCGCGTCACTGCGAGTGCGTTGACCAGAAGAGTGATTGACTGACCACACACTTGGAGACGTGGAATGCGGGCACTTGAGGTCGTCCTACCCGGCATCGTCGAACCGGCCGGACTCGAACTGCGACACCGCGACCTGTCGTCCCCCGCCGCCGGCCAGGCCGTCGTGCGGGTGGAGGCGAGCGGGGTGTCGTTCGCCGAACAGCAGATGCGCCGGGCGAAGTACTACGACCAGCCGCCGTTCCCCTTCGTGCCCGGCTACGACCTCGTGGGCACGGTGGTCGAGGTCGGACCGGGCACGGACCCGGGCATGGTCGGCACCAGGTACGCCGCGCTCACCAAGACCGGCGGGTGGGCCGACCACGTGCTGCTGGACGCGGCCGACCTGGTGCCGGTGCCGGCGGGCATCGACCCGGCCGAGGCGGAATCGTTCGTGGTCAACGGAATCACGGCCTGGCGGATGCTGCACGGCATCGCCCGCGTGTCCGCCGGGCAGACCGTGCTGGTGCACGGGGCCAACGGCGGAGTCGGCTCCACACTCGTCCAACTGGCCCGACTGGCCGGAGCGACCGTCATCGGCACCGCGTCACCACGCCACCACGACGCCGTGCGCGAACTCGGCGCGACCCCGGTCGACTACCGCGATCCCCTACTCCCCCAGCGAATCCGCGAACTGGCACCGTCCGGAGTGGACGCCGTGTTCGACCACGTCGGCGGCCCCGGGATCGTGGACTCCTACCGACTGCTGGCGCCACGCGGCACACTCGTCGCCTACGGCACCGCGTCCACCCGGGACGAACCGGGCTCGTCACGCCTGCCGGTGCTCAAGCTGTTCGCACGCCTGATGCTCTGGAACACCCTCCCGAACGGCCACCGCGCCACGTTCTTCAACATCTGGGCGGGCAGCCGAAACCGCACGGCCTTCCGAAAGCGCCTCGCGGCCGACCTGGGCGCGGTGTTCGACCTGCTGGCACGGGGAAAGCTGCGCGCCCAGGTCGCGGCCCGTCTTCCGCTGACCGAGGTCGCCCGCGCCGTCACCCTCGCCGAGTCCGGCACGATCACCGGCAAAGTCGTGCTCACACCCTGACCGGACGTCCCTCGCTGCCGCCGGCCGGAAACCGGGTGCGGACGGTCGGCACGGTGGTGTGTGATCGAGGGTATGGCGATCGTGTTGGGCAAGCCGGGAGTCGACGGGCTGAACGAGGCCGTGGGCGTGCTGCGGGAGTGGCAGTACGACGGGGGCCCGATGCAATTGCATCCAGGAGACCTGGGCTGGTTCTGGCGGTTCGGTGCGGAGGCGACGGCCGCGGCGGTCCGGACCTGGTGCCGGGACGGACGGATTCTCGCCGTCGGGCTGCTGGACGGCCCCGGGCTGTTGCGGCTGACGATCGCGCCGGACGCCCGGCGGGACGAGGAGCTGGCGCGGCAGCTGGTCGAGGACGTGACCGAGCCGGAGCGCGGCGTACTGCCGGCGGGGAAGGTGTGCCTCGACGCGCCGATGGGCGCGCTGGTCCAGGACCTGCTGTTCGAGGACGGCTGGAACGCCGACGAGCCGTGGACGCCGCTGCGCCGCGACCTCACGGAGCCGGTGCAGGACCCTGGCGTGCGGATCGAGGCGATCGGGCCGGAGCAGGCGCACGTTCGGACCGCCCTACAGCGGGCATCGTTCGACAGGTCGACGTTCACGGACGAGCGCTGGCACGCGATGGCGGCCGGACCGCCGTACGCCGAGGCCCGGTGCCTGGTCGCGTACGACGACCGGGGCAACGCGGTGGCGGCGGTCACGGTGTGGTCGGCCGGTCCGGGGAAGCCCGGGTTGCTGGAGCCGATGGGCGTGCACCGGGAACACCGCGGTCACGGCTACGGCAAGGCGATCACCGTCGCCGCGGCGGGCGCACTCCAGGAGCTGGGCTCGTCGAGCGCGGTCGTCTGCACCCCGAGTTCCAACGTCGGCGCCGTCGCCACCTACGAGTCGGCCGGCTTCCGGCGACTCCCCGGGATCCGGGATCAGTGCCGGGCCGCCTGATCGCCGGTCGTCCAGGGACAAGATCGACCTTGCGCACGGACGCCGGCGGGAACGGGCGGTCTTCGAGGCGCACACCCGGCTCCCGCCACCGGCATTCCGTGATCAGGTGCCGAACGCCCGGACGACGGCCGACATGTCCTCCGAACCGTTGTGGTCGGCCGCCACGCGGTACTGCTCGTGCAGCGCGCGCATCACCCGGTCGTCGGTGCCCGCCTCGCGCATCGCCGCCAGGATCAGGTCGGCGTCCTTCACCGCGCCGTCCACGCCGAACGACGGCGTGAAGTCGCCCGCGATCATCGCCCGTCCCTTCAGCTGGGCGTAGCCGCTGTCCACCGCGCCACCGGAGATCGCGTCCAGGAACGCCTCCGGCTCCAGCCCCAGCCCGCGGGTCAGGGCAACGGCCTGCGCGGTGGCGGCGGTGATCGACAGCACCCACGAGTTGGCCGCCAGCTTCAGTCGCTGGCCGTCGCCGGGCCGCTCCCCCGCCCACACGGTGCGCGCGCCGACCGCGTCGAACACCGGGGCCACCTTCTCCCGCAACGGGAACGGGCCGGACGCCAGCACGGTCAGCTTGCCCTCCTCGGCGGGCTTGCGGGTGCCGAGCACGGGCGCGTCGACGTAGCCCGCGTCACCGGCCAGTTCGGCGAGCCGCCGCGCGCCGTCCAGGCCGACCGTGCCGCTCTGCACCCACACCACGTCCGCACCGAGCTTCAGGTCCCGCACCACTTCCGCCGTGGAATCGGCGTCGAACAGCACGGTGAGCACGACGTCCGCGCCGACGACCGCCTCGGCCGGGTCGGCGGCCACCGCCGCGCCGTCCGCCGCCAGCGGCCGGGCCTTGTCCGCGCTGCGGTTCCACACCGTCACGTCCAGGCCCGCCCGCAGCAGGCTCCGTGCCATCCCCGCGCCCATCATGCCGGTGCCGAGCACCGCAACAGACTTCGTCACTTCGGTTCCCTTCCCTTGTCCCACCCACGAATCTGCCACCGGACCGCGGTTCCCGCATTTCGCGCGGTACCGGGTTTGCCCCGATATCACGGGGAAGCACCGGTTCGCGCGCGATGGCCGGAACGGTGTGGCACGGCGAATCCCGCACCAGCGCAACGAGATCGCGCCGGAATCGGTACGGGCGGCCAGGGTGTGAGAAGGGCCGCAGGGTCAGACGGGCTGCTTCCGCGCGGACGTCCGGGTGAGCGCGTAGCCGGCCAGCGCGGCGATCGGGAACATGACGATCCCGTACACGGCGGCCGGCACGGCGAGCCGTTCGCTGCCCATGACGGTCAGCGCGATGGTGATCGCGAGCGTGCTGTTGTGGATGCCCACCTCGAACGCCGACGCGATCGCCTGCCGCCGCTCCACCCGCAGCAGCCGGGGCAGCAGGTACCCCGCCACCAGGCTGCACGCGCAGAACAGCGCCGCGACCAGGCCCGTCTCGGCCAGGTACGTGGCGAGGTTGTCCCGTTCGGCGAGCAGTGCGCCCGCGATCACGGCCACCAGCACCACCGCCGACACGATCCGCACCGGCCGGTCGGCCCGGTCCGCGAAGGACGCCGACCACCGCCGCACCAGCATGCCCAGCACGACCGGCACCAGGACGATCGCGAACACCTGCACGACCTTGCCGAACTCCAGGCCCACCGTGCCGTCGCCGAGCGCGGGCCGGAAGTGGCCGAGCGCCAGGTTCACCACCACCGGCAGGGTCACCACGGCGAGCACCGAGTTGACCGCCGTCAGCGTGATGTTCAGCGCCACGTCGCCCCGGAACAGGTGGCTGAACAGGTTCGCCGTGGTGCCGCCGGGAGACGCCGCGAGCAGCATCATGCCGACCGCCAGGACCGGGTCCAGGCCCAATCCGGCGACCAGGCCGAAGCACACCAGCGGCAACACCAGCAACTGCGTGGCCAGCGCGACCGCGACCGCTTTCGGCGCCCGCACGACCCGCGCGAAGTCGGCGACGGTGAGCGACAGGCCCAGGCCGAACATGACGATCGCCAGCGCGACCGGCAGACCGACACTCGTCAACGCGGTGCCCATCGGCGACCACCTTTCCCCGGTCGAGCCGCGACGCTGCGGTACGACGAGCGCATCCTCCCTTATGTCCGGATCATCGGGGAGTGGTCGTTACCGAACAGCCGTCAACGGGCGACGGTGAAGCGCCGGCCCTCGTAGGCGGGCCGCTCGATCTCGTCGACCAGGGCGACGGCGTAGTCCTCGGCACTGATCCAGCTCACGCCCTCCGCGTCGGTGACCAGGTCGTCCTCGCCGGTCCGGTACGCGCCGGTGCGCTCGCCGGGCTCGATGGTCCCGGCCGGGCTCAGCGCGGTCCAGTTCACGTCCGCGACGCCGCGCAGGTAGTCCAGCGCGTCGCCGTGCGCGTGCATGATCTGGAGCAGCCAGTCGGGCAGGCCGGGCGTGTCCCAGACCTGTGTGCCGTCGGCGGCGCGCAGGCTGCCCGCGCCGTTGACCACGATCAGGCGCGGTGCGCCGTCGACCGTGCGCAGCGCGCCGACGAGGGACTTCGCCGCCGGGGCGATGGTCGCCTGGTGGCCCGGTCCGTCGCCGCCGCCGACCGCGCTGACCACGACGTCGTGCCCGGCCAGCACGTCCGGCAGGCCCGCCTGGTCCAGCGCGTCGCCGGTCTTGACGGTCAGGTTGGCGTCGGTCCGGTCGAACGTCGCCGGGTCGCGGACGACGGCGGTGACGGTGTGGTCGCGGCGCAGCGCCTCGTCGAGGATCCGCGAGCCGATGGTGCCGGTGGCGCCGATGAGTGCGATGTGAGCCATGGCCGATCGACTTCTCCAAAGTGGACGGTGGGCGCCGGTCGGTGCCCGTAGTGCATATTCAAGCCACGAACAGCCGGGCCCGCGAGGTCGGAGGAGGACACGTCATGGTGAAAAAGCGACACATCCCGGACGTGTCGTACCGCAACCCGGGCACCGCCGAGCTCGGCATCGAGGTGCTGTCGCTGGGCGAGCTGCGTGCCCGCGCCGGCGAGGGGCACGACCTGACCCGTCCCCAGCGGCCGGGTTTCCACCTGCTGATGCTGATCACGTCCGGCACGGGCGTGCACACCGTCGACTTCACGCCCTACCGGCTGCGGCCGGGCAGCGCGGTGTGGGTGCGGCCCGGCCAGGTGCAGCAGTTCCAGCCCCGGCCCCGGATCGAGGGCCCGCTGATGCTGTTCCAGCCGGACTTCCCGCCGCCGGACACCGCGAGCCCGTTCGGTCCGACGCACTGGCAGCTCACCACCCAGGACCGCCTGCTCGCCGCGACCGCCGCCGAGCACCTGGCGCACGAGTACGCGGCGCTCTCGCACGCCCCGGTCGCCGCCGCCGGCCGACTGCCGGCCCACCTGCTCGGCGCGCTGCTGCACCGGCTGTCGCTCGCGGCCGGCACCCGGGGTCCCGCGTACAACGAGACGTTCCTGCGGTTCCGCGACGCCGTCGAACGCGACTTCGCGACCCGGCACCACGTCGCCGACTACGCCCACGCCCTGGGCTACTCGCCGCGCACGCTGACCCGCGCCACCCAGGACGCGGTGGGCATGGGGCCGAAGGAGTTCCTGGACCGGCGGATCGTCCTGGAGGCGCGCCGGCTGCTCGCCCACACGGACCTGCCCTCGGCGACCGTGGGCGCACGGCTGGGCTTCCCCGATCCGGCGAACTTCTTCAAGTACTTCCGCCACCGCACGGGTTCCGCGCCCGGCGAGTTCCGCGCGAGCCTGTCCGCATGACCCCGTGAGTCGAGCGGTCGCCCGGCTCAGGGACAGATGTCGCCGAGCAGCTCCTCCGCCGCTTTGATGGCGGTCTCCTGGTGCGGCTGGAGCTCCTGCTGGCCCAGGTTGTCGAACCGGAACGGGTCCCCGAACGGCTGGTCGACGCCCGCCAGCACCTCGATCACGGCGAGCGTGCAGAACGGCACGTAGGCCTCGTCGTACCCGCCCTCGTTCGCGCACACGATCCGCCCGCCGCACAGCCCGTCCGCCGCGTCGACCAGCATCGTGGCGATTTCGCGGTACCCGCGCGGGGTGAGCATCATCCGGGCCGGCGGGTCCAGCGCGCAGGCGTCGAAGCCCGCCGCCACCATGATCAGGTCGGGCCGGAACCGGTGCAGCGCGGGCAGCACGACCCGGCGCACCGCCTCCAGGTAGCCGCCGGTGCCGGTGCCCGGCGGCAGCGGCAGGTTCAGCGTGTAGCCGAAGCCCGCGCCCGCGCCGCGCTCGGTGACGAACCCGGAGTCCGGCGGGAACACCCGGTCCTGGTGCAGCGAGAGGGCGAGCACGTCCGGGTCCTCCCAGAAGACCGTCTGCGTGCCGTTGCCGCGGTGCACGTCGATGTCCACGACGGCGATCCGCCCGACGCCGTGCGACCGCCGCACGGCCTGGATCGCGATGGCGATGTTGCCCAGCATGGAGAAGCCCATGCCGGAGTCGGGCACCGCGTGGTGGCCCGGTGGCCGGATCAGGGCGTAGGCGTTGCCCACGTCCCCGTCCAGCACGGCCTCCGCCGCCCGGATCACGCCGCCGGTCGCCGGCCGCGCGATGTCCGTCGACCCCCGGCCGAACGGGCTGGCACCGTCGCCCGCGTCGCCGCCGGTGTCGTTGCCGTCGGTGAGCCGTTTGAGGTGGCCCGGCGTATGCACGAGCAGGATCTCCTCGTCGGTGGCCGGGCGGGGCGCGAGTCTGGTCAGCCGGTCGATCAGGCCGGTGGCCACGACCAGCTCGTGCGCCCGGCGCTTGGGCTCGGGGTTCTCGAAGTGCCGGAACGGCTGGATTCCCCGTCGGGGGTCGGCGGGGACCAGACCCGCGTACGTCCCGGTGTCGTGCCGGCCGTAGAGCTCGTGGTAGACGTAACCCGTCGACATGACCGGCATTCTCCCCCTCGGACGACCGGACGCCTTGCCTCTCCGTGATCGGACGTAGACCGACAGTGAACGTGCGCCGGCTGCCAACTCCGGTACGCCGCACGTCAAGACGTTCCGCCGGACCCGTCCGATACTGCGGGGTATGACCCACAGCCCTCATCCACTCGACCCGTTCACCGCCGACGACATCTCCCGGGTCCGCGAGGTCCTGGTGCGGGCGGGGAAGGTCGGTGACACCACCCGGTTCCCCAGCGTGCTGCCGGTGGAGCCGGCCAAGGAGGCGGTGCGGGCGCACCGTCCGGGCGACGCGGTCACCAGGCGGGCGCGGGCCGTGCTGCTGGACACCGCGACCGGGGTCGCGGCCGAGGCCGTGGTGAACGCGACCGAGGGCGTGCTGGAGTCCTACCGCGAGCTGGAGCCGGCCAAGGACGGCCAGCCGGCGATCCTGTTCGAGGAGTACGACCGCAGCGCCGAGCTGGTGAAGGCGGACCCGCGCTGGCAGGCGGCGATGCGGCGGCGCGGCGTCGAGGACTGGTCGCTGACGTTCATCGGCCCGCTGTCCCCGGGCTTCTTCGACGAGCCGCTGCTGCGCGAGCGGCGGGTGCTGCGGGCGCTGACGTTCCTGCGCGACCACGAGGACGACAGCCCGTGGGCGCACCCGGTGGAGGGTCTGCTGTGCGAGGTGGACCTGATCGCGAACAAGGTGCTGGCGGTGACCGACGAGGGCGACGTGCCCACGCCCACCGAGCACGGCAACTACTCGGGTGTCCCGGAGCGGACCACGCTCAAGCCGATCTCCATCACCCAGCCCGAGGGTGTCAGCTTCACCGTGGACGGCAGTGAGGTCACCTGGGAGGGCTGGCGGCTGCGGATCGGCTTCAACGCCCGGGAGGGCCTGACGCTGCACCGCATCTCGTTCGGTGGCGACCCGGTGCTCAACCGCGCGTCGATGGCCGAGATGGTCGTCCCGTACGGCGACCCGGCCCCGTGGCGCAACTGGATCAGCTACTTCGACGCGGGCGAGTACCTACTCGGCAAGAACGCCAACTCGCTGCGGCTGGGCTGCGACTGCCTGGGCGTCATCCACTACTTCGACGCCGTGCTGGCCGACGACCACGGGCACCCGGTGGCCATCCCGCAGGCGATCTGCATGCACGAGGAGGACTACGGCGTGCAGTGGAAGCACACCAACATCCTCACCGGGGCGTCGGACGTGCGGCGGTCGCGGCGGCTCGTGGTGTCGTCGTTCAGCACGATCGGGAACTACGACTACGGGTTCTTCTGGTACTTCTACCTCGACGGCACCATCGAGCTGGAGGCCAAGGCGACCGGCGTGGTGTTCTGCGGTGCGGGGCAGGACAACCCGTACGGCGCGGAGATCGCGCCCGGCCTGATGGCGCCCGTGCACCAGCACCTGTTCTGCGCCCGGCTGGACACCGAGGTCGCGGGTGCGGCGAACACCGTGGAGGAGGTCGACTTCGTCGGCGTGCCGACCGGACCGGACAACCCGCGCGGCAACGCGTTCACCACCACGACGACCGTGCTGGACCGCGAGTCGAACGCCGCCCGCCTGGCCGATCCGCTGCGCGGCCGGACGTGGGTGGTGAGCAGTTCGGACGCGGTGAACCGGCTCGGCAAGCCCCGGTCGTACCAGCTGGTGCCCAAGCCCGGACCCACGCTGCTGGCGCAGCCGGACGCGACGGTCTCGGCGCGGGCCGGGTTCGCGACGAAGCACCTGTGGGTGACCAGGTTCCACGAGGACGAGCGCTACCCGGCGGGCGAGTACCCGGACCAGCACCCCGGTGGCGCGGGCCTGCCGCAGTGGACGTCCCAGGACCGGCCGCTGATCGACGAGGACGTCGTGCTGTGGCACGTTTTCGGCCCCACCCACCTGCCCCGCCCGGAGGACTGGCCGGTGATGCCGGTCGATTACAGCGGATTCATGTTCAAGCCCCTCGGATTCCTGGACCGCAATCCCACGCTCGACCTCCCGGATTACCGCGGGTGCCGGCACTGCCCGCCGGGTGAATGCGGCTGCGACCACTGAGGCAACCACTGGGCCCGCCCCTGAGCGGCCGGTGAACCGGCCCCGAAACGCCCGATGTCCCGCGCCGACATCGGGCGTTTCGGGGTGCCCATACCGGACGATTTCGCAACGGGGGTCAGCGAGAGCCGCCCGGGAGCCGCGTCCGTTCGGCGCGGCTGGCGGTAATGCGCTCGGTGGCGAGTTCGGCTGCCGGCCCACTGTCGTGGCCGCCGAGTCGGCCGAGTATGCGCTCCAGCGGCACGATCTCGCCCGATCCGCCCCAATGCCCCTCGGGGATCTCGGTGGGGAACACCCAGATCCGGCCGGGGTCGCGTGGCCACGCGCCGTCCTCGGCATCGAGGATCGCCTCGGTGACCTGACGAACGACGCCGGCCCGGTTGCCCGCGTCCAGTTGCCCCTCCGGGACGGAGGCGACCACCTTGTAGTGCGGCGCGTCCGCGGGTGCGCCGCCGACGTAGACGGCGGCCGGGCGGTGCAGGAACACCCTGGAGGCCGACCGCGTGGTCGGATCGGCGGGGTCGAATCCCTCGTGGCGGATGAGGATCTCGGTGATCTGGTTCAGCAACGCCGCTTCCCGGTCGGCAGCGAAGGTGCCCGCGGGGATGTAGACGTCCAGCATCGGCATGTCGCCCGCCTCCTTGGGTTTAATTTTGCAACTCAGGCGGCGGCAGGCTAGGACTGCTGAGTGGAGATTGTCAACTCAGGTCGATAGGGTGACGACATGGACCCGGCCCGGCGGATCGACCCCGTCAACTGCTCGGTGGCACGCGCGCTGTCGGTCGTCGGGGAACGCTGGTCGCTGCTGATCATCCGGGAGGCCATCGACGGCGCGAGCCGGTTCGGCGACTTCCGCGACCGCCTGGGCATCGCCGGCAACCTGCTCGCCACCCGGCTCGACAGCCTGGTCGAAGCCGGTGTGCTGCAACGCATCCCGTACCGGGACCCGGGGACCCGGCAGCGCTACGAGTACCGCCTCACCGAGCGCGGTCTCGACCTGCGGCCGACACTGGTGGCCCTGCTGGAGTGGGGCGACAAGCACGTGGCCGACCCGGAGGGCCCGTCGGTGGTGGTCCGCCATCACTCCGCCGACGACGGGCAGGACTGCGAGGAGCCGGTGCGAATCGTGCTGGAATGCGCGGCAGGGCACACGCATCTGCCGCCGTCCGCTATCCACCGCACGCCCGGCCCCGGCGCCCGCTTCGTGAAACCGGCCTGAATTCGCCGGTATGCCGAGGCCCGCCGTCCGGTGACAGTGCATATGCACGAGCATGGCCGTAAGGTGACTTGCGCGTTACCAAATCGTGCACACCGGCCACTCCCGGACATTGTCTGGACCATTTCCGGTGAATATCCCCCACTACCGCCCCTGACCGGCGGAAAAGCACTCGGCGACGACCGTCCACATCGTCCACCGTGATCTTCCCGGAACCTTTCTCACCTTTCTGAGCTGGCAGTTCCGTATTTCTACGGACCGCCGCGGCCCCCGCCCGGGACCACTCTTGCCCGACCACCCCGGAAGTATCGACAGGACGGTGGATCGGGTGAGTGTGCTGTCCCTTGAGGACGTGACGGTCGACAGGTCCGGCCTGACCATCGTGCGGGGCGTCTCGCTCCGGGTGGACGAGGGTTCGGTGACCGTGCTGCTCGGCGCGAACGGCGCGGGCAAGACAACCCTGCTGGAGGGCGTCTCCGGGGCCATCCCGATCGCCTCGGGCCGCATCCGGCTCGGCGACGAGCGGATCGAGAAGCTGCGGGCCTGGCGGCGGGCACGGGCCGGCCTGGCGCACGTCGAGCAGAACCGCACGGTGTTCCGCGAGATGTCCGTCCTGGACAACCTGCGCGCCGCCTGCCGCCACGACGACACCCCGGACCGCGTGCTCGACCTGTTCCCCGAACTGCGCAAGCAGCTCCACGCGCCCGCCGGCCTGCTGTCCGGCGGCGAGCAGCAGATGCTGGTGGTCGGCCGCGCGCTGCTGGGCCGGCCCAAGGTGCTGCTTATCGACGAGATGTCGCTCGGCCTCGCGCCCATCGTGGTGGAACGGCTGGCCACCGCCGTCCGCCGACTCGCCGACGGCGGCGTCGGCGTGCTGCTGGTCGAGCAGTTCGCCGCCCTCGCCCTCGGCATCGCCGACCGGGCCTACGTCCTGGCCCGCGGCCGGATCGTGTTCGCCGGCAGCAGCGGCCGGCTGCGCGCCGACGAGGACCTGCTGCGGGCGCTCTACCTCGGCGACACGCCCTCCGAGAGCGGAGTCTGAAAGTGGACCTCTTGCGCCGCAAGCCACACCCGATGGTGCTCGGCCTGCTGTTCGCCGTCGTGGTGGTCGTGTCGGTCACCTCGTTCGCCAACAACAACGTCACCTTCATGATCACCGGCGCGGCCATCAGCACCGTGTTCATGCAGAGCTACGGCCTGATCACCGGCCGCGCGGGCGTGATCTCGCTGTGCCAGCTCAGCTTCGCCGCGATCGGCGCGTGGGTGGTCGGCTGGGCGAACGTCAACAAGGTCCCGGGCGGCTTCTACGTGTGGCTGGTCCTGGGCGGCCTGGCCGCGACCGTCGCCGGCCTGGTGATCGCGCTGCCCGCGCTGCGGCTGCGCGGCGTGAACCTCGCGGTCGCCACGTTCGCCTTCGCCACCGCGCTGGACGTGGTGTTCACCGGCATCCCGTTCCCCGGCTCGGACAAGGCGAACTTCGTCGTGCGGCCGGACCTGTTCACCACCGACCGCGAGTACTTCGTGCTCACCGTCATCGTCGTCTCGCTGATCTTCGTCGGCCTCTACTTCCTGGACCGCACCCGGACCGGTGGCGCGCTGGTCGAGATCCGCCACTCCGAACGGGCCGCCGCCGCGCACGGCATCAGCGTCGCCAAGGGCAAGCTCACCGCGTTCGCGCTCAGCGCGTTCGTGGCGGGTGTCGGCGGCGGGCTGCTGGCGGGCCAACTGGGTCTGGTCACGGCCGCCAACTTCGCGTCCTTCGCGTCGGTGTCGTTCTTCGCGGTCGCCCTGTTCGTCGGCACCAACAACATCGAGGGCGCGATCGCGGGAGGCGTGATGGGCGCGATCCTCCCCTCGATCCTCGACGCCGTCGGCATCCCGCAGGACCTGGCCGCCCTGCTGTTCGCCCTCGGCGCGGTGCAGGTGCTGCGCCTGGGCGGCAGCCAGACCGACCTCATGCGGGCGCAGCGCAGGCGCAAGAAGGCCGCGAAACAGGGCTCACTGCCGATACCGCACGCCAACCCCAGGCCGCTGGTGCCGATCCGGCTGCGCGCCCCTCGGGACACCGCCGACGCCACGCCCGCGCTGGAGGTGCGCGGCCTCACCGTGAAGTACGGCGCGCTCACGGCCAACGACGGCGTCTCGCTGGTCGTGCCCAGGGGCCACGTGGTGGGCCTGGTCGGCCCGAACGGCGCCGGCAAGTCCACCCTGATCAACACCGTCACCGGGTTCACCGACAAGTACACCGGCCGGGTGCTGCTCAACGGCCGGCGGGTGGACGCGCTGCCCGCGCACCGCCGCGCCCGGCTGGGCCTGCGCCGCAGCTTCCAGCAGCTGCGGGTGCCCGAGCAGCTGACCGTCGGCATGTTCCTCCAGGTCGCGGCCGGCAAGTCGCTGTCCCGCGAGGAGATCGACGAGCAGCTGGCGCTGTTCGAGTGCCCGGCCGCCGACGTGCCGATCGAGACGGTGGACGTCGCCACCCGCCGCCTGCTGGAGGTCGCGGGCCTGGCCGCCGGGCGTCCCCCGGTGCTGCTGCTGGACGAGCCCGCCGCGGGGCACTCCAGCGCGGAAACCGTGCTGCTGCAACGGCGGCTGTCGGAGATCCCCGAGCGCTTCGACACCGCCGTCCTGCTGGTGGAGCACGACATCGAACTCGTCCGTTCCACGTGCGACACCGTCGTGGTCATGGACTTCGGCCGGGTCATCGCCTCCGGGCCGCCCGACGAGGTACTGGCCGAACCGGCGGTCGTCGCCGCCTACCTGGGTTCCGCAGCCCACTGAAACACCATGAAGGGAAACAACACCTGATGACAACGCACCTCAAGGCGGGAGCCGTCCTCGCCACGGCCGCGCTGGCGGCGTCCGTGCTCGCCGGCTGCAACAGCGTGGGCGGCGACACCATCAAGATCGGTGCCGTCGCGGGGCTGACCGGCCAGTTCATCACCGCAGAGGTGGCCAAGACCGCGCAGCGCGTGTTCGACGACGCGAACGACGCCGGCGGGATCAACGGCAAGAAGATCGAGTACATCGTCAAGGACGACGCGGGCAACCCCCAGCGCACCGCCCAGGTCGCCCGCGAGCTCGCCGACGCGGGCGTGGTCGCCATGGCCGGTTCCGCGAGCTTCACCGACTGCGACGTCAACGACGCCTTCTACCGGCAGCAGAAGATCAGCTCGGTGATGGCGGTCGCGGCGACCCCGAAGTGCTTCCAGAGCCCGGTCTTCGCCCCGGTGAACGTCGGCCCGTTCACCCTGATCACCGCCGTGCTGCTGCACGCGTCGCAGAAGCTGGGCGACAAGGCGGTCTGCAACTTCTCGGTGGTGCTGCCCGGCTCCGAGGACTCCACCAAGGAGGCCCTGGCGCGCTGGGAGAAGCTCAGCGGCCAGACGCTGCGGCTCAACGACATGACGGTGCCGCAGAGCGGCGACCTCACGCCGTACCTGCTCAAGGCCAAGCAGGAGGGCTGTGACGCCATCCTGTTCAACCCGGCCGAGTCGCTGGTCGTGCCGTGGCTCCAGGCGGCGAAGACGCAGGGCATGAACGACGTCGACTTCCTGCTGCTGGCCCCCGCCTACACCGACAGCGTGGCCAAGGCCGTCGGCGGGCTCGGGCTGAACGTGTACGCGGGCAGCGAGTTCGAGCCGTTCACCTCGGACAGCCTGGCGAACAAGGGCTGGCGGGACACCGTGACCCGCGCCGAGGCGCAGCCCACCTCGTTCTCCCAGGGCGGCTACCTGGCGGCCAAGTTCACCGTCGAGGTGCTCAAGTCGATCAAGGGCGAGGTGAACCGGGAGACGGTCAACGCCGCGCTGCGCGACATGACCCCCATCGAGGACCCGATGATGGGCACCCCGTGGGAGTTCGGCCCGGCCGAGAGCCACGCGCCGAACCAGGGCTCCAAGATCGTCCGCCTCACCGGCCTGCGCTGGGTGGTCGTGGACGACACGTTCATCACCGTGCCCAGCGCCTGATCCGGAGGATGCCGTGCTGCAACTGTCCGCAGCCATCGCCGGGCTCGTCACCGGCGGCGCGTACGCCCTGATGGGCCTGTCCACGCTGCTGACCTACCGGCTCGTCGCGGTGGTCAACTTCGCCCAGGCCGCCGTCGGCGCGTTCGGGGCGTTCGCGATGGTCGTGCTGTACGAGGCGGGCCTGCCGCTGTTCCCCGCGATCCTGTGCGGGCTGGCAGTGGCCGCCGTCGTGCACATGGGCCTCGGCGTGGTGATGGTCCGCTGGTTCTCCGAGGCGGGCGAAGGGGTGAAGGCGGCGGTCACGATCGCGGTCTTCACCGGGCTCGTCGCGGTGGGGCTGCGGCTGTTCGGCGCTCAGCATCCGCACCGGTTCCCGAGTCCGTTCGACAGCCCGTTCGTCACGGTGGGCGGCGTCGTGGTGACCTGGACCGCGGTGGTCACGCTGATCCTCGCGGTCCTGTTCGCCGTGCTGCCCACCGTGCTGCTCAAGCGCACCCGGGTCGGCCTGCTGCTGCGGGCGCTGTCCGAGCGGCCCACCACCGCCGAGCTGATCGGCGTGCGGGTGCCCCGGCTGTCGATGGTGGTGTGGGGCACGGCGGGCGCGGCCAGCGCGCTGGCGATCATGATCGTCGCGCCCCAGCTGGCCGGCGACTTCGGCTCGCAGGCCCTGCTGATCACGCCGGCGCTGGCCGCCGCCCTGGTGGGCGGGTTCCGCAGCTTCACCTGGACGTTCGTCGGCGGCCTGGCCCTGGGTGTGCTCCAGGGCCTGGCCAGCACCGTCGTCGCCCTCCAGCAGTACCGGGGTGTCCTGCCGTTCCTGGTGATCCTCGTCGTCCTGCTGTGGACGCGCCGCCGGGACCGCTGGGACTCCATGGCCTGATCGATCGAAGGGGATTTGCGACATGTGCCACGCCGAAGAGAACCGCCGGGGGTCGTAGATGCGTCCCACCGTGACCCGCGCGGCGGTGCTGCGCGAGTTCAACGCACCGCTCGAACTCACCGAGCTGCCGCTGCCGAAGGAGCTCCCGCCGGGTTCGGCGATCGTGCGGATCACCAGCACCACGCTGTGCGGCACGGACGCGCACCTGTGGACCGGGGTGATGCCGTTCATCGCGCTGCCGATCGTGCTGGGGCACGAGATGGCGGGCGAGGTCGTCGCGCTCGGCGCGCACTCCGGCCGGGACGCCTACGGCCGGCCGGTCGAGATCGGCAGCCGCGTGGTGTGGTCGGAGTCGGTGTGCGGGCACTGCCAGGGCTGCACCGTGCTGCGCGAACCGGTGCTGTGCGAGGAGCGGGGCTACGGGTTCTCCCAGCGCGCCGACCGCTGGCCGTACGCCATCGGCGGGCTGTCGGAGTACGTCTACCTGCCGCCCGGCGCGGACCGGATCGTGCTCAAGCCGGACATGCCGGACAACTGGGCCGCCGCGGCCGGGTGCGCGGTGAAGACCGTCGTGCGGGCGTTCGCGAACGCGGGCGGCGTCAAGCCGGGCTCCACGGTGGTCGTGCAGGGCGCGGGCCCGCTGGGACTGGTCGCCACCGCGTTCGCCCGGGCGGCGGGCGCGGGCCAGGTGATCACGCTCGGCGGGCCGCCGAACCGGCTGGCGCTGGCCGCGAAGTTCGGCGCGGACACCACGATCGACGTCACCGACGTCACCGACCCGGACGAACGGGTCGCGCAGGTCGAGGAGCTGACCGGCGCGCGCGGCGCGGACCTGGTGCTGGACTTCGCGGGCGCGCCCACGGCCAACCGCGAGGGCGTGCTGATGTGCGGCAAGCGCGGCACGCACGTCGTGGTCGGCATCACCGGCCCGAACGCCGCGCCGGTGCCGATGGACGTCGTGCTGGGCCGTGAGATCAACGTCGTCGGCTCGCTCAACGGCGACGTGAGCGACCTGGCGCACGCGCTGCGCTTCCTGTCGGTGTTCGCCGGCCGCTTCGAGTGGGACGCCATGTTCTCCCCCGCCGTCGGGTTGTCGGGCGCGGAACAGGCGATTCGTGACATGGAGTCGATGGCCGCGATCAAGGCCGTCGTCGATCCCGGACTGGACTAGGAGAGCCTTCGATGACCGACCCCACTCCGCTGGTGGCCGTCGCGACCGGTTACATGGCCGCCAAGCAGCTGTTCGCCGCGAGCGAGCTCGGCGTGTTCAGCGCGCTGGCGCTGGGCCCCGCGACCAGCCTGGAACTGGCCGAGCGCGCCGAACTGCCGGAACGCACCGCGCGCATCCTCGCCGACGCCATGGTGGGCCTGGACCTGCTGGCGCACCGGGACGGCAAGTACGCCAACACGGCTGTCACCGAGGCGTACCTGGCCGGCCGCAACGGGCTCGACCTGCGCCCGCACCTGGCGTTCTGGGACGCCCTGAGCTACCCGCACTGGCTGCACTACGCCGAGTCCATGCGCACCGCGCGGCCCGGCCCGTTCCAGCTGGACGAGTCCAAAATGGACGTTTTCCTGAACGGCGTGCAGACCTTCAACTCGCTGCACGCGGTGCAGCTCGCCGAGAACTACGACTTCGCGCGGCACCGGCACGTGCTGGACCTGGCCGGGCTGTCGACGGCGTTCCTCGCCGAGGCCGCCCGGCGCAACCCGGGCCTGACCGGGGCGTTCGTCGGCGCCAAGGACTCCGTGGACAAGGCGCGGGGCTCGGTGGAGCCGGCGCTGGCCGACCGGATCTCGTTCCACGAGGCCGATCCGCTGACCGACGAGGTGCCCGGACAGTACGACGCGGTGCTGCTGGAGCACGTGATCCACCGCTTCGACGCCGAGCAGAACAGGACCATCCTGCGGGCCGCGCGCGGTGTCGTGGAGGCCGGTGCCCGGGTGCTGGTGCTGGACTTCCTGCTCGACGCGTCCGACGGCCGCCGCCTCGACCCCGTGATGGCCGGCGAGTACATGGTCATCGACGGCACCGTCGTGTACCCGCAGGACGAGGTGCACA
>CBHFOL010000047.1:0-32139 GCA_965995405.1 uncultured Saccharothrix sp.
GACCAGACGACGTCCAGGCGGGTCTTCGCGACCGGCTCGGACGTGCCGCGCAGCACGTCCAGCAGCAGGCCGCGTACCTGGCGGTCGGTGCCGGCGAACTTCTGGACCGCCTTGGCCGGGCCGTCGTAGGCGGGGCGGCCGTTGAGCTGCCAGGCGCAGGTGGCGAACACCGGGCAGTCCGCGCACCGCGGGGTGCGGGCGGTGCAGACGACCGCGCCCAGTTCCATCAGCGCGGCGGAGAAGATGGCCGCGTTTTCCTGTGGCAGCAGGGCTTCCACGTCGTTCATGTCCCGCGTGGTCGACGGTGGTCCCGCGTCACCTGCTCCGTGGACGGCCCGTGCCACGACCCGCCGGACGTTGGTGTCGACCACCGGACACCGTTGCCCGTATGCGAAAGCCGCCACGGCCCGTGCGGTGTAGGCCCCGATGCCGGGCAGCGCCAACAACGTGTCGACGTCCTCCGGCACGATGTCGTCGTGCTCGTCGGCGATGGCCTGGGCCGCCGCGTGCAACCGCAACGCCCGCCGCGGGTAGCCCAGCTTTCCCCACGCCCGCAGCACCTCGCCCTGGGACGCGGCAGCCATCGAGGACGGCTTGGGCCACCGTTCCAGCCACTCCCGCCAGATCGGCTCGACCCGGGGGACCGGGGTCTGCTGCAACATGATCTCGCTGACGAGCACACCCCAGGCGGTGCACTCGGGCCGCCGCCACGGCAGGTCACGGGCGGTCTCGGCGAACCAGTCGATGAGGGTCTGCGCATCCAGGCTCATAGCGCTGCTCAGTGTTCCAGAACGCCCCTACCCGAGTAACGCAGACCGTGCAGTCACTTGATCCCGCAGCGTTCAGAGTGCTGTTCAGAGCACCCCGACGAAGTCCGCGAGTTCCCTCAGGTCGCCCTTCACCGACCTCCGCTCGCGGCGGAGCATTCCCCGCAACATGGAGTGCACACGGTGCGTGAAGATCAATTGCTCGGGAGCGGCGGCACGGGCGTCCCGCAGTGCGTCGAGCGCGTCACGGTCCCGCCTGCGGAGGTAGTGCGCCCAGGCGACGGTGATGAGATGTGACGTCCGGCGTTCGGCCAGCTCGGCCGGCAGCGCGTCATGCCGCACGTGGGAAGCCTGCTCGATCGCCCGCGCCGGGTCGCTCAACTCCAGGGACAGCCAGGCCCGGTGGATGGCGACGTTGGTCGGACCGAACGCGAACCAGTAGTCATTCCGATCACCGATGACGTCGGCCGCACGGGACGCTTCGGCCAGGTAGTCGCGGACACTCTTGTGATCGCCGTCGGTCGCTGCCCCCACCGCACCTTTCAGCATCAGCGATCCGTACACGCTGTAGGACTCCGGCGTGCCGAGCTTCGGCCGCAATGCGTCAGCGGCGGCAATGGGCACGTCCGTCGATTCCGTCAGCCTGCCCGCGTGGCGCAACACCACCGACAGCCGCCACGCTCCACCTGCGATCAGCAGCGGATCCCCGGTCTGTTCGGCGGCAGCCATCGAACGTTCAGCCGCAACCCAGGGCAGGTGGGATTCACCCAGCCGATCGAGCATCCCGGACGTCACGCGGTACACGAGTGCCTGAAGGCCGTGCGCCCGTACTCGTTCCCGCTCGGATTGCGCATCGCGCACCAGGTGCCACGCATCGGCGATCATGTCCGGGACCAGCGGAGCCATTTCCGACCAACGCTCGGTCTGCGAGCACACGAATGCGCGCTCCACCCTGATCCGAAGATGTCCGGCTGAAACCCCGGGCCGGTCGGGCAGGTTCAACAAACCCGCGATCCCGTCGTACCGCAGCATCGCGGCCTCGATCTCCGGTACGACGTCCGGTGCGCTGCCGAGGGTGTCGACCCGGTTGGGAACGGTGCGGAAGGGGCCGGGAAGCAGCGCGGAAGGACTGATCTTCAACGCCTCGGCCACCAGCACGATGGTCGACAACTTGTCGACCTCACGCTCCCCGCTCTCGATCTGCCGCAACCACTCGGTGGTCCGCCCACCGGCCAGTCCACACAGGACTTCCTGGGACATGGACCGGCGCTTGCGGTAGTACGCGATGCGCTCACCGACCGACGCTTCGTCATCTGGTCGCACGGCTTCAGAGTACCGCTGATTCCACCACCCCAACTGTTTGTTGGGGTTCATGCCCACCTTCGCACCTACGGTCCGTAGTCGGTCCGGTCCGCCGGATTGCGGACGAATAATTCGGTCGGGAGGACTCGCCGGCCCGCTGGAAAGGAGTCCCGGTCGACGCGGCGACAAAAAGATGCCGATGACCTGCACCATCCGAGAATTCGAGAACAAGAAATGGGCACAGTGACTTCACCCGACGATGTCCTGTCGGCTGTCCGGTTCCACATGACGCAGGGGGAGGTTGACGAAGCGGCCGAGTCGCTGGCCTTCCTGTGGTCGGCGTCGGCGGCGGACCGCAGGTCGAAGGAGGTGATCAGACTGCACAACCTCAGCTTGGAGCTTGCCGATCGGTTCCCGTTGTCGGTGTCCGTTTCGCCGGTCCTCCACGGCGCGGCGGTCGCCTATGTGCAGGCGGGTGACTTCCTCGGGGCCACGGAGATGGCGAGGCGGATGGTGTCGGTCTGGCGGGGCCGGTGCCAGGCGGATCCGACCGAGGATGCGCTGGTCCGACATGCCCACGCGCTCGACACCCTCGCCGGCGTCTATCGGGCGCGGGGGATGCCGGGTGCGGTCGTCGGGTGCCTGGTCGAATTGGTCGAGTGGCATTTCGTCTGCGGGAACAACGCCGGAGTCGCCTGGGCGGTGCGCGAATTGGGGGCGCTCGCGTTCCTGGCCGGCGACCTGGGCAAGGCCGCCCAGAGTTTCACTCGCGCCGATGAGATCTATGCGGAGGACGCAGCGGATATCGAGGTCGCCCGGGAGCGGGCGGAGTGTCACGTCCTGCTGGGGCGACTTGCCCACGCGGAGGGCGACCGCGACGCGGCTCGGCACTGGTTCGAGAAGGCGTTGGGCTCGCTGACAGACGATGCCGCCCAAGAGGCCCAGGGGCTCGTGGCCGCGCTCGACGCGGGGAACGCGCTTCCCGATCCGGTGGTGCTCAAGGTAGGGGAATTCGGCTGCCCGAACTGGGAAACCGCCGAAACGTCCCGGAGAACGGGGCAGCCCGCAGTCGTCGGGTAGCGGTACCGCAGATGTGCCGAACGGGCGGACTCGTCTTGTGCACCGAACGAGAGGAGGTTCCATAGGCGCGCTGACTGTCGTTCTCGTCGTTGACCGGCCTGCCGGGCGGACTCGCACTCCGTCCGGCAGACCTGCCGGACGTCGGTGCTCCGTGCGAGCATCGGTGCACAGGGGCGGATGGGGGACCGGGTGGCTTCGCTGGGAGATGTCGGCGAGGTACTCAGCCGAGTGCTTGAGAAGCTCGATGACGCGGTCGAGACGTTCCGGCAGGCTGCCGACTTCGCCAAAGACGCACGCGACCTCGTGGCCTCTACCGGGGTCGGTACGCATGAGGCTGATGTCGCGCAAGCGTGCGCCGAGTTCGACGCGCTGATCGAGGGGGTCGACGGCTCCGACCACCCGGACACCCCGCCGGGCACGGTGGCACGGCTTCTGCGAGCGCGGGAGCTGATCCTGACGTATGCCGCCGCAGTGGGGATCCCGCTTGCCGGCAGTCCTCCGCCCGGCCCATCGCCGGTTCCGACCGCCCAGCCTCCAGTCGCAGCCGCGCCTCTCGCTCCGGGTTCGCCAGAGCACATCGAGAACCTCCGAGAGCAACTTCCGCCACCGGTCGCACCGCGGACCGGGCAGAAGACGGACGGTGGTTCGTCAACGGTCGGAGCGAGGTACACCCGGTGGTCAGCGGCGAAGACTTGGAGTCGGCAGAGGTGTGGCGTGTTCTGCAAGACATGCAGTTCCCGGAGAAGGGGCCGCCCGTCACCCTGACGCACGTGGAGGCGAAGCTCGCCGTGACGATGCGCCGCGCGAAGATCCGTCACGCGAGCGTGGTCCTGAACCACATCCCGTGTCGGCTGAAGTGGGGCTGTGACAACCTTCTGCCGGCACTCCTGCCCGATGGGTACTCCTTGACGGTGCACGGCCCGAATTACCGCAAGACGTTCACAGGAGGGAAGCGGCCACCGTGGCAACGCTAGAAATCTGGTACGACCAGCAACCGGAGAACGACTTCGGCCCCGGTGATCCTGCCATCATCGTGACCACGCAGGACGAGTTGTCGACCTTGATCGACCGGGTGAGTGCCAAATCGACCACACAACAGTGCCCGTCGTTGGTCGAGGTGTCGATCGCTGAAGATCCCTACGGCTTCCCCACCGTGAACGCGGGCATCGGGGGCGACCGTGGCTACGTCCAGCTCAGCGGGCGGGATGAACTTCGTGCGACGCAGGGGGATTCGACAGCTACCGGGACCGTCGTCTACGACCTCCAAGGGCACGAAACGTTGGTGCCTGCAAGCTACGAGGTACCCCTCTCCACGGTCCGAGCGGTGCTCGCGGCTTATCTCCACCACGGCGGGCTGATTCCGGAGGACTTCGCGGAGTTGCACCCGGCGGACTGACGCGTTCGAGGCGGGCATCGCTCTCAAACCCCGCCGACCGGAAGCAGTCACCGTCAGACGACCTCGGTCAACTCCCCGGTGTGCACGTCGTACACGAACCCGCGCACGTTGTCCCGATGCGGCACGAAAGGACTGTGCCGCAGCCGGTTCACGGAGTTGCGGACGCTGTCCTTCACCTCGCGGAACGCCTCCACGGACCACGTCGGCCGCATCCCGGCGTCCACCTCAAGCTCGTCCTTGAACGCATCCTCGGTCACCAACTCCAACCCACAGTTGGTGTGGTGCACCAGCAGCACCTCACGCGTCCCGAGCTTGCGCTGGCTCAAAGCCAGCGAACGGATCATGTCGTCGGTGACCACACCGCCCGCGTTGCGCAGCACGTGCGCCTCGCCCTGGCGCAGGCCGAAGATCTCGAACACCCGGATCCGCGAGTCCATGCAGGTGAGGATCGCGATCTGCATCGAGGGCTTCGGCGACGACCGGTCGCCCGGCACGATGTTGCCCAGCTCGGCGTTGCGGCGCAGCAGTTCGTCGATGGACGTCATGGGCCCGACCTCCTCCGGTACCCCCGGATTGGAACCCGACGCCCGGACGCCGGCAAGCGGATCGGGCGCGGATCACGTTCACCTCATCGGATTACCTACGCTTAGCCCGTTATTCCGAGACCCTTGGTTACCTTCGGTCAGGTGATCGAGCCCACAGGACCGCTGCCACCGTCGGTGTACTGGCGGCGTCGTGCGCTGGCCATCGGCGGCTCCGTGGTGGCCCTGGTTTTGGTGGTGTGGCTGGTGGGGGCGTTGATCGGGCGAGGCGACCCGGTGACCCCCACTCCGGCCGCAGCGGCGTCGAGCCCGCCTCCCCAATCCGAACGGCCCGTGGTGGCTTCGTCGTCTTCGACCTCACCACCCCCGACGACGACCACCACTACCACCGAGCCGCCCAAGCCGACGGCCCCGCCCGGCCCGCCGCAAGCCTGCGACGACGCGCAGATCAGCGTCAAGGCCGAGGTCGCGAAGCCGGCCTACCCGGCGGGCCAGCCGGTGGGCATGAAGATCCTGGTGTCGAACACCGGACCGCTGCCGTGCACCAAGGAGATCGGGCGCGAGGTCCGCGAACTGGTGGTGACCAGCGCGGACGGCGCCACGCGGCTGTGGTCGAGCAACGACTGCTTCGCCACCGACGGCGCGGAGACCCGGGTGATGCAGCCCGGCGAGGTGTTCGACTTCGGGCTGACCTGGCTGGGGAGCACGTCCGAGCCGGGCTGCGCGAAGCACACCCGACTCGGACCGGGGGACTACCTGCTCACCGCACGGGTGGCCGGGAGGACGAGCGATCCGGTCGTGTTCCGCATGACGTGACCGCGAGCCCGGGTCACGGGCCGAACCAGCGCTCCTCCACCGCACCGCGCGGCGAGGCGGCGGTCGAGCCGACGACGAGTTCGGTGGACAGCGTGACCGATCGCGGCCGGGTGCGTTCCCCGGCGTCCAGCAGCAGCTTGCCCGCCGCCCGACCCTTCTCCAGCACCGGCTGACGGACCGTGGTCAGCCCGGCCTGCTCGGCTTCCCGTATCCCGTCGAACCCGGTGACCGTCAGGTCGTGCGGCACGTTCAGCCCGCGCTTGCGGGCCTCGCCGAGCGCGCCCAGCGCGAGGATGTCCGACGTGCAGATCAGGGCCGTGACCTGCGGGTCGCGGTCCAGCACCTGGGCCGCCGCCGACGCGCCGGAGGCGATGGTGTGGTCGAACCGCTCCACCACCGGCACCGTCGACCAGTCCACGCCCGCCTCGGTGAACGCCTCGGCCAGCCCGGCGAGCCGCGCCCGCTGCACGTGGAAGTGCGCGGACCGCTGCCGTTCCGGCGTCACGTAACCGTCGTTGCGGTCCCGGGCCAGCCTCATGCACACCACGCCGATCCGCCGGTGCCCCAACGCGATGAGGTGGCGGGCCAGCGAGCTCATCGCGGCCTGGTCGTCGATTCCCACCCGATCGACGTTGCCCAGGTCAGGCTGGTCGCACACCACGGTCGGCACCGGCCGTTCGAGCACGGCGGCCAGGTGCGGGTCGTCGTCGGGCACCGAATACACCACGAACCCGTCGACGCCGGCCCGGTGCACGGCCGCCACGTCCTCCCGTTCCGGGTTCGCCGGCACCAGCAGCAGGCCGGTCCCGGCGTCCTCGCACGCCAGGGCCAGCCCTTCCAGGAACCCGATCGCGGCCGGGTCGCGGAACGCGTAGGACAGGTTCTCGGTGAGCAACAGCCCCACCGCACCCGCCTTCCGCGTGCGCAGCGACCTGGCCACCGGGTCGGGCCCGGGGTATCCGAGTCGTCTCGCTGTCTCCAACACCCGGCGTCGCAGCTCCGGCGAGAGCTGGTCGGGACGGTTGTACGCGTTGGACACCGTTGTCCGGGAAACACCCAGCTCCGCCGCCAGTGAGGCGAGCGTCGCGGGGCGTCGCACATGCATCGACCGCGCCATGAAGTGACCGTAACGGTTCAGAACCAATTACAGAAGTAGGGGTGACCACCATCCCTGCAAATAGCCATCGCCGCAGGTGAGGGTATGTCCAGTCGGTTGGATTTGGTCCAGACCAATTAGGAGGATGGTGGCACTGTGGCTGGACCTGTCGGCAGCGTTCAGTACCGGGTCACGGCGGTGCCCCGCAGGACTCGCGAACGAGCAGTTTCGGGCGGAACACGCGGGTGTAGTTCCCGGCCGGCCGGCGTCGGCGGTCGGGGTCCAGGCGGTGCACCAGCTCGTCCACGGCCGCCGCGGCCATCTCCTCGATGGGCTGGGCCAGCGTGGTCAGCGACGGCGAGCAGTAGGACGCCAGCGGGATGTCGTCGAACCCCACCACGGAGAGGTCGCGCGGCACGACCAGGCCCCGCTTGTGCGCCTCCCGCAGCACGCCGATCGCCATGTGGTCGGACGAGCAGATCACCGCCGTCGGCCGCACCGTGTCCAGCAGCGCGGCCACCGCCGCCGCGCCGCCCTCCGGCCCGAACGGCCCGTGCGCCACGAACTCCGAGCCCGCCGGCAGCCCGTCCTCCTCCAGCGCCGCCGCCCAGCCCGCCCGCTTCAGCCGGGACGGCAGCG
The DNA here is from genome assembly GCA_965995405.1 of uncultured Saccharothrix sp. Lineage (GTDB taxonomy): Bacteria > Actinomycetota > Actinomycetes > Mycobacteriales > Pseudonocardiaceae > Actinosynnema. The sequence continues at coordinate 7,639 of CBHFOL010000047.1, forward strand.
ACCGCGCCGGGCCCGAGACGAAGCCGATCCGGCGGTGGCCCAGTTCCACCAGGTGTCGCGTCGCCGCGTAGCCGGCGTGCTGCTCGTCCACCGTCACGTCGGGCACGTCGAGTGAGGGCGTGGCCCCGTTGAGGAACACCATGTGCACGCCGTCGGCGAGCAGCTTGGCGTAGTAGCTGGGACGGGGTGCCTGACCCAGCGGGACCTCCACGTTGGTGATCTCCGGCGACACGAACACCATGCCCTCCACGCCCCGGGCCAGGAGCATCCGGACGTACTCCTCCTCGCCCATCGCGGCGTTCCCGGTCGCGCGGGTGTTGCACAGCAGCGACGAGTACCCGAGCCGGGCGGCCCGGACCTCCAGGGCCTCGGCGAACGCCGGGAACACCGGGTTCGACAGCTCGGGCACCAGCAGGCCGATCACGCCGGTGCGTTGCAGCGCGCCCAGACCGCGCGGCGTGTAGGGCATCTCGGCGAGGACCGCCAGCACGCGCTGGCGCGTCTCGTCGTTGACGCCCGGCCGGCGGTTGAGCACCCGGCTGACCGTGGAGATGCTCACGCCGGCCGCCCTGGCGATCTCGGACAGACCGGACACCGGTGCCTCCTCGTTCTCGGTGGTGGGCGACGTTCAGGGGGTGGGCCTTGTTCGTTGCCGGTGACCAGTCTGGATCAGTGGCTTGCGGCCTTGATCGGGTCAGGCGTTGTGCAGCCTGCCTCCGGCGGCAAATTTTTGCAACGCCCTCGCCCGGATGGCTGCCTCCGTTACGGCTTGGTTACGCCGAGACACTTGACCGCCGGCTGGTCGACGGGATGAAATCCGCGTCAACAATTTCGCAAGTTCTTGCAGGAGGGTGACAGCAACGATGCGACGTACCACCTTCACGACCGTCCTGGCGGCAGGTGCCGTGGTCCTCAGCGCGTGCGGAGGCGGAGGCGGTGCGGGCGACAGCGGCGAAGTCACCTTCTGGGACACCAGCGGACCCAACGAGGCCCCGGTGTTCGACAAGATCGCCCAGGACTGCGCGGCCAAGGGCGGCTACAAGGTCAAGACCGAGACCGTGGCGTTCGACCAGGCGCTGAACAACTACAAGACGGCCGCGCAGGGCGGGCAGGGGCCCGACGTGTTCCGCGCGGAGGTCGCGTGGGTGCCGCAGCTGGCGAAGCTCGGCTACCTGGTCGACCTGACCGGCACGGACCTCGGCAAGGACACGGCGGACTTCCTGGAGACGCCGCTCGGGTCCACGAAGTACGACGGCAAGACGTACGGCGTGCCGCAGGTGACGGACTCGTTGGCGTTGTTCTACAACAAGAAGCTGCTGGCGGACGCGGGCGTCGAGCCGCCGAAGACGTGGGACGACATCAAGACCGCCGCGGCCAAGCTCGGCGGTGAGAAGGCGTTCTTCCTCAACAACGACGCCTACTACGCGCTGCCGTTCATCTACGGCGCGGGCGGCGACCTGGTGGACGCGGCGCAGAAGAAGATCGTCGTCAACTCGCCGGAGAACGTGAAGGCGCTCCAGACGGCCAAGGGGCTGCTGGACGCCAAGGCCGCTTCGACGGCGCTGGACCCGGCGAACTCGTACAACAACATGCAGGCCGCGTTCTCGTCCGGCGAGGTGGCGATGGTGGTGACCGGGCCGTGGTCGGTGGCCGACTACCTGAAGGGCACCGCGTTCACGGACAAGGCCAACCTCGGTATCGCGCCGGTTCCGGGTGATGCGGCGGGCAAGGGGTCGGCTCCGGTCGGCGGGCACGACTACGTGATCCGGCAGGGGACCAAGGCCAAGGAGACCGCGGCCAAGTTGGTGACGTGCATGAGCGGCACCGAGTCGCAGGTGCGGGTGGCCAAGGAGTTGGGGCTGCTGCCCACGCGGAAGTCGGCGTACGCGGATGCCGAGGTCAAGGCCAATCCGGTGGTTTCGGCGTTCCAGCCGGTGGCCACGGCGGCCCATGCGCGGCCGTGGATCCCCGAGGGTGGGCAGTTGTTCGACCCGCTGAAGATCGCTTATGCGGACGTGTTGGCGGGGAAGAAGGACGCCAAGGCGGCGTTGGACGAGGTCGCGAAGGCGTACAAGGACCAGGTCGTCACGGAGTACAGCGTCGGCTGACGCGCCCGTGCGTCGGCTGACGTGCGCCCACGCTTCGCAGGGGTACTCCCGGGCTGGGGACCCCTGCGTGTATCCAACCAAAGGGGTACGACAAAGCGGGCCGGTTGAGGTCGGCCTGTGGATGGCGCTCGTTGCCTGTGGATAGACCAGCACGCCGAGTTGAGGAGGGGAGTCCGTGCGCAGGTTCCTGGACCGGTACTGGTACGCGTACGCGATGGTGCTGCCGGTCGTGGTGGTCATCGCGGTCCTGGTGCTGTTTCCGCTGGTGCAAGGCGTGTTCTTCACGTTCACCGATATCAACGAAGGGAACATCGCCAACCCGGTGCTGGACCGGGCCGCCTCGTATGTCGGGGTCGGGTTCGCCAACTATCTGAACGTGCTGTCCGGGGATCCCAGTTTCGGGTCCTTCTGGTCGACGTTGGTCCGGACGTTGATCTGGACATTCAGCTGTGTGTTCTTCCATTACGTGATCGGGCTCGGATTGGCGTTGTTGCTCAACCGGCAGGTCAAGGGGCGCACGGTCTACCGGGTTCTTCTCATCCTGCCGTGGGCGGTGCCGGCGTTCATCAGCGCGTTCGCCTGGAAGTACATGTTCAACGCCCAGTACGGGATCATCAACCAGTTCCTCCGTGCGGTCGGGCTGCCGGATCCGGTGTGGTTGGGGCAGTCCGACTGGGCGTTGGTGGCGGTGGTCATCGTCAACGTCTGGCTTGGTGTGCCATTCATGATGGTGGCGTTGCTGGGCGGCCTCCAGTCGATCCCCGGCGATCTGTACGAGGCGGCCGAGATGGACGGCGCTTCGGCTTGGCAGCGGTTCCGGAATGTCACTTTGCCGGGGCTGCGGTCGGTGTCCGGGACCGTGGTCCTGCTGGGTGTCATCTGGACGTTCAACATGTTCGCCGTCATCTACCTGATCACCGGCCCCAACCCGAACACGCGGATTCTGGTGACCTACGCGTTCGAGCGGTTCTTCTCGGGTGCGTCGCGGGATTACGCGGTGGCGTCCACCTACGGCGTGTTGATCCTGTCGGTGTTGCTTGTCTTTGCGGGTGTGTACCGGCGTGCACTGCGTAAGCAAGGCGAGGTGTGGTGATGACGGTCGAGGCTGCTTCGCTCAAAGCTGTTGCGGTGCAACGGGTTCGCGGACGCGGGTCGCGGTCCCGGGCGGCCAGTGTGGGGTTGCACCTGGCGTTGTGCGTGGCTTCGCTGGTGGCCGTCTTCCCGGTGTTCTGGGTGCTGGTCACCTCGTTCAAGCCCGACGCGCGGGCCGTCGAGACATCGCCCAAGCTGTTCAACGAGTCCAGTGTGGACAATTACGTGCGGATCCTGGACGGGGAGAAGGGGAACTTCCTCGCCTGGTTCGGGAACTCGGTGCTGATCGCGCTGATGACGACGGTGCTCGCGGTGTTCCTGTCCGCCACCACGGGGTATGCGGCGTCGCGGTTCCGATTCCCGGGGAAACGGCCGCTGATGTGGTCGTTCCTGGTCGTGCAGATGTTCCCGTTCGCGGTGTTGATCGTGCCGCTGTACAACGTGTTGTTGTCGTTGGGATTGCAGGGGACGAGCCTCGGACTGGTGCTCGTCTACTGCACCACCGCGGTGCCGTTCTGCACCTACATGCTGAAGGGGTATTTCGACAGTATCCCTGCGGACATCGACGAGGCCGGTCGGGTGGACGGGCTGTCGCCGTTCGGCGTGTTCTGGCGGTTGATTCTGCCGTTGGCCCGGCCCGGGTTGGCGGTTACCGCGTTCTACGCCTTTCTGACCGCCTGGGGTGAGGTGGCGTTCGCTTCGGCGTTCTTGTCGGCCGCGGACGATTCCAAGACGCTGGCGGTGGGTTTGCAGGTGTTCGTGCAGCAGAACCGGACCGAGTGGGGGCACCTGGCGGCGGCGTCCATCCTGGTGGCGGTGCCCGCCGTGGTGGTGTTCTACCTGGTGCAGCGGTTCCTGGTCACCGGGTTGTCCTCGGGGGCGGTCAAGGGGTAGCGCCGGCGGTGCCGAGAACGTCGGGTGGGCGTCCCGGGACCCTGGAGGACTAGACCAATGTGGTGGTTCCCGTAAGCGCTTGCGATGCCTAGCGTTGCGGGAAAGCTTGGTAGTGAAAGGTGCGTTTCATGGCAAAGGTCGCCTACGTCAAGGCCTCGCGGGTGTTCTCCGGCAACCCGCCGGTTCGGGCGGTTGACGAGTTGTCGCTCGATGTCGCCGACGGGGAGTTCCTCGTGCTCGTCGGGCCGTCCGGGTCGGGGAAGTCGACCGCCCTGCGGATGCTCGCCGGGCTGGAGGACGAAGGCGCCATCCGGATCGGTGGCAAGGACGTCACCAACGTGCCGCCGAAGGGGCGGGACATCGCGATGGTGTTCCAGTCCTACGCGCTGTACCCGCACATGACCGTCGCGGAGAACATGGGCTTCGCGCTCAAGCTGCGCGGCGTCAGCAAGGGCGAGATCAAGAACAAGGTCGCCGAGGCGGCCAAGATGCTCGACCTGACCAAGTACCTCGAACGCAAGCCGAAGGCGCTGTCCGGTGGCCAGCGGCAGCGGGTCGCGATGGGGCGGGCGATCGTCCGCGAGCCGTCCGTGTTCCTCATGGACGAGCCGCTGTCCAACCTGGACGCGAAGCTGCGCGTCGAGACGCGTGCCAACATCGCCGCGTTGCAGCAGCGGTTGGGGACCACGACGATCTACGTGACGCACGACCAGGTCGAGGCCATGACCATGGGCCACCGGGTCGCGGTGCTCAAGGACGGCATGCTCCAGCAGTGCGACACGCCGCGTGCCCTGTACGACAAGCCGGGCAACGCGTTCGTGGCCGGGTTCATGGGGTCGCCGGCGATGAACCTGAAGACGGTCCCGCTGACCGGCGAGGGCGTGAAGCTGGACGGCATGGTCGTGCCGCTGGAGCGCAAGGTGCTCGACCTGGCCGCGCGTGAAGGGCTGAAGGAAGTCACGTTCGGCGTCCGGCCCGAGGCGTTGGCGCTGGTCAGCTCGCAGGGGCCCGGCCTGGAGATGACCGTCGAGCTCGTGGAGGAGCTGGGCGCGGACGCGCTGGTGCACGGTGCGGTGCGGGTCGGCAACTCCTCCGAGCGGTTCGTGGTCCGGGTCGACGGGCGGACGCCGCCTTCGCTCGGGCAGAAGGTGAAGGTTGCCGTGCGGGCCGCCAACGAGATCCACCTGTTCCACCCGGAGTCGGGCGCTCGGCTGTCCGACTGATCACTGAGCGTGAGGGCCACCTTCCCCTGGGAGGTGGCCCTCGTCGCATTGAGGGGGAAAACACCCGGTTGGTGGACAGGTGGGTGGCGGAGCGTTCTAAACTGAACTCGACAACGGTTTCCATTACCTCTGAATCAGCCTGTCGAGGAGTCAGCCCATGACCGTCCGTAACGCGATGCTCGGCGCGGTTGCCGCCGTCGCTGCCGTCGCCCTTACTGCCTGCGGGGGCGGGTCGCCGACCGGAGCCGGCTCCAGCGGCAAGATCAAGGTTGTCGCCTCCACCAACGTGTGGGGCAGCGTGGTGAAGGCGGTCGGCGGGGACGAGGTCGACGTGACCGCCATCATCAACGACCCGTCCGGCGACCCGCACTCCTACCAGGGCAAGGCGTCGGACAAGGCCGCGGTGCGGGACGCTCAGCTCGTCATCTTCAACGGCGGCGGGTACGACGACTTCTTCGCCACGCTGTTGACGACGGAGACCGAGAAGGCGAAGAAGATCGAGACCTTCCCGCTGTCCGGCAAGATCGACGAGAACAAGGAGCCGGCGACGGGGACGGAGCCGCACGACCACGCCGTCAACGAGCACGTCTGGTACGACCTGGACACCGTGAAGAAGGTCGCCACGCAGGCCGCCGCGGACCTGTCCGAGATCGCGCCGGACAAGAAGGGCGCCTTCGAGGCCAACGCGGCGGAGTTCGGTCGCAAGGTGGACGACCTGCACAAGCGCCTCGACGGCGTGGGCAAGGGCAAGAAGGTGCTGGAGACCGAGCCGGTCGCGCACTACCTGCTCGACATCGCCGGAGTGGAGAACGTGACGCCGGAGACGTTCAGCAAGGCCGTGGAAGGTGAGACGGACATCCCGGCCGCCGCCCTGGCCGACGTGACCCGGCTGGTGGACGAGAAGCAGGTCGCGGCGGTTGTGAACAACGTTCAGACTGAGAACGTGGCCGTCAAGCAGGTGGTGGAGAAGGCCGGGAAGGCCGGCCTGCCGGTGGTGCCGGTCACCGAGACGTTGCCCGAAGGCGTGACCGGTTACCTTGACTGGATGACGAAGCAGGTCGACTCGTTGGCGGAGGCGCTTCGCGGATGACCGCACAGGTGACGGACACGGCGGTGCGCAGCGCGGTGGCGTTGCGCGGCGCTCGACTGTCCTATGGCGACCGCGTGCTGTGGGACGGGCTGGACCTCGACGTCGCGCCGGGCGAGTTCGTGGCCGTGCTGGGGCCCAACGGGTCGGGCAAGACGAGCCTGATGCGGGTGTTGCTCGGCTTGCAGCCGCTGTCCGCGGGCACGGTGTCGGTCGCCGGCGGGAATCGGCGGATCGGGTACATCCCGCAGCAGCGGGCGGTGGACTCGTCGCTGACGCTGCGCGGGCGGGACCTGGTCGGGTTCGGTGTGGACGGTCACGAGTGGGGCATCGGCTGGCGCGGGCGGCGCGAACGGCGGGCCGCGGTGGACGCGGCGTTGGCCGCGGTCGGTGCCACCCGGTACGCGGACTCGCCGGTCGGGTTGCTGTCCGGTGGCGAGCAGCAGCGGTTGCGGGTGGCGCAGGCGCTGGTGGGTGATCCGCAGGTGTTGCTGTGCGACGAGCCCTTGCTGTCGTTGGATCTCGCGCACCAGCGGGTGGTCAGTGACCTGATCGACCGGCGGCGGCGGGCGGCGGGGACGGCCGTTCTGTTCGTGACGCACGAGATCAATCCGATCCTGCCGCTGGTCGACCGGGTGCTCTACCTGGTCGAAGGGCGGTTCCGGGTCGGTTCGCCGGCCGAGGTGATGACGTCGGCCACCCTGTCGGAGCTGTACCGCACGAACGTCGAGGTGGTCCGGGTGCGCGACCAGATCCACGTGGTCGGCGCGCAGCACGTGTGCGAGGACGAGCCGCACCACGTGGCGGATGAGGACTGATGGAGAACTTCTTCGACCTGTCGCTGACGTTCGAGCTGCTCGGGTACGGGTTCGTGCAGCAGATGCTGATCGCGGGCGCGGTGCTCGGCGCGGTGGCGGGGTTGCTCGGGCCGCTGGTCGTGACGCGGAAGATGGCGTTCGCCGTGCACGGGACGTCGGAGCTGGCGTTCACGGGTGGCGCGGCGGCGTTGTTGGTGGGTGTGGGCGTCGGGTACGGCGCGCTGGCCGGGTCCGTGGTGGCGGCGCTGTTGCTGGGCCTGATGTCGCGGCGGGATTCGGACCGGGACTCGGTCATCGGCGCGATCCTGGCGTTCGGGCTGGGGCTCGGCGTGCTGTTCCTGTTCCTGTACAAGGGGCGGTCCGCCAACAAGTTCGGGTTGCTCACCGGGCAGATCGTCAGCGTCGGGTCGACCGACCTGTGGCTGCTGATCGGCTCGTCGGTGGCGGTGCTCGCGGTGCTGGCGTTCATCTACCGGCCGTTGCACTTCGCTTCGGTCGACGCGGCCGTGGCGACCGCGCGGGGTGTGCCGGTGCGGACGCTCGCCGTTGTCTTCTCGGTGCTGGTCGGTATCGCCACGGCGTTGAGCGTGCAGATCGTGGGCGCGCTTTTGGTGCTGTCGTTGATGATCACGCCCGCTGCGGCGGCCAGTCGGGTGACCTCGTCGCCGGTGAAGGCGACGGTGCTGGCGGTGGTGTTCGCCGAGGCGGCCGTGTTGTTGGGGATTCTGCTGTCGTTGGCGCCCGGGGTGCCGGTCAGCGCGTTCGTCACGGCGGTGTCTTTTCTGATATACCTCGTATGCCGAGCTTTCGGGCGTTCCCGCGAACGTGCGGTGGCCTGAACCCGTTGTCCACTGGGTGGGACGCCGGTTCAGTGGCGCAGGACGGGTCGCCGGCGGTGGCTTGTGCAGGTCAGGGCCGTTACCTGGGCTGACTCCGGTGGCGTAATTGTCGCGTAACAGTCCGTTTCGCTTCGGTGTCCCAGACTGTGCCGCGTGAGCAACGCCCCGGAACGGCGTCTGCGTGCCGACCGGGCGCGCCAGGCCGCCGATGTGATCCGCCAACAGGTCGTGCAACGGGCCTACCCCGACGGCGTCCTACCCGACGAGCTGTTCCTCGCCGCCGAGTTCTCGGTGTCCCGCAACGCCATCCGCGAGGCGTTGGACCTGTTGCGGGAAGAGGGCCTGATCGAACGCGTGCCCGGCGTGGGAACCGTTGTGGTGCGGGAGAAGTACCCGCACGGGCTGGACCAGTTGATGGGGCTCGCGGAAACCCTGCACGAGCACGGCGAGGTCACCAACGACATCCGTGCCGCCGGGCCGATCAAGCCGCCTTCCTCGGTGGCGCACCGACTTCGGCTCGCGGACGGCGAGCAGGTCGTCTACGTCGAGCGGCTGCGCCGGCTGAACGGCCTGCCGTTGTCGCTGGACCTCACCTACCTGGCCATGGACGTCGGGCTTCCGTTGCTGGACCAGGATCTCCGCAACCGCGACATCTTCTCGTTGATCGAGCAGACCTCCGGCCACCGGCTCGGCACCGCCGCCGTGACGCTGGAGGCCGTCAACGCCGACCTGCACTCGGCCACCGTGCTGGAGGTGCCCAAGGGCGCGGCACTGCTGGTGGTCGAGCGCTTGAGCCACTTCGCCGACGGCCGCCCGGTGGACCTGGAGTTCATCCGGCTGCGCGGCGACCGCCTGACCATGCGCGCCGAATGCCGGCGGACCGTTCGCTGACCCCTGTCGAGGGAGAAGACCATGCCTGTGGTGAACAACCGGGTCGACGTGCCGGTGACGATCGACGAATCGCGGTGCATCGACGGCTGCCGGCTGTGCGTGGACATGTGCCCGCTGGACTCGCTGGCCATCCACCCGGACACGAACAAGGCGTACATGCACGTGGACGAGTGCTGGTACTGCGGCCCGTGCGCCGCCCGCTGCCCGACCGGCGCGGTGGAGATCAACATGCCCTACCTGCTGCGGTGAAAGGACTTCTGGCGATGCGCAAGCTCCTGGCCGTGGCGCTGCTCGCGGGTTCGGTGTCGGCGTGCGGCACGGGTTCGGCGGAGGGCGACGCCGTGCCGGTGGTGATCGGGTACCAGTCCAAGACGATCAACACGGTGACCGCCGGCACCCTGTTGCGGGAACTGGGTCTTTTCGAGAAGCGGCTGGCTGATCTGGGGCGGAAGACCGGTCGGCGGTACGAGGTCACCTGGCAGGACTACGACACGGGCGCGCCGATCACGGCGCAGATGATCGCCGGGAAGATCGACATCGGGTCGATGGGCGACTTCCCGTTGCTGATCAACGGGTCCCGGACGCAGAAGCAGGGCGACGAGGGCACCCGGATGGTGTCGGTCACCGGCTACAACCCGCGCGGTGCGCTGAACATGGTCGTGGTGCGGCCGGATTCGTCCGCGAAGACGTTGGCGGATCTCAAGGGGCAGAAGGTGTCCGCGAGTGTCGGGTCCGCCGGGCACGGGACGTTGGTGCGGGCGTTGGGCGGCATCGACGTGTCGGTGGAGAACCAGCAGCCGTCGGTGGGTGCGTCCGCGTTGCAGGGTGGCGGGGTGGCGGCGCTGTCGCAGTTCGTGGCGTGGCCGGGACAGTTGGTGTTCGCCAAGCAGGCGAAGCTGCTCTACGACGGTGCGGCGCTGAACTTCCCGACGTTGCACGGGGTCGTGGTGCGCAAGCCGTTCGCCACGGCACAGCCGGAGGTGCTGGCGGAATTCCTGCGGGCGCAGCTCGACGCGACGAAGTACCTGCACGAGAAGCCGTTGGAGGCGGCGAATTCTGTCGCCAAGGCGACCGGGCTGCCGCCTGAGGTGGTGTACCTGTACAACGGGCCGAACGGGATCGCGACGTTCGACCTGTCGCTGAAGTCCGTGCTGCGCAAGGCGTTGCGGGACGACGTGCCGTTCCTCAAGTCCATCGGCAACATCGAGGAGCTGGACGTCGACCGGTTCATCGACGACGGCCCGTTGAAGGCGGTGTTCGAGGGGACCGAGGAAGTCGCCAACCCGGCCCGGATCACCGGTACGGATTCCGCTTGTGGCGTGGCGGTTTCCGATCCGGCTACGGCGGGTGAGGTGTGGTTCGAGGGTGAGGAGGCCACGCACCCGGCCGCGACGCCGGACTGCCTGCTCAAGCAGGTCAAGCAGGCCGGGGAGAAGGTGCGGGTGGCTTATGTGCCGGACGCGGAGACCGGCACGCGGTGGTTCGCCGAACATGCCTACTGGGTGCGTTCGGGTGACCGGCTGCTGCCGTTCACGACCGAGGCGGCGGCGGCGAAGCGGGGCGCGGTGCTCACCTACGAGCAGGCGCTGGCGGGCGTGTGATGTCACGTCGGTGGGTGCTGCGGGTGGTGTCGCTCGCGTCGGGATTGTTGCTGTGGCAGGTGTTGACGGCGACCGGAGCGCGGATCTGGCTGCGGTTCGACCAGTTGCCGACCGTGGTGGAGGTGGCCGAGCGGTTCACGCGGCAGGTGCTTCTGGCGGAGTACTACGAGGATCTGGGCAGCAGCCTGGCGCGGATCGGCATCGGGTTCGTGCTCGCGGCCGTGGTCGGTACGGCGCTCGGGGTGGTGGTGGCGCGGTCGAAGCTGCTGGGCGATCTGTTGCAGCCGTTGCTGGAGGTGGTGCGGCCGATCCCGGCGATCGCGTTGGTGCCCATCGCGATCCTGCTGTTCCCGACCGACGAGCAGGGGATCGTGTTCATCACGTTCGTGGCCGCGTTCTTCCCGATCCTGGTCAGCACGCGGCACGCGGTGCGGGCGTTGCCGACCATCTGGGAGGACGCGATCCGGACCATGGGCGGCAGTCGCCGGCAGGTCCTGCTGAAGGTCGTGCTGCCGGGCACGTTGCCGGGCGTGTTCGGCGGATTGTCCGTGGGGATGGGTGTTTCGTGGATCTGCGTGATCTCCGCCGAGATGATCTCCGGCCGGTTCGGCGTCGGCTACCGCACCTGGCAGGCGTACACGGTGGTGGACTACCCCGGCGTGATCGTCGGCATGGTCACCATCGGCCTGCTGGGCTGGCTGACGTCGTCGGCGGTGGAACTGCTCGGCCGTCGGGCCACCCGTTGGCTGCCGAGGGAGGCGCGGGTATGAGCGTGCTGATCGAGGGCCTGACCGTCGGGTACGGCCGGTCGCAGGTGTTGCGGGGCTTGGACCTGGCGATCGCGGACGGCGAGATCCTGGTGGTGGCCGGGCCGTCCGGGTGCGGCAAGTCGACGCTGCTGCGGGCGGTCGCCGGCCTGCTGCCGTTCGCGTCCGGCCGGATCCTGGTGGACGGCGAGCCGGTGCGCGGCACGTCCCGTGACCGGGCCCTGGTGTTCCAGGACGACGGGCTGCTGCCGTGGCGGACCGCGTTGCGGAACGTCGAGCTTCCCCTCGCGCTGCAAGGAGTGTCCAAAGTGGAGCGACGGGAGCGGGCGCGCGGTTGGCTGGACCGGGTCGGCTTGGTGTCGTTCGCGGACTACCTGCCGCGTGAGCTGTCCGGCGGGATGCGGCAGCGCGTGCAGCTCGCCCGGACGTTGGCGCAGACGCCCAAGCTGGTGTTGATGGACGAGCCGTTCGGCGCGCTCGACGCGCAGACCCGTGCGGCGATGCAGGGATTGGTGGTCGAGGTGCTGCGGGAGACCGGGACGACGACGATCTTCGTCACGCACGACGTGGACGAGGCCGTGCTGCTGGGCGACCGGGTGGTGGTGCTCGGGGCGGGCGAGGTCGACGTGCGGCGCGAGGCGATCCTGGCGGCGGTGCACGGCTGATGGAGATTCCCCCGGTGTCGCAACGGTCTTCGCTGTCGTGTGACGTACTGGTGATCGGCGGCGGCACGGCCGGCTCGATGGCCGCGATCACGGCTGCCGAACACGGCAAGTCGGTGCTTCTGTTGGAGAAGGCCCATGTCCGGCACTCCGGCGCGTTGGCGATGGGCATGGACGGGGTCAACAACGCGGTCATCCCGGGCAAGGCCTCGCCGACGGACTACGTCGCCGAGATCACCCGGGCCAACGACGGGATCGTCGACCAGCGCACCGTGATGCAGACCGCGACGCGCGGTTTCGAGATGGTGCAACGGCTTGAGCGGTACGGGGTGAAGTTCGAGAAGGACGCGGCGGGGGAGTACCACGTCCGCCAGGTGCACCGGTCCGGCTCGTACGTCCTGCCGATGCCCGAGGGCAAGGACGTCAAGAAGGTGCTGTACCGGGTGATGCGGGAACGCTCGATGCGGGCCCGCATCCGGATCGAGAACCGGGTGATGCCGGTGCGCGTGCTGGTGTCGGACGGGCGGGCGGTCGGCGCGGCGGGTTTCAACACCAGGACCGGCGAGTTCGTCACGGTGTCGGCGGGCGCGGTGATCCTGGCGACCGGCGCGTGCGGCCGACTGGGGCTGCCCGCCAGCGGCTACCTGTACGGGACGTACGAGAACCCGACCAACGCGGGCGACGGCTATTCGATGGCCTACCACGCGGGTGCGGAGCTGTCCGGCATCGAGTGCTTCCAGGTCAACCCGCTGATCAAGGACTACAACGGTCCGGCGTGTGCGTACGTGGGGAATCCGTTCGGGGCCTACCAGGTCAACGCGCTGGGCGAACGTTTCGTGGACTGCGACTACTGGTCCGGTCGGATGATGGCCGAGGTGGCGGCCGAGATCGCGTCCGACCGGGGCCCGGTGTACCTGCGGACCACCCACCTGCCCGAGGAATCCGTCGCCGCGCTGGAGAACATCCTGCACACGACGGAACGTCCGACACGCGGCACGTTCCACAGTGGACGCGGGCACGACTACCGGACGCACGACGTGGAGATGCACATCTCCGAAATCGGCCTGTGCGGCGGACATTCCGCGTCCGGCGTGTGGGTGGACGAGCACGGGCGCACCACCGTGCCGGGTCTGTACGCCGCCGGCGACTTGGCGTGCGTGCCGCACAACTACATGCTGGGCGCGTTCGTGTTCGGTGATCTGGCAGGCGCTGATGCGGCGAAGTCTGTTGCCTTGCAAGGAGAACCGTCCAACGAACTACCCGAAGACCAGATCGCCGAAGCCCACGAGCTGATCTACCGCCCGCTGCGCAACCCGGACGGTCCGCCGCAGCCCCAGGTGGAGTACAAACTGCGCCGGTTCGTGAACGACTACGTGGCCCCGCCCAAGACCGGCACCCGCTTGGAGTTGGCGCTGGAGTCGTTCGTGCGGATGAAGTCGGAGATCGAGGGCATGGGGGCGCGGACGCCGCACGAGCTGATGCGGTGTGCCGAGGTGACGTTCATCCGGGACTGCGCCGAGATGGCGGCGCACGCGTCCCTGACCCGAACGGAAAGCCGCTGGGGTCTCTACCACGACCGTGTCGACCTGCCGGAACGCGATGACGAGTCGTGGTTCCACCATCTCAACCTGCGCAAGAACGCGGTGGGGGACATGGAGTTCGTCAAGCGCCCGGTGGCCCCGTACCTGGTGCCGGTGGAGGGTTTCGTGCCGCCGCCCGGTGAGGTCGAGGTGTTGTCCGCCCGTGCGGTGACCGTGGCGTCCGCTGTGGACAGTGAGGTCCGGCGCTCGGTGGGCACGGAATCGGCGCGGTTGTTGGAACTGCTGGCGTTGACCGACGAACAGCCCGACCTGGCCACCCTCAGCCCCTACCTGTCCGACCCGGACCCTTCCGTGCGACGCGCGGCCGTTGCCCTGCTGACCGAGGCGGTGCCCGCCGGTTTCGAGTTCGCGTTGGTGCGGGCGATGGCCGATGACGACGCAGAGGTCCGCACGGCGGCCGGCGCGAGCCTGAGCGAACTGGTCGAGGTCGTCCCGGCGGGTGACGAGCTGCGGGAGGCGCTGGAGCTGTCGCCTTCGCGGGCGGTCGCGCTGGAGGTGCTGTGGGCGTTGAAGCTGGGCACCGAGCAGGTCTACACGGCTGCTTTGGACGATCCGTCGGCAGCCGTCCGTTCAAGTGGGATCCGGGGCCTGGTGGCGGTGCGTTCGGCCGATGGGCTGGCGCGCGCGGCGTCCGATCCGGAACGCGAACTGCGGGTGCTGGTGGCCAAGGGTTTGGGTGCGTTGAAGGCACGCCCGGACGTGCTGGTGGCGCTCGCCGACGACCAGGACCTGCTGGTCCGTGCGGCGGCTTTGGAGTCCGGGGCGGGTTTTCCCGAGTTGCGCGCTCCGGCGGCGGAGGCCCTGACCGATCCTGCTTGGCAGGTGAGGGTGGGTGCGGTGTGGGCGGTGGGCGAGGCGTCGCGGGTGGTCGAGTGCCTGGAGGACGTGAACCTGGACGTCCGGAAAGCGGCCGTGCGGGCACTCACGCAGTGGGCTGACCGGGCCGAGGTACAGGCCGCGCTGAAGCGGGCGCTGGACGACACGGACGCCGACGTGCGGGCCTACGCCCGGCAGGCACTTCACACCGCGCCGGAGCCGTGACCGGCTAGGCGGAGCGCGTGATCTCGGGTTCGTCCACCCGGGGCGCGGGTAGCCGGTGCGCCTGGATGTCGATGCCGGCGACCCGGACCTGGTTGCGGCCGTTCTCCTTCGCCGCGTACAGGGCCGCGTCGGCACTGTGCTGCGCCGCCGCCAGGCTGTCCCCGTTGTCCGGAACGACCGCCACCCCGATGGACGCCGAGATGGCCCGGACCTCCGGCCCGTCCTCCGTCAACGGCAGGTTCCGCCCCCGCAGCGTCACCGTGTTCCGGTGCTTGTCCGTCGTCACCACCGACATCTCGCCGATGGCCTCCCGGACCCGCTCCGCGATCGCCGCCCCCTGCGACAGCCCGGTGTCGGCGAGCACCACGACGAACTCCTCGCCGCCGTCCCGTCCCGCCACGTCACCGGGCCGCAGCTTCTCCCGCAGGATGCGCCCCACCTCGGCCAGCACCGCGTTGCCCGCCGGATGCCCCCACGTGTCGTTGATCCGCTTGAAGTGGTCCAGGTCGATCGCCAGCACGGTCACCGGCTGCCCCGCGTGCCGGCACCGGTCGGTCAGCCGCCCCGCGTGCTCGCTCAGCCCGTTCGTGTTGAACAGACCCGTCCGGTAGTCCGTGTGTGCGTCCATGGTCAGCTGGAGGTGCGCCTGGTGCTGCTCGGCGACCAGCCGCTCCAGGTGCGCCTGCCGCTCCGACGCGCGGTGCAGCAGGGCGTTCACCAGGATCACCGGCACGACCAGCAGCAGCGGCGCCACCCAGTGGGTCGCCGCCAGCATCCCGAGCATCGCCCCGACGCCCAGCGTGGTCATCTCCAGCATGTTGTCGCTGCGCGTGCCCAGCGAGTCCACGAACCGGGTCTGCGGGTTGACGATCTTCAGCGCGACCGTCATCAGGATCACCTGGACGAACCAGTACAGCGCCGCCACCGCCACCAGCACGCCCAGCAGGGCCAGGTCCGTCAAGACCCGGCCGGAGGCGGCCAGCGAGAATCCCGACAGGTGGACAGCGGCGTTCGCGAGCACCGTGCTTGCGACGATGTGCGCGGATGTGAACACGAACCGGTACGGCTGCCTCCGGGCAATCGGCCACAGCACGATCCGCAGCCACACCGCGACCAGGACGGCCATGCCACCGGGCAGCACGATCGCCGCCGCGAAAGTCCACACGGACGTCAGGTCGAAGTACGGACCTGCGGATTCGTCCCGCCTGGATTCCTCGGCCCGGCGCACGGTGGTGAGGTGGACGGTGACGGCCAACACCAGCGCCGCGAACCGCAGCCATTCCGTACCCGACGCGGAACCGAGAGTAGTCAGCAGCCAAATGGCGGCAAATACGACCGCCACTTCGACGGAAAGGATGTAGACGATCGCGGTACGGCGAAGCGACCAAAGGTCCCAGTTCCGCCTCAGACGCCACGTGACTGTCGCGGACGGCCCGTGGTCAGGCAAACTGTTCGTCACCACGTCCCCCCTACACTCATGCCGCCGCCGCGCGGCCTACAGCCGGCCCAGCGACGGCCTTACGGCCCCCCTCGGTACCCAAGTCGCGCGTAGAGGAGCGTCTGCCATGCGTAACCGCGAGTGGTGACTCCATCGCCCTCCTTCGGCCCGACCCCGAATCTTCACCGTACGTGCGCGCCTTCTCGCGGTGTGCACACGGACGCCTCGTCATGACAATCGCCATTCATGATGAGTCCGTTTCATATGGTCACCGTGTTCGGGTCGGTCCTGGTCCGGGCACGGTTCCAGGCTACGGTCGCCTGGCCCGCCAGGAGCAGACCGATGGCGCCGGCGCCCGCGAGTGTCGCGGTCACCGAGCCGATCGCGTGGGCGACCACACCGGCGAGGGCCATCCCGCCGCCCTGGCTGGACCGCAGGGCCGTGCGCGCGATGCCGTAGGCCCGACCCCGGTAGGCGTCCGGCAGGATCCGCATCCACGCCGAGCGCGCGGGCGTGTGGTACGCCCCGGCCATCCCGGCGAGCACGAGCAGCGCGATCGTCCAGGTCAGATTGGGGTTCAGCGCGAACATCACCAGCGGGGCCAGCGACAGGATGGCCAGCGGGCCGATCAGCCGCTCCCGTTTCGCCGGGTCGCGAACGACCCGGAACAGCACGGCGACCCCCAGCACGTTCGCGGCCGGCTCGATGGCCAGGATGAGGCCCACGGCCCACACCGCGTCCAGGCTCGCGGCCAACGGCACGGCGAGCCCCTCGGGCACCATCGCGATGCCGGCCAACAGGCGCATACCCATTAGAGAGCGCAACCGCGGTTCAGTGACGAGTAGCGCGAAAGCTCCTTTCTGCGCTTCGGTTTCCCGAAGTGCCGAGCCGAGCGGGTCGGCGGCGGGTCGGAACCGCACCGACAGCTGCACCAGGATCGCGACCAGCACGAACGTCGCCGCGTCGATCGCCAGCGCCCAGCGCGGCCCGGCCGCCGTCACCAGGAAGCCCGCGGCGGCGAGTCCGGCCATCTGCGCCACGTCCACCGAGGTCCCGAACAGCGCCACGCCGTCGTCGTAGCGCTTCTCCGGCAGCACCGACGGCAGGCTGGCCTCCTGCGCGGCGAGGAACGGGGAGGCGATCATCAGCACGATGACCAAGAGGACTATCATGATCCACAACGGGACGCCGGGCACCGCCATCAGCGCGACCAGCGCGGCCTGGAGCCAGGCGCAGCAGATCATCACCGTGCGTCGGGGGAACCGGTCCGCGACCCAGCCCAGCAGCGGCCCGGACACCAGCGACGGGAGCAGCGTCAGGGACCAGGTGAGCGCGGTCCACGCGGGGGAGTTCGTGCGTTCGAACACCAGGAGTGACAGCGCCACGGCCGCGAGCTGGTCACCGACGGTGGACACCGTCGAGCCGAGCCACATGCCGCGGAACTCGCGGTTGCCCACGAGCGCACGGATCGTCCCCCCGGAAGTCAACGCTCCTCCAGGTTCGTCGGCCCCGATGAGTGAGTCACGTTACCCCCACCCGACGTAACAATTATCTCGGTTAGCACGGTAGAAGCTGTCGGTTGTGCAATCTCTGTCCTACCACAGTGTGTACCCGAACGGACCAGGTCGGTTACATAAAGTAGTTACAATGGCGAATATCCGGGTACCTATTCTTGACAGTTGACCGTAGGTGACCCGCCGCGCGCAAAGCCTGCCTACCGTGGGTCAGGGCGACCTCCATTGGTCGTCGCGCCGACTGGTCCGACCGGGTCAGCGCGTTCGTGCGGGGCGACGAGCGGGTGCCCGGAACCCCTGCGGCAATTGTCGCCGCGACCTGCGGGTGGATCATCAGAACTGGTAGTACAGGAACGGGCTGAACGTACCGCCGGCGACCAGGATCGCCGCGTAGGCAACGCCCACCGTCATCAGGGACACCCTAGCGGCTACCGCGATCCGGTCCCGAGAGGACTCCAGGTAGGGGCCGGTCACCGGTGTGGCGGGCATTACCACAATCGCCAGCGCGGCCACCAGGAGCACAATCCGCTGATTGGTCGCGGCGGCTGCGACCGTCTCGCCGAGACCGCTGAAATCGGGCACCAGCATATGCCCGATCATGGTGAACGCGTCACCCAGGTCGGCCGATCGGAAGAACACCCAGCCGAATACCACGAGGACCATGGTGAGTGCCCTGCGGCCAATTCGGGCCCGGCTGTCGACCGGTGCGGAATCCCAACCGAAACGGCGTTCGAGGACCAACAGGCCACCGTGGAACAAACCCCACACGAGGAACGTCCAGTTGGCCCCGTGCCAGAAACCGGTGAGCACGAAAACGATCCCGAGGTTGCGGTAGGTGCGCAGCACCCCGGTCCGGTTCCCGCCAAGTGGGATGTAGACGTAGTCCCGGAACCAGCGGGACAGCGACATGTGCCAGCGCCGCCAGAACTCGGTGACGGTCACGGAGGAGTACGGCCGGGCGAAGTTCTCCGGCAGCCGGAACCCCAGCATCCGGCCCAGCCCGATCGCCATGTCCGAGTAGCCGGAGAAGTCGAAGTACAGTTGCAGCGTGTAACCGACGGCGCCCAGCCAGGCCACCGCGAAGGTCATCTTGTCGTCCGGCGTGGCGAAGCACGCGTCCACCAGCGGGGCCAGCGAGTCGGCGATGACCACCTTCTTGCACAGCCCCAGCGCGAACCTCGGGAAGCCCGCCGCGATGTCGTCCAGGCGGTGGTGCCGCTCCTGCGGAAGCTGGTCCGCGATCTCCCGGAACCGGACGATCGGGCCGGCGACCAACTGGGGGAACATCGCGATGTAGGTGACGAACGCGACCGGCTTGCGCAGCGCCGGCCGCTCACCCCGGTACACGTCCACCACGTACGAGATGTGGTGGAACGTGTAGAACGAGATGCCGATCGGCAGCGCCAGGTGCACCACCGGCAGGTCCGCCCCGATCAGCGACGCGATGGCGTGCAGCTGCTCGGTGGCGAACCCGAGGTACTTCCACACCACGAGCACGCCCAGGTTGACGCAGATCGCGCCGACCAGCAGCAGCTTCCGGTCACCCGGCGCGCCCGGCTCCAGCCGGCGGCCCGCCAGGTAGTTCACCACCATCACGCCGAGCAGCAGGAACGTCGTGCCGCCCGCGCCGGTCGCGTAGAAGAACAGGCTGGCGACCGCCACCACGCCGTTGCGCCAGCCCCTGGGTGCGACGAGGACGGCCGCGAGCACGGCCGGCAGGAAGAACCACAGGAACAGGGGCGTGGCGAAGGACATCGCCGGGAACTTTATCCGGCGGTAGTCGTCAAGGTTGCCGATCGGGTGACAAACCGCCCGGCGTCACACCGGGCGCAGCCACCCGCTCAGACGTCCAGCCGCCGCCTGCGCGCCACCTCGGCGAGCACCACACCGGCCGCCACCGACGCGTTGAGCGACTCCACGCCCGCCGCCATCGGGATCGACACGGTCTGGTCGCACGTCTCCCGCACCAGCCGGGACAGCCCGCGCCCCTCCGAGCCCACCACGACCACCAGCGGCCCGGTCGCCAGCTCCAGCCCGTCGACGTCGACCGTGCCGTCGGCGTCCAGGCCCACGATCATCAGGCCCTCGTCGGCCCACTCGCGGAGCTGCCGGGTCAGGTTCGTCGCGATCGCGATCGGCATCCGCGCCGCCGTGCCCGCGCTGGTCCGCCACGCCACGGCGGTGATGCCCGCCGAACGCCGCTGCGGCAGCACGACACCCTGCGCGCCGAACGCCGCCGCCGAACGCACCACCGCGCCCAGGTTCCGCGGGTCCGTCACGCCGTCCAGCGCCACCAGCAGCGGCGGCCGGCCGGACTGGCGGGCGATCTTGAGCAGGTCGCGCGGCTCGGCGTACTCGTACGGCGGCACCTGGAGCCCGAGGCCCTGGTGCATCGCGCCGCCGGTGATCCGGTCCAGCTCGCCGCGCTGCACCTCCAGCACCGAGATGCCCCGGTCGGCGGCCAGCTGCACCGCCTCGGCGACCCGGTCGTCCGCGTCGATGCCCAGCGCCACGTACAGCGCGGTCGCCGGGATGCCCGCGCGCAGGCACTCCACCACCGGGTTGCGCCCGGCGACGGTCTCCGGCGTGTTCTCGGCGGCCCGGCGGCGCTGCGTCCGGGCCTGCTCGACCTTCGCGGTCGACTGGGCCCGCTTGTACGCGGGGTGGTTCGGCCGGTCCGTCGCCTTGGGCGTCGGGCCCTTGCCCTGCAAGCCCTTCGACTTCTGCCCGCCGGAACCGACGACCGCGCCCTTCTTGGAGCCCGGGTTGCGCATCGCGCCCCGGCGCTTGGAGTTCCCTGCCACGAGCTTCAGTCGTCCTTCAAGGTCCACAGCGGACCGTCGGGGGTGTCCTCGACGGCGATCCCGGCAAGCAGCAGGTGGTCGCGCAGCGCGTCGGCTTTCGCGAAGTCCCTGTCCTTGCGGGCTTGCACGCGCTCTTCCAGCACGTGCTCGACCAGGGTCGCCAGCGCCTGCCGGCTGCCCGACTCGCCGGCCGACGTGTCGCCCCACTTCAGCGGGTCCACGCCGAGCACGTCGGCCATCGCGCGCACCGACTCGGCCGCCGCACGCGCGCCCAGGTCGTCGGCCGACTCCAGCGCGGTGTTGCCCTCCCGGACCCGCCGGTGGATCGCGGCCAGCGCGCCCGGCGTGCCCAGGTCGTCGTCCAACGCGGAGACGAACTGCTCAGGGTAGTCGCCTTGGTCGCCGACGGCACCCGTGCGCTCCACGACCCGGCGCACGAACGACTCGATCCGCCGGTACGCCGACACGGCCTCGTCCAGCGCTTCCCGGGAGAACTCGATGGTGGACCGGTAGTGCGGGCCCACCAGGTAGTAGCGCAGCTCCGGCGCGCGGACCTGCTCCAGCAGCGTCGGGATGGCCACCGTGTTGCCCAGCGACTTCGACATCTTCTCGCCGCTGAGCGTCACCCAGGCGTTGTGCATCCAGTACCGCGAGAACCCGTCGCCCGCCGCGCGCGACTGCGCCTGCTCGTTCTCGTGGTGCGGGAAGATCAGGTCGATCCCGCCGCCGTGGATGTCGAACGTGCCGCCCAGGTAGGCGGTCGCCATCGCGGAGCACTCCAGGTGCCAGCCCGGCCGGCCCGCGCCCCACGGCGTCGGCCAGGACGGCTCGCCGGGCTTCGCGGCCTTCCACAGCGTGAAGTCGCGCGGGTCGCGCTTGCCCTGCGCCGCCGACTCGCCCTGGTGCACCTCGTCCAACTTCTGGCCGGACAGCGCGCCGTACTCGGGGAAGGAGGTGACGGAGAAGTACACGTCGCCCTGCGCCGGGTAGGCGTGGCCCTGGTCGATCAGGCGCTGCATCAGCTCGACCATCTGCGTCACGTGGCCGGTCGCGCGCGGCGCGTAGGACGCGGGCAGGCAGCCCAGCGCCGTGTACGCGTCCTCGAACGCGCGTTCGTGCGTGTACGCCCACTCCCACCACGGGCGGCCGTTGGCGGTCGCCTTGGCGAGGATCTTGTCGTCGATGTCGGTGACGTTGCGCACTAGCCGCACGTCGTCGTACGTGCGGCCCAGCCAGCGGCGCAGCACGTCGAAGTTCAGGCCGCTGCGCACATGGCCGATGTGGGGCACGCCCTGCACGGTCGCCCCACACACGTAGATCGACGCCGTTCCGGAGACCTGCGGGACGAACTCCCGCATGGACCGGCTCGCCGTGTCGTACAGGTGGAGGCTCACGTGAAGATGGTACGGGCGATGCCACCCCGGGGTTGAATCGCCCGCCCGTTTGTGCTTATGCCGGATGCCTATGACGTGTGGTCTGCCCAGGACGTGTGGTGGCGCAGCACGCGGAGCAACGCCTCGGGCCGCTGCCCGGTCTCCAGCGGCGGCACGATCGCCACCCGGCAGCCCACCGCCGCCGCGCCGCCGTCGGCCTCCTCGCTGTCCCCGACCATCAGGGCCTCGCTCGGGTGCACGCCCAGCCGGTCGCAGGCGATCCGGAAGATCTTCGGGTCCGGCTTGACGTGCCCGACCTCGTAGGACAGGACGTATTCGTCGACCAGGTCCTCGACGCCGTGTCGGGCGAAGACGGTCCGGACGTCCCACGCGATGTTGCTCACCACGGCGGTCGGCAGCCCGGTGCCCAGCGCGGTCGCGGTGTCCGGGTAGGGCTGCCAGAACGGCGGCGAGCACAGCCGGGTGTAGAAGGCCAGTGGGTCGTCCGCGCCGGCCGCCTGGAGGACCTTCACGTGCAGGTCGCGGTGCAGGTCGCCGTCGAGGTCGCGGCGTTCCCACTCGTCGGGGTCGACGTCCAGGCCCTCCGCGACGCCGACCGGCGCGGTGAGGGCCCGCATCAGGTCGCCGTGCTCGGCCAGCGAATCGTGTTCGAGGCGGAAGAGCGTGCCGGAGAAGTCGAAGAGGACGGCTCGGATCGTCACGGTCGCACGTTACGTGGTCTGGACCTCTTGGTTGAAGGGTTCCGGCCGGAGCAGGGACGCACGCCACACTCGCCGGGTCAGCCGGCGGCGTTGCCGGTGACCTTCGTCGGGGTGAGCCGCAGGACCACCCGGACCACGTCCGGGGCCTCGGCGGGGAAGGGCTTGCCCAGGTACTTGTCGGACAGCGTCCCGACCACCTCGCGGCCCTCGTCCTCGGTGATCGCGACGGTGCCCCGGATCTCGACGTAGGTTTCCGGATTGTCCTTGTCCCACACCGAAACGCTGGCGCGCGGGTCACGGGCGAGGTTGCGTTCCTTGAGCCGGCCGCGGACCGTCGAGAACAGGATGTCGTCGCCGTCGCGGGTGATCCACATGACCGAACTCTGCGGGCTGCCGTCCCTGTTGAGCGTGGAGATCGTGGCGTAGTTCCGGCCGTCCACCAGGGCACGCGTCGCCGCGCTGAGGTTGATCGCCATGCGTTTCAGGCTAGTGGGACGATCAGCGCGGTGGCCACGGCCGCGATGCCCTCGCCCCGTCCGGTGAGGCCCAGGCCGTCCGCCGTCGTCCCACTGACTGAGACGGGGCCGCCGACCGCGGCCGACAGGACCTCCTGCGCCTCCGCCCGGCGGGTGCCGATCTTCGGCGCGTTGCCGATCACCTGCACGGCCGCGTTGCCCACCCGGAAGCCCGCCTCTTCGAGGAGTCTGCGCACTTCGGCGAGGAACTCGACACCGTGTTTTCCGGACCAGCGCGGGTCACTGGTGCCGAACACCGCGCCCAGGTCGCCCAGCCCGGCGGCGGACAGCAGCGCGTCGCACAGGGCGTGCGCGGCCACGTCGCCGTCCGAGTGACCGGCGCAGCCGGCGACACCGTCCCAGAACAGGCCGGCCAGCCAGCAGTCGCGACCTTGTTCCACCTGGTGGACATCGGTGCCGATTCCGACCCTCACGCGTGGCCTCTCACGAGAAGTGCCTCCGCGACCGCCAGGTCGAACGGAGTGGTGATCTTCATGGCGTCCGGGTGGCCGGGCACGGTCGACACCGGCACGCCGAGCCGTTCCACCAGACCGGCGTCGTCGGTCGCGTGCAGGCCCGCCTCGTGGGCGCGGAGCAGCACCCGTGCGTCGAAGCCCTGAGGGGTCTGGACCACTCGCAGCGAGGCCCGGTCCGGCGTGGCGACCACCACACCGTCCGCGTCGACCTGCTTGACCGTGTCCGCCATCGGCAGCACCGGGATCACCGCGGGTCTGCCCGCCGCGACCGCGTCCACCACGGTCCGCACCACGTGCGGTGGGGTGAACGCGCGCGCGGCGTCGTGCACCAGCACGATCGTGGTGTCCGGGAACTCCCGCAACGCGTGGACCAGCGCCAACCGCACCGAATCCGATCTCTCCGCACCACCCGGCAACACGTGTACCGCCCCGTCGGCCGGAGCCGACGGGGCGGTGACGGTGTACACGGTGTCCACATCGGACGGAGGCGCGGCGATCACCACGTGCTGAACGCAGCCGGACTCGAACAGGCCACGCACCGCACGCACGAGCAGCGGAACGCCGTCGACCGGGACCAACGCCTTGGGCAGCCCAAAACCCAGCCGCTCACCCCGGCCCGCCGCGGGCACGAGCGCGACCACACCCATGTTCGCGGATTCTCTGTGTGCAGGTTTCGATGATCAGGACGCGGTGGCCAAAACCTCGTCGAGCAGGACCTCGGCCTTGTCCTCGTCGGTGCCCTCGGCGAGCGCCAGTTCGCTAACCAGTATCTGTCGAGCCTTCGCCAGCATCCGCTTCTCACCAGCGGACAGACCGCGATCCTTCTCGCGCCGCCAGAGGTCGCGCACCACTTCGGCCACCTTGTTCACGTCACCGGACGCGAGCTTCTCCAGGTTGGCCTTGTACCGCCGGGACCAGTTGGTCGGCTCCTCGGTGTGAGGAGCACGCAAGACCTCGAAGACCTTGTCGAGACCCTCCTGGCCGACGACATCGCGCACGCCGACGATCTCGGCGTTGTCGGCGGGGACGCGAACC
>CBHFOL010000048.1:0-32017 GCA_965995405.1 uncultured Saccharothrix sp.
CAGCACCGAGCCCGCCGGCCACTGCTGGAAGCCACGGGTGATCCTGATGTCGCGCAGCGCGTCGTCGTTCCTGCCATCGGTCCTCAGCACGGCACTACCCTAAGGCGCTGAACCGGACGACGTCCCACTGGCGTAGGGAGAGGCATGGCACTCGCAGACGACCTGGTGACGATCTTCGGTCTCCCCGCGCACCCGCTGCTGGTCCACGCGGTCGTGGTACTCCTGCCGCTGTCCGCCGTGGCCGCCGCCGCGCTGGCCGTGGTGCCGAAGTGGCGGCAGCGCCACGCGTGGCCGGTGCTGATCATCACGGTGCTGGGCGTCGGCTCGGTGCTGCCCGCGCAGAAGGCCGGCGAGCAGCTGGAAGCCCGGATGGCGAAGCTGGAGAACCCGCTCATCCAGCGGCACGCCGAGCTGGGCAACGACCTGCTGCCGTTCGCGCTGGGCTTCGGGGTCGTGGTCGTGGCGCTGCTGTTCGCGGGCCGCCTCGCCGACCGGGAACGCGCCGCCGCGACCGACGACGCGAGCGTGCCCAGGACGTGGCGGCGGATCCTGGTCGTGGTGGCGGTGCTGGTCGTCGCGTCCGGTGCGGCGGTGGTCGTGCAGACCGTCCGGATCGGGCACAGCGGGTCCACGGCCGTGTACGACGGGGTCGGGCAGGGCTAGGGCAGGTACAGCGGCGTCGGCGGGGCTTTGCGCAACGTCCGGCTCACCGTGCAGAGCTGGTCGATCGCCCGCCGCACCAGCGCGTCCAGCTCCGCGCGCTGCTCCTCGGTCAACGCCGACACGTCGTAGTCCAGGGTCACCGGCACGGAGTCCAGTTCGTGCGCGTCCGCCGGCCGCACGTCGTCGGCCCGAGCCGTGACGCCCTCGCCGACCCGGCGGGTGATCAGCGTCTCGGCGGTCACCGCCGCACAGCCCGCCGCCGCCGCGAGCAGCAGCTCGACCGGGGTGAAGGAGCCCTCCGCGCCCTTGCGGCCGACGCGCGCCGAAGCGCCCCGGTCGTTGGTGGCGACGAACTCGTGCTTACCGACCTGACGCACCTCGACGTTCGACACGTGATCGACGTTAGCCGACCCGGACGACGGCGGCCCCGGCACGTGTTGGACATCGCCCGGGCCGGCGGCACCGGGTGCGAACCGGCCGTGGAACCGGACCCGGACCACGGATCAGCCGATCACCCGCACGGCCGGTTCGTCCACCGTGTACTTGTGGCCCTGCCGCACGACTTCGACCGGCCCGCCGAACCGGGTCCGCGCCTCGGCGAGCACCGCGTCCGGATCGGTCCACGGCGCGACGTGGGTCAGCAGCAGTCGGCCGACTCCGGACTCCGCCGCCAGTTCACCCGCCTGCACGCCGGACAGGTGCACGCCGGCCGGACGGTCGTCGGCGTGTGTCCAGGTCGCCTCGGACAGCAGCAGATCCGCCCCGTCGGACAGCGTCCGCAACGCGTCGCACGGCCCGCTGTCCCCGGTGAACGCGAGCACCGCGTTCTCCGTGGCGATGCGGAACCCGTACGCCTCGCCCGGGTGGTCGACGCGGACGGCGGTGATCTCGAACGGGCCGACGCGGAAGGGCTCGGCGGTGAAGGGGTGGAACTCGAACACGTCCGACAGGTCGGCGGTGCACAGTTCCTCGGCGTTTTCGGCGTAGGCGCGGGCGAAGCGCCGGGGCGCCTCGGCCGGGGCGTGGACCGGGAGCCGGTTTTCGGTCGTGTCGTGCGGCGGATCGGTGTGGTAGCGGCGCATCACCGCGAGCGTGGTGAAGTCGGCGCAGTGGTCCGGGTGGAGGTGCGAGAACAGCAGCGCGTCCAGCGAGAACGGGTCGCAGTGCGCTTGCAGTGAAGCCAGCACACCGTTGCCGAGTTCAAGCCCGAGCCGGTAGCCGTCCGCCTCGACGAGGTAGCCGGATGCGGGGGCCTGGGGGCCCGGCAGGCTGCCCGAGCAGCCGAGGATGGTCAACAGCACCAATGGAGAGTGCCAAAACATTCATGGGGCTGGAAAGACACGTTTTCCAGCCCGGGCAGAAATCCGCAGGGTGATTTCACGCACCGGCCCATCGGCCCGGTGCCGGAGATGCGCAGGTCTAAGACGGCGAATCGCATGTCAGCGGTGCTCACGCCGCTGCGGCCCGACGGTCGTCCCGGGCGACACCCCAGGCCGCGAGCACGCCGCCGAGCGCGCCGAACAGGTGGCTCTCCCAGGAGACGCCGGGCTGTCCGGGCAGCACGCCCCACAGCACCGCGCCGTAGAGGGCGAACACCACGACGGCGACCGCGATCTGCCCGAACGACCGCGCGAAGATGCCGCGCACCAGCAGGAACACCAGGTAGCCGAACACCAGTCCGGACGCGCCGATGTGGCTGCCGGGTGAGCCGATCAGCCACACGCCGAGGCCGTCCACCAGCCAGATCACGGCGGTGATCTGGAGGAACTGCCTGATGCCGCCGGAGGTGGCGAGGAAACCGAGGATGAGCAGCGGAACCGCGTTGCTGGTCAGGTGCTGCCAGCCGGCGTGCAGCACCGGTGCCCAGATCAGGTTGTCCCACTCGGTGAAGTCGCGCGGGATGACGCCCTCGTAGTCGAGCCGTCCGCCCAGCGCCGTGTCGATGCCCTCGACCACGAAGAGCAGGGCCACGAACCCCGCCACGACGGCCGCCGACAGCAGGGGGTTCGGCGGGATGACGCGCTTGGCCGGCGACCGGGGGGCCGGCGTCACAACCGTGGGATCCACATGTCCAGGCTACGGGTGAACGGGGCATTCGAGGACACCGATTGCGCGTCCGGTGCCGAACGCGCGGTCCCGGACCCCAACCCGCTCGTCAGCCGGGCCGGAACCCGCCGAATGTGACGAAGCCTCCGGTGAAGTCCGAGATCAGGGGCCATGCCTGCGCGGGCCGCGGGTGATCAGCGCCTACGCTGAGGCCGTGTCGATCGAAGTCGCCGTGCGCGCAGAGGCCGTCCTGGGTGAAGCGCCGACCTGGGACCACGGCAGTGGGACCCTCCTCTGGGTCGACGTCCTCGGCAACCAGGTGCACCGGTACGCGCCGAGCCGGGACGAGGACGCGGTGCTGGACGTGCCGCAGCACGTCGGCGCGGCCAAGCCCCGTACCCGGGGCGGGCTGGTGCTGAACCTGCGGGACGGGGTCGCGCTGGTCGAGCGGGACGGCACGAAGACGTGGCTGGTCTACTGGGCGCGCGACGGGGTGCGCGGCAACGACGCGGCGGTCGACCCCGCCGGGCGGCTGTGGGCCGGGACCATGCGCTACGACGACGAGCCCGGCGGGTGGCTGGCCCGGATCGAGCCGACCGGTGACGCCAAGGTCGTGCTGGACGAGGTCGGGTGCAGCAACGGCATCGGCTGGAGCCCGGACGGCACGAGCATGTACTACGTCGACTCGCCGACCCGGCGGATCGACGTGCTCGACTACGACCGCGACTCCGGTGCCGCCACGAACCGCCGCACGCTGGCCGAGGTGGACCGGGGGCTGCCGGACGGGCTGTGCGTGGACTCGTCGGGCGCGGTCTGGGTCGCGCTGTGGGGTGGCGCGGCGGTCCGCCGGTACACGCCGGACGGGCGGGTCGACACCGAGATCGAACTGCCGGTGGGCCAGCCGTCCGCGTGCGCGTTCGGCGGGCACGACTTCACCGACCTGTACATCACGACGGCCCGGGTCGGGTTGACCGGTGACGCGCTGAGCGAACTCGCCGGCTCGGTCCTGGTGCTCCCGGGCCTGGGCGAGGGCCTGCCCTCGACCGCGTTCGCCGGCTGACCCCGAGGCCGGGCAACCCCCGCCACACGACGAGCCGATCTTCCCACCGGCTGGCCCCACCACACGACGAGCTGATGTCCCGGGGGCCGCCGTTTACCACGTGCGTCGTCGTTGCGGGCCGCGCGATCCGTAGTGTTCCCCGGCGGTTTCAGGTACCGGATGATGTGGTCCCGCTGCATAGCGTTCCCGACACCAGTGGTGCCGTTGCGTACGGACAGGTCGACCTGCGTGCGTGGTCCCGCTGCGTACAAAGACGTGAAAGCGTGCCCGCGACTACAACCGACCACCACTAACGACTTTGCCGGCACCAGCCGCGCAGGCTCTCGCAGAAGTCCCCGCCCAGGGGGTCCCCTGCTTTCATTCCACCACAGGGGTACGACAATCCCGAGGGCCGAAGCTCAGAAGCGCCTCAGTCGACCAGCGGCCACCGCGTGCCGACCAGCGGCCACCGCGTACCGACCAGCGGCCACCGCGTCGGGACCGGGCAGTCGTCAGTCCGGGCAAGCCGTCAGACCGGGTACACCGCGCCGGGCTCGGCCAGGGTCACCGGGCCGGCGAACGCCTCGGTGGCGTCGGCCAGCACGCCCTCCCGGTCCGACCACGGCAGCACGTGCGTCAGCACCAACCGCCCGACACCCGCCTCGGTCGCCACCAGGCTGGTCTCCCGGCCGCTCATGTGCAGGTAGTTGGCCCGACCCGCCTGTTCCCGCCACGCCGCGTCGGCCAGCAGCAGGTCCGCGCCCCGGGCCAGGTCCACCAACTCCGGGCACGGCACGGTGTCGCCGGTGAACACCATGGACGCCCCGTTGTGCGAGATCCGGAACGCGTACGCCTCGCAGATGTGCCGCATCGGGGCCACCTCGACCGACACCGCCCCGATGTCGAACCGCCCCGCCTTGAGCGGCACGAAGTCGTAGGTGTCCGACAGCCGCAGGGTGGCCAACTCCTCCTCGGACGCGGCGTGCGCGGCGGCCAGCCGGGTCGGCGCGTGGGACGGCGCGAGCACCGGCAGCCGGCCACGCGCCGGCGGCGGGTTCGGGTGCTCCCGCAGGTAGGTGGTGAGGGCGCTGAAATCCGCGCAGTGGTCCAAGTGCAGGTGCGACAGCAGCACGGCATCGAGTTGGAACGGGTCGCACCGCCGCTGGAGCGCGCCGAACACGCCGCCGCCGAGTTCGACCGCGATCCGGATCCCGCCCGCTTCCACCAGGTACCCGGAAGTGGGCAGATCCGGACCGGGTGCGCTTCCCGAGCACCCGAGCACCGTCAATTGCATGTCCGGCACGATAGCAGCCGGCCATCGACAGAAATGCGGAAAACACCTCACCCGGAATCACGCAATACAATTGGGCAAGATTCACTCGAACGCATCAACCCGAGACCGCGGAACTTGACCACAGGCCGTGTGACCAGCTACGACTAGTCCGAAAAGGTGACCCGACCGGAATTCCCGCCGATGCCGAAGAGAGCCCCGTCACACCGAACTGCGGACCACTGCCCGCGAACAACGGCCACGAATTCCGACAGGTTTCCGCCGATCTCGGGACAGCGGAACTCCCGGCCCCGCCGACACCCGCACGGGGCAACGCCGCACCACCGGCCCGCCACCTCCAGAAATCCGCAAGACGACTCGGCTAGAACCGGACGAGGGCGCGCGACGGTTCCCGAGAGGCGGAGACTGAACTTGAGAGCACTACTCGCATTGGCATTGCTGTTCGTCGTACCGGTGGCTCCGGCGAACGCCGCACCGCGCTGTTCCGGCTATGTCGCACTCACCTACGACGACGGCCCGACGGCGCAGTCCACCCGACCGCTGCTGGCCGCGCTGCGGTCGGCGGGCGCGCGGGCCACGTTCTTCGACCTGGGCGCACGGGCCGCCGAACAGCCCGACCTGGTGCGGGCCACCGCACGGGCCGGCCACTGGATCGGCAACCACTCGTGGTCGCACCCGGACCTCACCTCGCTCACCCCGGAGCAACTCACCAAGGAAATCGCGGACACCCAACAAGCCGTCCGACGGGCCACCGGGCGCACACCGACCCTGTTCCGCCCGCCTTACGGGGCCACGAACGCCGCTGTGGTCGCCGAAGCGCGTAAGTACGGACTCACGCAGGTTCTGTGGTCCGTCGACACCCGCGACTGGAGTGGGGTGTCGCCCGAGGAGATCGTCCGCACGGCAACGGCGGCCGTGGCGGGTGACGTGGTGCTGATGCACGACGGGTACCAGACGACCGTGGACGCGGTACCGCACATCGTGCGCGGCCTGAAGGCCAAGGGGCTGTGCCCCGGCCGGATCGCCGGCGGACGGGTCGTCGCGCCGTAGCCGAGCAGGGAGCCCGGGGCGCGGGCTCCCTGTCCGGTCGGGAAAGTCCGGCCTGGGAAATCAGGCCCAGAGGTGGCCGTCGAGCCGCTCGGCGGCCTCGTCCAACGTCCCCGAGTACGCCCCGGTGGACAGGTACTTCCAGCCCGCGTCGGCCACCACGAACGCCACGTCCGCCGACTCGCCGCGCGCCGCCGCCTTCTCCGCCACGGCCAGCGCGGCGTGCAGGATCGCGCCCGTGGAGATGCCGGCGAAGATGCCCTCCACCTCCAGCAGCTGCCGGGTGCGGCGCAGGGCGTCGTACGAGCCGACCGAGTAGCGGCCGGTCAGGACCTCCGCGTCGTACAGCTCGGGCACGAAGCCCTCGTCCAGGTTCCGCAGGCCGTAGACCAGCTCGCCGTACCGGGGCTCGGCGGCGATGATCTGCACCTCCGGCTTCTGCTCGCGCAGGTACCGACCGACGCCGACCAGCGTGCCGGTGGTGCCCAGACCGGCCACGAAGTGGGTGATCGTGGGCAGGTCCTTGAGGATCTCCGGACCGGTGCCGTGGTAGTGCGCGCCCGCGTTCGCCGGGTTCCCGTACTGGTAGAGCATCACCCAGTCGGGATGCTCCGCGGCGAGTTCCTTGGCCCGCGCCACCGCCTGGTTGGAGCCGCCGGCGGCGGGCGAGAACACGATCCGCGCGCCGTACGCCTGGAGGAGCTGCTTGCGCTCGGTCGAGGTGTTCTCCGGCATCACGCACACCAAGCCGTAGCCCTTGAGCTTGGCGGCCATGGCCAGCGCGATCCCGGTGTTGCCCGACGTCGGCTCCAGGATGGTGCAGCCGGGACGCAGCACGCCGGACCGCTCCGCCTCCTCGATCATGGTCAGGACCGGGCGGTCCTTGATCGAGCCGGTCGGGTTGCGGTCCTCCAGCTTCGCCCACAGCCGCACGTCCTTCGACGGCGACAGCCGGGGCAGCCCCACCAGGGGCGTGCCGCCGACCGCGTCGAGCAGCGACTCGTACCGCGCCACGGCTCAGCCGCCCGCGACGGCCGGGAGGATCGTGACCGTGTCGCCGTCCTTGACCGAGGCTTCGAGCCCGCCCGCGAAGCGGACGTCCTCGTCGTTGACGTAGACGTTGACGAACCGGTGCAGCACGCCTTCCTTGACCAGGCGCGCCTTCAAGCCACCGTGGTTGGCCTCCAGGTCGTCGATGACCTGCGCGAGCGTGGCGCCCGCCGCCTCGACGGACTTCTGCCCGCCGGTGTGCGTGCGCAGGATCGTGGGGATGGAGACGGTGACGGCCATGCTGGAACCTCCGAGAGCAGCCGGATATCGGGAGATGTGGCGGACGGCGGCGCGTCAGCGACAGTCGGGCGTGTCGTCGGCACCCGTGTGCGAGAACATGTACGACTCGACCACCTCGACCGGCTCCTCGGTCACGACGCCGTCCACGATCCGGTAAGAGCGCAGCTCGTGCTCCTCCGGGTCCCTGGTGGACACCAGGACGTAGTGGGCGTCGGGTTCGCCGGCGTAGGAGATGTCGGTGCGCGAGGGGTACGCCTCGGTGGCGGTGTGCGAGTGGTAGACGACCACGGGCGACTCGTCGTTCTCGCCCATCTCTTTCCACACGCGGAACTGCTCGCCCGAGTCGAACCGGTAGAACGTGGGCGACCGCTCGGCGTTGTCCATCGGGATGAACCGCTCGGGGCGGTCGGAGCCCTCGGGGCCCGCGATGATCCCGCACGCCTCGTCCGGGTGATCGCGACGGGCGTGCGCCACCATCGCGTCGACGAGGTCACGGCGAATCACCAGCACGGGTTCATCCTACGTGGTGGCGGAAGGTGTCCCGGTGTGTGAGAAGCCGCACTGACCCACGCCCGCGGCCTGCGCGGACGCCGTCACCGGGCAACCGCCCCGACGCTCTCCTCGACCGAGTCGGCGGCCGACCGGCACAGCTCGTTCAGGTTCGTGCCGGTCGGGTTGCCGGTGGCCAGGGCGAACACCGTCGCGGGCAGCCGCACGCCGGCGCGCACCAGCCCGTCGTGGGCGGACATCGCGACCCGGCGGCACGAGGCCTGGTCCAGGTCGGCGTCCACCACGACCAGCGCCGCCGCCGTGTCGCCCACCAGCACGAACGTCCCGGGCTCGGCGGGCACCGCCGCCGCGCACGCCTGGTACCCCAGGTCCGCACGCCCCCGCCCGACCGCCGCGGCGGGCACGATCGGCACCACCTCGTGCGGGCCGACACCCACCGGGAACCCGAAGTGTCGTTCGGACAGCCACCGCACCACCCCGGACGCCGACGCGAGCCCGTCCGCCAGCACGATCCCGTGCACGCGCTGGACCAGCGTCGACGGGTCCAGCAGGTCGAGCTCCCGGGTGCCCCACGGCGCGCCCCGCACGTCGACACCCGCCGTCGCGCCGTTCGGCGTGAGCACGACGGTGACCCCTGGAATACGACCGACCAGCATCGGCGCACTCAGTCCATGACCGCTTCGACCAGCGTCTCCTGCACCCAGGTCAGCCAGTGGTAGACGCCCAGGTGCGGCGAGCGCGGGTCGTCGGCCGGCAACTCGTCGGGCATGTCCTCCTGCACGTCCAGCGCCGTGCCCAGGGCCAGCCGGACGTCGTTCAGCGCGACCAGCCACGCCTCGGCCTCGGTGAGCCGCAGCTCCACCGCGCCGCCGTCCGGCGGGCACGTCCGCAGCACCACGGCCGCGACCTCGGTCTTCCGGTCCAGCAGCTCGGGTTCGTGCAGGGACCGCAGCGCGTTCGCCGAGTCCACCTCGGCCGGGTCCGGCGCGTCCGGGTCCAGGCGGTGGAAGTCGGGCAGCAGGCGGCCCAGGATCGGGTCGTCGGGCGGGGTGGACGAGCCGGTCCGGATGCCGGTCAGCTCGGACAGCTCGTCCTGCGGGGCCTCCTCGGCGCGGGCCAGCAGCATGTCCTGGATCTGGCTCACCAGGCCGCGCACGACCGCGGCCTCCTGGCGGTCGAAGCGGCCCAGCACCACCTCGCCGTCCCGAGTCCATTTCTTCACGACGAACGCTGCATGGTCGCCCACAGCCCGGCCGCGTGCAGTTTGGCCACGTCGGCCTCCATCTTGTCCTTGGATCCGGAGGACACGATCGCCCTGCCCTTGTGGTGGACGTCCAGCATCAACTTCGTCGCGTGGTCACGGCTGTAGCCGAACAGCTTCTGGAACACGTACGTCACGTAGGACATGAGGTTCACCGGGTCGTTCCAGACCAGCGTCTGCCACGGGCGGTCCTCGGTGCGGACCTCCACGGGCGCGGGGTCAACCTGCGTCCGCTCATGCTCGACGGGCGTGGTCATACCGCCAATGGTGTCATGACACGGTCCGTGGCGGAGCCCATAGGGCCACCTCCTGCATCGACGGGCCGGGCGAGCCTAGGCTTTGGCGCTATGTCGACGTCGCTGTTCACGGATCACTACGAGTTGACGATGCTCGCCGCGGCGTTGCGCGACGGCACCGCCGACCGCCCGTGCGTGTTCGAGGTGTTCGCCCGCAGGCTGCCCGA
The DNA here is from genome assembly GCA_965995405.1 of uncultured Saccharothrix sp. GTDB lineage: Bacteria > Actinomycetota > Actinomycetes > Mycobacteriales > Pseudonocardiaceae > Actinosynnema. The sequence continues at coordinate 9,611 of CBHFOL010000048.1, forward strand.
GGGCAGGCGGTACGGGGTGGTCGCGGGCACCGCGCGGCTGCTGGACGCGATCGAGGCGTTCCGGTTCGGCCCGGCGGAGCTGGAGCTGCTGGCACGCACGAACGTCGTGGACGAGGCGACGCTGGCGTGGCTGGCGGACTACCGTTTCACCGGCGACGTGGACGGCTACCCGGAGGGTGAGCTGTACTTCCCGGGCTCCCCGGTCCTGTCCGTCCGCGCCCCGTTCGGCGTGGGCGTGGTGCTGGAGACCTTGGCCCTGTCGGTCCTCAACCACGACAGCGCCATCGCGTCCGCCGCCGCCCGCATGGTCGGCGCCGCGAACGGCCGCCGGATGATCGAGATGGGTTCGCGCCGGACGCACGAGGACGCCGCCGTCGCGTCGGCCCGCGCCGCGTACCTGGCGGGTTTCACGGCGACGTCGAACCTGGAGGCGGCCCGCCGGCACGGAATCCCGACCGCCGGCACGTGCGCGCACGCGTTCACGCTGCTGCACGACAGCGAGAAGGAGGCGTTCCGGAGCCAGGTGGAGGCGCTCGGCGCGGACACCACGCTGCTGGTCGACACCTACGACATCACGGCGGGCATCAAGACGGCGGTGGACGTGGCCGGCCCGGCGCTGGGCGCGGTGCGGATCGACTCGGGCGACCTGGGCGTGCTCGCGAGGCAGGCCCGTGACCAGCTCGACTCGCTGGGCGCGAAGAACACCCGGATCGTGGTGTCCGGCGACCTGGACGAGTACTCGATCGCCGCGCTGCGCGCCGAGCCCGTGGACGCGTACGGCGTGGGCACGTCGGTCGTCACCGGTTCCGGTGCCCCGACGGCGGGCATGGTCTACAAGCTGGTCGAGGTCGAGGGCAGGCCGGTCGCGAAACGCAGCTCCCACAAGGAGTCGCGGGGCGGGCAGAAGGGTGCGCTGCGCCGGCACAAGGACACCGGGACGGCGCTGGAGGAGGTCGTGTTCCCGGCCGGTGACGCGCCCGGACTCGGCGACCACGACCGCCTGCTGCCGGTGCCGCTGCTCCGTGGTGGACAGCGGGTGGAGGGTCTGGACACCCTTGCGGAGAGCCGGGAACGCCTCCGTGCCGCGCTCGTCACGGTGCCGTGGGAGGGCTTGAAGCTGTCCCGTGGCGAACCCGCGATCCCGACGACGTTCCTGTAGACGTTCTTGTAGGAGGGGCACATGGCCAAGGCACTGATCGTGGTGGACGTGCAGAACGACTTCTGCGAGGGCGGATCGCTGGCGGTGACCGGCGGCGCGGCGGTCGCGGCGGCGATCTCCGCGCACGTCGCGGCGGGCGACTACGACCACGTGGTGGCGACCCGCGACTACCACGTCGATCCCGGCGGGCACTTCAGTGAGACGCCGGACTACGTGGACTCGTGGCCCGTGCACTGCGTCGCGGGAACGGCCGGCGCGTCATTCCACCCGGAATTCGACGTTACCCCGGTGGAGGCGGTGTTTTCCAAGGGCGCTTACGCGGCGGCCTATTCGGGTTTCGAGGGCGCTTCGGGTGCCGGTGAAAGCCTGACCGATTGGCTCCGGGCACACGGTGTCGAACAGGTCGACGTGGTCGGAATCGCCACCGATCACTGCGTTCGCGCGACGGCAATGGACGCGGCAGCCGCCGGTTTCACGACCACGGTCCTGCTCGACCTGACCGCGGGCGTGGCCCGGGAAACCGTCGACAGCGCACTGACCCGACTCCAGGACGCGGGCGTCACCACCACCGGCACGCCCAACGTCGGCTGACCGACCTCAAGGCCTGCGGCACCGCAGGCCTTGAGGCGTGCGCTTGTGGTTACGGGGTGGGTGCGCAGGCAGCCGCGCCGACGATCACTTCACCGGTGACACCCGAGTCCTCCGTGAACCGGAAGTGCATGAGGTTCAGGGTCAGGCTGCCGTCGTTCGGGTCGGGCAGGATCACCTCGCTGAACGTGACCCGGGCCAGGACGTTGCCGGCGACGCTCTTCACCTCGTGCACGTAGTTCGCCGGAATTTCCTTGGGCAGCCCCGGAAAACCGGTCAGCGAGTCCAGCGACCAACCGCCCGACGTCCCGTTCTGCCTACCGGTGCACGAGACCTTCCACTTGCCCACCTTGAGCCGTGGACCGCCCGCCGACATCAGGGCCGACAGCTCGAAAGCGCCGCCCTCCGCCACGGAGGTCGTCTCGGTCGTGTTGTTCGCCGGGTCGACGACGGTCGTGGCGCAGGTCGATGTCCCGGGACCGAACCTGATGCCCGGTTCGGAAACCGCTGTGGACGAAGCCGTGGTCGGGCCGCCCACCGAGCACGGGGCCAGGGTCGGCACCACGACCTGGCGGCCCGCCTTGGTGAAGTTCGCCGAGCCGACGGACGCCACGCCCGCCGGAGTCGCCGCGTACGCCGGAATTCCTGCCACGCAGATCGCCAGTGCCGCCGCCACGGCACCGGCCCGGCGCGCGAGAGTCTGGTTCATGGGGAGCCCTTCTCGTGATCGCTTTCCCCCGGAATAATCGATCGGTTCCCGGCTCTCGCTAACCTCACCCGGGACTTGTCACCCTTGGGGCGAAATTGAATACCTGATCGAGTGGCCGGTGACAGAACGTCGTCACGAGGGAATGCGCATCGGCAACGCCGTCGAGAACACATCGGGCAACCCGACCAGGCGTTCCAGCGCGCCGCGCACGCGGAACGCGGCCCGGCCGTCGCCGAACGGGTTGTGCCCCGGCGGCAGCCGCAGCCGCGACCCGAGCACCCACCCCGCCTCCGCCAGGATCCGGGTCGTGTCGGTCCCGACCAGCCACGCGCACCCGGCGTCCACCGCCGGCATCCGCTCGGTGGACTCGCGCAGCACCAGCACCGGCACCCCGAACGACGGAGCCTCCTCCTGGATGCCACCGGAATCGGTCAGCACGAGCGCGGCCCGGCGCAGGGCACGCACCAGATCGGGGTAATCCAATGGTTCACTGACCACGATCCGAGCGTGACCGCCCAGCACCCGCCGCACGGCCGACCGGACCGCCGGATTCGGGTGCACGGGCAGCAGCACCCGCACGTCCGGGTGCCGGTCGACCATCGCCCGAACCGCACGCAGCACCCGCTCCAACGGCTCTCCCCACGACTCCCGACGGTGCACGGTGACCAGCACCAGCCGGTCCGCGCCCGCGTCGAGCTCCTCCTCCAGCGCCGCCAGCGCCGGGTCGCGCACCGGCAGGTCCGCGTCCGCCACCCGCCGCACGGCGTCCACCACCGTGTTGCCGGTGACCACGATCTCGGCCGCCGACAGCGCCTCCCCCACCAGCGCCGACGCCGCGTCGTCGGTCGGCGCGAAGTGCACGGACGCGATCCGGGCGATCATCTGCCGGGTCCCCTCCTCGGGGAACGGCCCGGCCAGGTCGCCGGTGCGCAGCCCGGCCTCCAGGTGCGCCACCGGGATGCCGCGCCAGAACGCGGCCAGCGCGCCCGCCAGCGCGGTCGTCGTGTCGCCCTGCACCAGCACCACGGCCGGGTCGCGCACCCGCAGCACCTGGTCGAACGCGGGCACCAGCGCGGCCAGCAGCTCGGCCTGGCTCCCGGTGACCCGGGGTGTGTCGAGCACGATGTCGGGCTTGAGGCCGAACGCACTCAGCGCCTGCTCGACCATTCCCTCATGCTGTCCGCTGTGGACGATCAGCGGGCGCAGCACCGGGTGGTCGGCGAGGGCGAGCGCCACGGGCGCGATCTTCACCGCCTCGGGCCGGGTACCGGCGACCAGCAGAACTTCCTTCACCTTGCGCTCCTTGCGTCGCGGGGAACGCCGCGCTGCCGCGTACGGCGTCTGGGATCGACCTGGACGGCGCCGACCCGGCGTGGTGCGCCCGGGGGGACGGGGCCGGGGAGTGGGCCGCGGCGTCCGGCCGCCCCGGGGGCCGGGCGGCCGGACGCCGCTCGCATCAGGCGTCGGGGTGCACGCGCCGCCGGCGGCGGGCGGCGTGGGTCAGGAACACGCCTGCCACCAGCAGCACCACACCCGCGACCACCCACCACGTCACGCCCGCGCCGGTCGCCGCCAGCGAGCCCACGCCCGTGCCCACGGCGACCCCGGTACCGGGGACCTTGTACATCTCAGACCGCCGGATTCACGTGCCGCCGGCGCAGGGTCACCACCGCGAACGGAACCGCGACCATGCCCAGCAGACCCAGCCCGATCCACAGGCCGGCACCCGACGCCATCGGGATCGGCAGCCCGGCCGGTCCGCAGGTCGCGGACGAGATGACCAGGTCACCGGTGCCGATCGAGCCGAGCACGCCACCGAGCAGGGTGAGGTGCAGGGCGTTGACCGTCAGGCTGCCGTCGGGGTTGGAGATCTGCTCGTTGAACACGATCTTGGCGATGTTGATCCCGACCAGGCCGACGTTGACCGTCGTGTTCGGTGCGGGGTTGGCGTCCACGGTGCCCAGGTTGCCCAGGTTCAGGCCGGCGAGGGTCGACGTGCCGGTGACACCCGCCTGGGTGGCCGTGCACTCCGCCTCGATCGCCTGTGCGGAGATGCCTCCGGTGATCGCCGACAGCAGACCGAGCGAGATGTCGGCCGTGCTCGCCTTCGAGTGGACGCCGCCGGTGTTTTCGTCTCGGGTCGCCTCTGTGTTGATCACTCCTGTCGACAGCACGCCGGGCACGTTCGCACCGACGAACGTGTTGGTAGTGGGACCGTTCGCGTTCGCCTCGGCGAACGGACCGGCGGACACCGCGCCACTGCCCAGCAGTGACAGGTTGAGCTGTGCGCCGTAGGCGGACGCGTCGCCGGGGGCCGCCGAAGCGGGAGTGGCGCCGACCAGGAGGGCGGCGATGGCGGCCAGTCCGGCCAGCCCCGTCATTCGCACACGCATGGGGCTCCTTTCTCACAAGTCTCACAAGAGTCGAACACTCTGTTCGAGCAATTCCCCCTATCGGCGTTCAGCCCGTCGGGTTAAGGGTTACTAACCCCAAGGGGGGATGCGGTACACCTGATCCGCCCAACGACCACCACTAAGAGTCGTTTCGTAGACCGAAGAACACTCACGTTGTCACCCGATCCGGCAGTGCAGGTCACTGCCTGCCACGCCGATGACCTTCACGCAGCCCCTATCGGGTGGCCCCGAAAGATGGAAAGGAACGCGTCCAGTGGCGATTGCCATGCCCCGCCCCGCACACCTCAACCGGGTGATCGTCGTCGCCCTGGTGGCGGCAGCCGCCGGGCTGGTGTTCGCGCACCGCGCCTACCGGACGGCCGAGATCGCGCTGTCCGGCCTGATCCTCGACGTGGTCACCGCCGACGGTGTCGAGGTGGTCGCCGAGCGGCAGACCGTCTACTTCGGGCTCGGCTCGGACACCCCGCTGGGGCTCCGGATGACGCCGGAGTGCACGTCGGCGTTCCTCGTCCTGCCGTTGCTGCTGGTGGGCGCGGTGATGATCGCGCTGCGCCCGCGCATCGCCCGGCGGGTGCTGATCGCACTGGCCGTGGCGGCGACGGCGGTGATCATCGTGAACCAGTTCCGGGTGCTGACGCTGGTGGGCCTGGTGAAGTGGCTGGGCGTGGACACCGGCTACTACTGGGGCCACACGCTGCTCGGCTCGATGGTCAGCGTGTTCGGCGGCGCGGCGGCGCTGGTGGCGTTCGTCTGGCTGGCGACCCGGAAGTGAAACTGGACGTCATCCTGGGCTTCACCCAGGCCCTCGCCCTGACGATGAGCGTCGCGTTCGTGACGTACGTGCTGCTCATCGTCATCCCGTACCTGCGGCACAAACCCGCGCCGACCGGCCGCGCCGAGGCGTTCGAGTGGCACTTCCTGGTGCCGTGCCGGGACGAGGAAGCCGTCATCGGCGACACCATCCGCTACCTGCGGACCCGGTTCCCGATCGCCCACGTCTGGGTCATCGACGACGACTCGGAGGACCACACGGCCGGCGTGGTCCAGAGCTTCCGGGGCGACCGCCACATCCACCTGGTCCGCCGACGCCGACCGCACGCCCGGACCGGCAAGGGCGACGCCCTGAACGACGCCTACCGCACCCTGAAGCTGTGGATGGGCCGGCACGCCGACGCCGACCGAGCCGTGATCGTCGTGGTGGACGCCGACGGCCGTCCCGCGCCGAACTGCCTGGAGGTCTGCGCGGCGGACCACCTGTTCGGCGACGCCGGCCTGGGCGCGGTCCAGGTGGACGTCCGGATGGTCAACACGGGTGTCCGCCAGACCGGTGTCGGACGGTGGAAGGCGCGGTTCGGCGGGATCCTGGTCCGGATGCAGGACCTGGAGTTCCGCACCGCGATCGCCGCGATCCAGCTCTCGCGGGGCGTCACCGGCACGATCTCCATGGGCGGCAACGGCCAGTTCACCCGGCTGTCCGCGCTGGACGCCATCGCCGGGCCGACCGGCCAGCCGTGGCGCGGCTCGCTGCTGGAGGACTTCGAGTTGGGCGTGCACCTGCTCACGGCGGGCTGGCGCACCGGCTTCACCATGGACACCCACGTGCACCAGGAAGGCCTGTACAGCCTGCGACGGTTCCTGGCGCAACGCACCCGTTGGGGCCAGGGCACCATGCAGTGCCTGCGGTACCTGCGGAGGATCTGGGACTCGCCGCACCTGTCCACGCTGGGCGCGGCGGAGATGATGTACTACCTGGCCCAGCCGTGGATGCAGCTGCTCGGCACGCTCATCTACCCGATCCCGATGATCCTGCTGGCGCACCGGGCGATCACGTCGCCGGGCGAGGTGTGGCAGTGGTTCGCCGAGGGCGCGTGGATCCTGTTCGCCGTCTACGGCGCGTTCGGCCTGCTGCCGTTCGTGCTGTGGGGTCCGGTGTACCGGGCGCGGTGCGAACGCGGCCTGGGCCTGGGCACGTCGATCGCCTACGGGTTCGGCTACGCGCTGTACATCTACACGTTCTACATCACGTCGTGGCGCGCGCTGACCCGGCTCGTCCGAGGCCGCAACGGCTGGACCAAGACGAAACGGAACACCGAGCGCGTCACCGGGAAGGTAGCGCTGGACGTGTAGGCGCGGCAACAGAAGTGACGTCCGCGACTTTGTAGAGCTGCGACAAAGACCGGAAGAGTGATCGAGCGTTAACCTCCGGGACGAATCGATCCCTGGAGGTCCCCGTGTCCGTACTCGCCGTCCCCGGCCGCCGCGTGCTGGCCGACCTGGTCCCCGGCGCGCTCGCCCGCGACATCGCCCTGGTCGTCGCGGGCGCCGGCCTGACCGGTCTGGCTGCCCAGATCGCCCTGCCGGTGCCGGGCAGCCCGGTGCCGATCACCGGCCAGACGTTCGCCGCGCTGCTGGTCGGTGCCGCCCTCGGCTGGCAGCGGGGCAGCGCGTCGATGGTGCTGTACCTGATCGCCGGCATGGCCGGTGTGCCGTGGTTCCAGGGCGCTTCGTCGGGTATGCCCGCGTCCCTCGGCTACGTGGTGGGCTTCGTGTTCGCCGGTGTGGTGGTCGGCCACCTGGCCGGGCGCGGCGGCGACCGCACCCCGTTGCGCACGGTGGGCACCATGGCCGTCGGCAACCTGGTGATCTACGCGTTCGGCGTCCCGTGGCTGATGACGGTGACCGGCGCGAGCTTCGCCAAGGCCCTGTCCCTGGGCGTGACCCCGTTCCTGCTCGGCGACGCGATCAAGATCGCCCTCGCCGCCGGTCTGCTCCCCGGCGCCTGGGCCCTGGCCAACCGCAAGTAGTCGGGTCGGCCCCGGCCCTGCGCCGGGGCCTCCCGTGTCACACCCGAACCGGCCGGAGGATGACGGCGCCTCCGGGTACCGTCTCCCCGTGCCGTCCACCACCGCGATCCCCGACACCAGATCCCTGCTGGCCGCAGCCGTCGAAGCCGTAGGCGGAGCCGAGCGCGAAGGCCAGGTCGACATGGCCGAGGCAGTGGAACGGGCGATCCGCACAGGTGAGCACCTGGCCGTCCAGGCAGGCACCGGCACCGGCAAGTCCCTGGCCTACCTGGTCCCGGCGATCCGACACGCCGTGGCCGAAGAGTCCACGGTGGTCATCTCCACCGCCACCATCGCGCTGCAACGCCAACTCGTGGACCGGGACCTCCCCCGTCTGGCCAACGCCCTGCGCAAGGAACTGGGCCGCGAACCGAAGTTCGCCATCCTCAAGGGCCGCCGCAACTACCTGTGCATGCACCGCGTCCACACCGGAGCACCGGACGAACCCGAGGACGCCGGCCTGTTCGACCCGTTCGCGGTCTCCCGCATGGGCCGCGAGGTCAAACGCATCCACGACTGGTCGTCCGAAACGGAGACCGGCGACCGCGACGAACTCGTCCCCGGCGTCGCGGACCAGGCCTGGCGGCAGGTCTCGGTGACCGCCCGCGAATGCCTGGGCGTGGCCAAGTGCCCGATCGGCGTCGACTGCTTCGCCGAACGCGCCCGCGCCCAGGCCGGCAAGGCCGACGTGGTGGTGACCAACCACGCGATGCTCGCCGTGGACGCGCTGGAGGGCTACCAGGTCCTCCCCGACCACGACGTCGTGGTGATCGACGAGGCGCACGACCTGGTGGACCGCGTCACCTCGATCGCCACCGAAGAGCTCAGCGCGACCCTGGTGGCCACGGCCGCCCGCCGCTGCGGACGGCTGATCGACCAGAGCGTCGCCGACCGCATGGCCGAGGCGAGCGACGGCCTGGCCATGATCCTCGAAGACGCGCCCGTGGGTCGGTTGGACGCCCTTCCCCCGGCTCTGCTGGGTGCGTTGCGCGCCACCAAGGAAGCCGCACACGCCTGCATCACGTCGCTGGGGCCGGAGCGCAAGGAGGACGTGGAAGGCGCCACGTCCCGCAAGCTCGCGCTGTCGCTCCTGGACGAGGTCCACGACTGCGCCACCCGGATCCTGGAGGCGTTCGACGACGACCACGACGTGGTCTGGGTGTCCGGCGATTTCGGCGACCGCAACAAGACCCCGTCGCTCCGGGTGGCACCGCTCGGGGTGGGCGGCCTGCTCCGTGAACGGCTGTTCGCCAAGCGCACCACCATCCTGACCTCCGCGACGCTCACTCTGGGTGGGACGTTCGACACTTTGGCCCGACAGTGGGGGCTTCCTGCGTCTTCCAGTGCCCGTAAGGCCGAGGGGACTGCCACCGACAAGGAACCACCGTCGGATGTCAGTCAGCCACGGTGGTCCGGCCTCGACGTGGGCTCCCCGTTCGAGCACGGCACCAGCGGGATCCTGTACGTGGCGCGGCACCTGCCGCCACCGGGGCGGGACGGCCTTCCACCGTCCTATGTGGACGAACTGGAGTCGCTGGTCAACGCCGCCGGCGGGCGGACCCTCGGCCTGTTCTCCTCGATGCGCGCGGCCAAGGCGGCGGCGGAGTCGTTGCGGGGCAAGCTCGACTACCCGGTGCTGTGCCAGGGCGACGACTCCACCGGCCAGTTGGTGAAGCGGTTCGCCGAGGACACCAGGACGTGCCTGTTCGGCACCCTGTCGCTGTGGCAGGGCGTGGACGTCCCCGGCCCGGCGTTGCAGCTGGTCGTGATGGACCGCATCCCGTTCCCCCGCCCGGACGACCCACTGGCGTCGGCCCGCCAGAAGGCCGTGGAATCCCGTGGCGGCAACGGCTTCCTCACCGTCGCGGCCACCCACGCGGCGCTGCTCCTGGCGCAGGGGGCGGGCCGGTTGCTGCGTTCCATGAACGACAAGGGCGTGGTGGCGATCCTCGACCCACGCCTGGCGACGGCCCGCTACGGCGGCTACCTGCGCGCCTCGCTGCCCCCGTTCTGGACCACCTACGACCCCGAAGTGGTCCGCGCCGCTCTCCAGCGGCTGGACGCGGCCGACAAGTCCTGACTTCCGCGGGGGCAGCGGTTGCCGCCGCCCCCACGGAGGTCAGGCGTCGCGTCGGGTGTTCCGGCTGCGGCCGACGCTGAGCTTGATGCGGGTGGCCCGGGCCTCGGCGATGTGGTGGCGGGCAATGCGTTCGGCGTCGACCGGGCGGTTGCCGGTGATCGCGGCGACCAGTTCCCGGTGTTCCGCCAGTGCGTGCTCGCCCCGGTGCTGCTCGTGGTACGTCGACGGGTTGAGCCTGCCCCACACGCTGCTCAGGTCGTTCATCACGGTGAGCAGCAGGCGGTTGCCGGACAGCTCCCAGATCTGCCGGTGCAGGTCCCAGGTCAGCTCCACCGCACGCCGCAGGTCCTCCTGTCGGAACGCCTCCTCCAACTGTTGGAGCAGCTCCCCCAGCACCAGCGCGTCGACCTCGCCGCACCTGGTCGCGGCCTGCGACGCGGCCAGGCCCTCCAGCACCTCGCGCAGGCCGTAGGCGTCCAGGACGTCGGCCGTGGTCGGGGTGGTGACCAGCTGGCCGCGTCCCGGGCCGCCCGGTTCGAGGATGCCGAGTCCGACGAGTTTGGCGAACGCCTCCCGGACCGGGGTCCGGCTGACGCCCATGCGGTTTGCGACCTCCTGCTCGAACAGGCGGGCACCCGGCATGATCTCGCCGTCGAGGATCGCCTTGCGCAGCGCCTCGAAGACCTCATCGACCTTGTTGCCGTGTCCTCGCACCCTCGACTCCCCCGTCTGCCTCATCGGCACCGATGATCGCACGCAGGCGATCGGTGACGTCAACGCCGTCGCGGACGACCCGGTGCACCCGCGCGTCCAGCCCGACCAGGTCCTCGCCGTCCCCCGCGAGCACCAGCAGGTCGGCCCGCAGGCCCGGCGCGAGCCGTCCCCGGTCGGCGGATCCGAGCAGGTCGGCACCGCCCTTGGTGGCCGCCTGCCACACCTCGCCCGGCGACAGGCCGGCTTCGGCGAGCAGTGCCACCTCGTCCAGCGCGCGGCCGTGTGGTCCGACGCCCGCGTCCGTGCCCAGCGCGATCCGGACGCCGGCGTCGCGTGCGATCCGGACCGCGTTCATCCCGGCCTCCACCGCCTCGGTCGCCTTGACCCTGGTCTCCGGGGTGATCGGGACGCCCGCCTCGGCGGCGGCCAGGACCGCGCGGCAGACCGACAGCGTCGGCACCAGCCACGTGCCGCGCTCCACCATCCGGGCGGCCAGTTCCTCGGTCAGGAACGTGCCGTGCTCGATCGAGCGCACACCGCCGTCCACCGCGACCGCGATTCCGCTCACGCCCTGCGCGTGGGCCATGACGTGGCTGTCCCGCATGGCCGCCTCGGCCACCAGCGCGGCGACCTCCGACTCGTCCAGGTAGGCGTGGTGCGGGCTGTCCCGCAACGACATCACGCCACCGCTGGTGCACACCTTCAGCACGTCCGCCCCCGCTCGGAACAGGTTGCGGGCGACGAGGCGCATACCTTCCGGGCCGTCCGCGACGACGTGCGGCCGGCCGGGGTGCGGCATCCAGTGGTAGATCGGCGCGCCGCCCGGCTTCCACGGGTCCGTGTGGCCGCCGGTCGTGCCGATCGCGTTGATCGACAGCACCAGGTTGGGGCCCAGCACGGTGCCGTCCTCGACCGCGCGCTTGAGGCCGAGGTCGGCGCCGCCCGCGTCGCGGACCGTGGTCACGCCGGAGGCCAACGTCAGCGCCAGGTTCCGCGCGCCCGCGTAGAACTGGTAGGAGAACGGTGCCTGGGCACGCTCCAGCAGGGCCGGCGTCCACGCGTTGACGTGCACGTGGCAGTCGAACAGGCCGGGCAGCACCGTGCAGCCGGCGACGTCGACCACCTCGTCGCCGTCCAGTTCGTCACCGACCTCGGCGATCCGGCCGTCCGCGACGGCCAACTCGCCGGCGTGGAACGTGCCCGAGTCGGCGTCGAAGATCCGGCCGCCGGTGTAGACGGTCCGCGTCATGCTCTCCTCCAAAAGGGTCGGCCGCCCGCCCCACGCGGGACGGGCGGCACGAGGGTCACCTGGCGGCGGTCGCGTACGTGTCGCCGAGCTGGGTCAGGTTGTGGTCGGGCACGTCGGACAGCCACGTCTCCTCGAACACCCTGAGCCAGTTGCCGCCCACCAGCAGCGCGAGGTCGGACTCCGAGTAGCCCCGGTCCCGCAGCGCCTGCCGCACGGCGGGCCAGCAGTCGACCGAGTCGAAGCCCTCGGCGTACCGGGTCTCGAACACCCACGGCGACGGGTACAGCCGCTTGGTCGAGCTCTCCCACGTCAGCTTCGTGTACGACTCGTACAGGTCGGTGCCGATGCCGACGTGCGCGATCCCGATCGCCTCCACCGCCGCGTCGATCATGTCGACGTAGTCCGCCAGGGTCGGCCGGACGCCGGACGTCTTGGCGCACATCGCGGAGAACGGGCTGATGCCCATCACGCCACCGCCCGCCGCCAGGTCGCGCATCAGCTCACCGCTGAGGTTGCGCACGCTCGGCGCGACCGCCCGGACGTTCGAGTGCGACGCGATCACCGGCTTCGTGGAGTACGCCACCGCCTCCAGGCTGGACCGCTCCCCCACGTGCGAGATGTCGACGGTGATGCCCAGCCGGTTCATCTCCTGCACGGCCTGCCTGCCGTCGGCGGTCAGGCCCTTGTCGTGCGGCTCGGCGCAGCCGTCGGCCAGCGAGTTGCCCTCGCTGTAGGTCAGGCAGCAGACCCGCAGACCCAGCGCCCGCACGATCTCCCACCGCCACACGTCCCGGCCGACGATGCTGCCGGTCTGGCTGCCGAACACCACACCCACCCGGCCGGTGTCGACGGCGGCGCGGATGTCGTCCACCGTCCGCACCTGCATGGTCTGCTCGGGGCGCGCCTGGAACAGGCACAGGTAGGCGTGCGCCTGCTTCAGGAACTCGTCGAAGCCGTCGGCGTGCGCGGCGAGCGTGACACTGGCGACGTCGACGCCGGCCGCGTGCAGCCGGGTCAGGTAGTCCTTGCCGTCGACCGGGATCGGCTCCGGCGCGACGATGGAACCCGACGCGGGGTCGATGACCAGCGGGACGTTTTCCTTGTGGGAAGAGGGGTTCACTTCAATCCTTCAGGTGCCTGGGTGCTGCCGGAACTCAGCCACACCAAGTGGTACATGTCCTGTCCGGCCTGCTTCTCCGTGGCGATGTCGTGCCACCAGAAGTCGTGCGCGGTCGCGCTGTACGGGCGGACGTAGACGTATTCGGCCAGGTTGATCCTGGGTAGTTGGTCCGCCAGGATCTCCTGGACCCGCTTGTATACCGCCGAACGCTCCTCCTTCGTCTGCACGATGCGGCCCTTGGCGAACAGCTCGTCCAGCTCGGCGTTCTTGAACTGCCCGTCGTTGCGCGACGAGTTGGACGTGAAGAACGTCGACCAGGCGTCGGGATCCGGGCCGTGCAGCCCGCCGGACGCGTTCAGGTCGAAGTCGTGCCGCTGCCGGACCCGTTCGTTGTACAGCGAGAAGTCGTTGGTCTCGATCTTCACGTCGATCCCGACGACCTTCAGCTGCTGCTTGACCACCTGCGCCAGTTCGGGGCCGCCGACGATGGAGGTGTTCCAGGTGGTGTAGTTCAACGTGAACCGGGTGCCGTCGGACTTGACCGGGTAGCCGGCCTCGTCCAGCAGCTTCTTCGCCGCCTCCGGGTCGAACCCGGGCTGCGTGATCGCCTTGTCCGCCGCCCACGAGTCGCTGCGGAAGATCGTCCGGCCGGGCACGGCGAGCCCGTGGTAGACGACCTTGTTCAGCTCCTCGGTGTTGATCGCCAGCGCCAACGCCTTGCGGACGCGGACGTCGGACACGATCGGCCGCTCGACGTTGATGTTCATCCACTGGAAGATCTCGGACGGCGAGACGTCCACCTTGAGCCGCTTGTCCTTCTTCAGCGCCTCGACCTCCGCGAACGCGGGCGACGCGCTGGAGTACTGGATCTCACCGCTCTTCAGCGCGGCCAACGCGGTGGACCGGTTGGAGATCGTGCGGAAGATCAGCTTCTCCACGTACGGGACCTGGCCGAAGTAGTCCGTGTTGCGTTCCAGCGTGATGTGGTCGCCGGCGACCTTCTCCACGAACTTGAACGGCCCGGTGCCGACCGGCTTCTGGTTGGCCGGCGATTTGCGCGGGTCGCCGTCGGAGAACAGGTGCTTGGGCAGCACCCACGCGCCGTAGTAGTCGGCGAGCCTGGTCAGGAACACCGACGACGGGGCCGCGAGGGTGAACTCGACCTTGTTCGGGGCGAGCGCCCGGACCTGCTTGATGTCCTTGTACAGGCTGTAGGTCGTCGCCTTCGCACCTTCGTCCAGAATGGACTGGTAGGTGAACACGACGTCGTCGGCGGTGAACGGCTTGCCGTCGTGCCACTTCACCCCGTCCCGCAGGTCGAAGGTGTAGGTGGTGCCGTCCGCGCTCACCTCCCACTTGGTGGCCAGGTCGCCGAAGATCGTGGACGTCGGGTAGTCGTAGTTCACCAGACGGGAGAACAGGTTCGGTGCCACATAAGGGAACCGGGACTCCGCGTCGTAGTTGTCGTTGAAGAAGGCCACGTCGTCGGGCAGCGCCACGACCAGCGACCCACCCCACCGGGGGCCGCTGACGTCCTCCGGCGCCGACGACGACGCACCGCCGCCACAGCCGGCCAGCACGAGGCAGGCCACGGCGGCGAGGACACCGCCGTATCTCTTCGATCGCCCAATTCTCATCCGGGCTCCCTTGGTTGGTCGGATCGGGCCCTCAGGAGGCCCTGGTGGTGTGGTCGTCGAGGGTCGGCGCTTTGGACAGCAGCAGCCGCGTGTACTCGTGTCGCGGGTCGTTGATCACCTGCTCGGCGGTGCCCGTCTCCACGATTTCGCCCTGGCACATCACGAAGATGCGGTCGCTGATGTAGCGGGCGACGGCGAGGTCGTGCGTGACGAACAGGCACGCCGCCGACGTCTCCCGGCGGAGTTCCTTGAACAGCCGGAGGATTCCGGCCCGGATCGAGACGTCCAACATGGACACCGGCTCGTCGGCGACGATCAGTTCCGGGCGCAGCACCAGCGCACGGGCCACCGCGACCCGTTGCCGCTGCCCGCCGGAGAGTTGGTGCGGATAGCGTTGCGCCATCGTGGCGGCCGGTGCCAGCCCGACCTGGTCGAGCACGGCGAGCACCCGTTCCCGACGCTTCGCGCGGTCGACGCCGGGTCCGGCGAGCAGTGGCTCCTCGACCGTCTGGAAGATGGTCTGGCGCGGGTCGAGCGAGTCGAACGGGTCCTGGAACACCATCTGGACGCGCCGCCGGGCGGCCCGCAGCTCGGCACCGCGCAACCCGCCGATGTCCTTGCCGCCCAACCTGATCGTGCCCGAAGTCGGCACGTCGAGCATGGCCGCCATCCGGCCGACGGTGCTCTTGCCGGAACCGGACTGCCCGACCACGCCGACGAATTCGCCCGCGCCGACGGTGAAGCTCACGCCCTCGACCGCGCGGATCGGGATGCCGCCGCGCCGGGGCGGCGGGAACGTGCGGTACACGTCCTGGAACGCCAGCACGTCGGTCACGGGGCCACCTCCGGGATCAGGACGGGCACCGCCGCCGGGTTGTCGCACGCCACCACGCGGCCGGGACTTCCGGGCAGCGGCACGGCGACCGGGCGGTGGGTCGTGCACGCCGCCGCCGCCAGCCCGCAGCGCTCGGCGAACGCGCACTGGTCGGCCAGTTCCGGCCGGTCCAGCACGGGCGGCGCGCCGGGCACCGTGACCACGTCGGTCAACGGCCCGCGCAGCCGGGGATACGCCCCGACCAGCGCCCTGGTGTACGGGTGCACCGGGTCCGCCAGCACGTCACCGCCGGGGCCGTGCTCCATCAGCTGGCCCGCGTACATCACCGCGATGTCGTCGCAGACCTCTTTGATCGCACCGAGGTCGTGCGACACCATGATCAGCGTGAGGCCGAGCCGCTCGCGCAGGTCGGCGAGCAGTTCCAGCACCTGGGACTGCGCCACCACGTCCAGCGCGGTGGTCGGCTCGTCGGCGATCACCAGGTCCGGGTCGCAGCACAGGGCCAGCGCGATCACCGCCCGCTGGCGCATCCCGCCGGACAGCTGGTGCGGGTAGGACGACAGCCGCGCGGGCGCGATGCCCACCAGCTCGAACAGGTGCTCCGACTTCTGCCGCGCGGTGGTCGCGTCGGCGTCGGTGTGGAACCGGATCGCCGAGGTGATCTGCGCGCCGACGCGCTGCACCGGGTTCAGCGCGGTCATCGCGTTCTGGAAGATCGCGGACAGCCGCTTCCACCGGATGCCGCGCAGTTGATCCGGCGGGCAGGTGGCGAGGTCGACGCCGTCGAACCGGATCGCGCCCCGGCTGATCGACGCGTACGGCGGGAGCAGGCGCAGCAGCGCCGAGCCGAGGGTCGTCTTGCCGCAGCCGGACTCGCCGACGATGCCGAGCGAACCGCCCCGGCGGAGGCTGAACGAGACGTCCCGCACGGCGGTCACGTCGGACTGTCCACTGTAGACGACGGAGAGGTTTTCCACTTGCAGCAGCGGCTTTTCGGCAGGCTGGGACGTTTCAGCGGGCATCGGCGGACCTCGGGTTCAGTGCGCGTTCCAGGCCGTCGCCGACCAGGTGGAGGCTGAGCAGGAGCAGCAGGAGACCGGCGCCCGGCACGATCACCAGCCACGGCGCGCTCTCGATGTAGCGCTGGGCGTCGTTGAGCAGTTGGCCCCAGCTCGCGGTGTTCGGGTCGGACAGGCCGAGGAACGACAACCCGGCCTCGACCAGCACGGCGGTGGCCATCTGGAGCGTGGACTGCGCGATGACCGGCCCGATGCCGTTGGGCACGATGTGCCGGCGGAAGATGAACGACCTGCGGTGGCCCGCCGACACCGCCGCCTCCACGAACGGCCGGTCCTTCAGCGTCAGCACCTGCGCCCGCATCAGTTTCGCGTTGGCGGGCCAGATGGTGAGGCCGATGACGATCATCACCAGCAGCTGGCTGGAGCCGAGCAGCGCCACCACCGTGATGATGAGGAACAGCTGCGGCACCATGATCACCAGCTCGACGCCGCGCGAGACCAGGTCGTCGACCCGGCCCCCG
This sequence comes from uncultured Saccharothrix sp., assembly GCA_965995405.1. GTDB lineage: Bacteria > Actinomycetota > Actinomycetes > Mycobacteriales > Pseudonocardiaceae > Actinosynnema. Next base: position 26,499 of record CBHFOL010000048.1, read on the forward strand.
ACGTAGGCCGGGACGCCGCCCACGATCACCCCGGCCACCAGCGAGATCAGCGCCGCGCCGAGCGCGAACACCAGCGTGACCCGGCTGCCCCAGATCATGATGGACAGCACGTCCCGGCCGAGCGAGTCGGTGCCGAGCAGGTGCTCGCCGTCCGGCCCGGTCAGCGGGACCCCGATGGCGAACGGGTCGTAGGGCGCGATCCACGGCGCGAGGATCGCCGCGGCCAGGAAGATCCCGACGACGACCGCGCCGACCCGTGTTCCGTTGTCGTGGAACAGTTTGCGCAGCGGCGAACGTTCCCGCGTGGGGGTTGCGGTGCTCATGAGACGCCCTTCGCGGGTGCCAGGCGGACGCGCGGGTCGGCCAGCGCGTAGCACAGGTCGGCCAGCAGCATGCAGATCGCGACGGCGATCGAGGTGATGAGGAACGTCCCCATCAGCAGCGGGTAGTCGCGCTGGAACACCGCCTGGTACATCAGCTGCCCCATGCCGGGCCAGGCGAACACGGTCTCGGTGAGCAGCGCGCCGGCGAACATGGTGCCGACCTGGAGGCCGGTGACGGTGATCGTCGGCAGCAGCGCGTTGCGCAGCGCGTGCCGGTAGATGACCGTGCGCTCCGGGTAGCCGATGGCCCGTGCGGTGCGGACGAAGTCGTTGTCCAGGATCTCCAGCATCGCCGAGCGGGTCAGCCGCGCGAAGACCGGCAAGGTGTGCAGCGACAGCGCGAGCGCGGGCAGCGTCAGGTGGTGCAACGTCGTCCAGATCGAGCTGTCCCCGGAGTAGTCGCGCATCCCGGACGTGGGGAACCAGCCGAGCCCGAGGCTCAGGAACAGCACGAGCACCATGCCGGACCAGAACACCGGCACCGAGAACAGCGCGAGCGACAGCAGGCTGACCACCCGGTCCGCCCAGCCGCCCCGGTGGCGGGCGGAGAGCGCGCCGAGCAGCGTGCCGAGCACGACCGCCGGGACGATCGCCGCCCCGAGCAGCAGCAGCGTGGCCGGCATCCGTTCCAGGATCACCTCCAGGACGCTCCGCTTGAACGAGTACGAGAAGCCGAAGTCGCCGGTCAGCAGGTTGCCGAGGTAGATGGCCAGCTGCACGGGCACCGGCTTGTCCAGCCCGAACCGCTCGCGCAGCTCCGCCTGGTACTCCGGGCTGGCGCTGTCCCCGGCGAGGGCCGACGCGGGATCGCCGGGCGCGAGGTGGATCAGCACGAAGTTGACCACGATCACCGCAAGCACCAGGGGCACCACCTGGACGCCCCGTCTGAGCAGATATCGCCGCATCAAACCTCCTTGTCGACGCGCGTATACGTTAGCGTACGTAAGTATCCGCGTAAACCCCCGATGTAACCCGGGTTACGCCGAAGAGCCCAATCCGGATCCGCCTTATTCCGCACTTCTACGGCCTCGAACATGAGCTGCCCGGCCACGATGGGACTCAGGGGTCGGATCAAGGGGGAGGGTCAGGGGGAATGGAATCGAGTGCGCTGGCCGGGCAGGTGGTGGGGCTGGTGGCCGCCCGGCTCACCGGAGTCGTCGGCGGCGAGGTGGAGGACAGCGAGGTCGGCCGGCTGTGGGTCCTGCTGGTGGAACGGGCTCGGCCGGTTCCGCGGTGGTCGGTGGCGTTGCACCGGCTCGGGGTCGCACCGGGCGACGAGACGGCGCGCGCGGAGGCCAAGAGCGCCGTGATCGCGATGTGCGTGGCCAACCGGCGGTTCCGCTACGCGCTGGAGACGGCGGTGTTCGAGGTGCTGCGCTCACCGCACGCGGTCGACGAGTCGGTGCGCAACCGACAACCCCTCGCCGTGGGCAACGGCATCCGGACCGGCGCGTACGAGATGAGCGCCGTCGACGGCCTGGACGTCGACACCGGCCGCCGGCCGCTGCGCATGGCGCTGAGCGGGCTGCTGGTGGCGCTGTTACTGGGCACGACCGGCGTCGTGGCCTACCGGATGGGCACCGACCACGCCGCGCCGGATCCGGGCGTCGCGCCGGACAACAGGATCTGCCAGGTCACCGATCCCGTACCCGGCAGGCTCGACGGCACACCCGGCAACTGACCTCGGTCAGCGGAAGCCGCGGTCCGAGGGCCGGCTCAGGTCCTGAACACCGCCACGGTCGCCGTTCCCGGATCGACCTCGGTGTACCCGGCGTCCCGCACCACGACCGTGTCCGGCCGGGCCAGCAGCGCGTCCCAGTCCTCGGGCGAAGGCGTCCGGACCGCACACCGGTAGTCCAGCGCGGCCCACTCCTTCAGCTCTTCCTCGCTCAACGTGGGGGCAAGGAGCATGGACGCGTGCCCCACCTGGGCCGCCGCCTTCCCGGCCGTCATCTCCACGCGCGGGTTCAACCACAGCACGTACGCACCCTGGGGAATTTCCCCCGGCTTGTCCTCCGGCAGCTCACTCCCGGAGATCTGCAACCGGGACAGTTCCTTCGGCACGTCCACCACCCGTGACGGCACGAACGCACGCACCTCGGCGCGCCCCACGGTGATCGTCACCCCGGGTAGCGCCTGAACGGCCTCCCAGTGCGCCCCACGGGCCCGACGCGACACCTTACGAATCCGGCCACGCACCCACGCCACCACGTCGTCGTGCCACTCGCCGTCAGGCTCCGCCCGGGGATCGAGGCACACCGCGATCGCCGCGGCAGCAGCCGCCTCCAGCACGTCCGTCCGGCACGGCGGGTCCGCCCGCTCGATCCGCAGCACGACGGGCATCGCCCGGACGGAGGCCGGGTCCTCCTCGTCGGTCGCGTAGTGCCGGTCCACCAGCATCCGCAGGATCGGGTTCACGGTCGCACCAGCTCCAGCCCGTCCGCCGCGTCGGCGGCCTCCACCTCGGCCCGCGTCACACCGAGCACGAACAGCACCGCGTCCAGGAACGGGTGGGACAGCGCGGTGTCCGCGACCTCCCGCAACGCCGGCTTGGCGTTGAACGCGATACCCAAACCGGCCGCACCCAGCATGTCGATGTCGTTCGCCCCGTCCCCGACCGCGACGGTCTGCGCGATCGGCACGCCCTGCTGCTCGGCGAACCGGCGCAGCGCCACCGCCTTGCCCGGCCGGTCCACGATGTCCCCCACGACCCGGCCGGTCAGCCGGCCGGCCACGACCTCAAGCTCGTTGGCCGCGCAGAAGTCCAGGCCCAGGTCGTCCACCAGGGACTGGATGATCCGGGTGAAACCACCGGACACCACCCCGCAGCGGAACCCGAGCCGTTTCAGCGTCCGCACCGTCGTGCGCGCGCCCGGCGTCAGCTCCAGCGACGCCGCCACCTCGTCCAGCACGGCCTCGTCCAGGCCCTCCAGCAGCGCCACCCGCCGGCGCAGCGACTCGGCGAAGTCCAGTTCCCCGCGCATCGCCGCCTCGGTGATCGCCCGGACCTGCGGCTCAACGCCCACGTGCGCGGCCAGCATCTCGATCACCTCGCCCTGGATGAGCGTGGAGTCGACGTCGAACACCACCAGCCGCTTCGCGCGCCGGGCCAGGCCGGCCCGCTCCACCGCGATGTCCAGGTCCACCCGCACCGACACCCCGGCCAGTGCCTCCCGCAGCGCGGCGTCCGCGTCCAACGTGTCCGAGGCCACCGAGACCCGCAGTTCGAGGCCCGTGACGGGGTAGTCGGCCACGCCCCGGATGGCGTCGATGTTCACGCCCAGCGACGCCAGTCGGCGCGCCACCTCGGTGAACGCCCGCGCGGTCACCGGCCGGCCGAGCAGGATGACCACGTGGCTGGACTCCAGCCGCGCGGTGCGCCGGCCGTCCGCCCCGATCTCCACCTCGACGTGCATGGACACCGTCGCCATCGCCTGCTCGACGGACTCCTGCAACCCCTCCGGGTCGTGCGCGGCGGACACCAGCACACCGAGCACCAGCCGACCCCGGATGACGACCTGCTCGACGTCGAGCACGTCCACGCCGTGCCTGGTCAGCACCGCGAACAGCACCGAGGACACGCCCGGCTTGTCCGGGCCGGTGACGGTGATCAGGACGGGGGTGGCGCTGGGCTTGCTCACTGGTGGCTCCTCTGCCAGACAGCGACGAGCCCCGACAGCGGGCGGCCGTCGGGGCTCGTCGTTGAACCTGGATTGAAGACTACTTGTGGTCGTGCTCGGTGCCCTCGGAAGCTGTGCCCGATTGCACACCGGCGGCGGCCACTTCGGACGGCGCGGGCTTCGCCTTGTCGTGCGCGATGGCCTTGCCCGTCAGCGTGACGTGCGCCTCTTCCTGCATCCGCTGGATCATGTGCGGGTAGTGCAGCTCGAACGCCGGGCGCGCGGACCGGATCCGGGGCAGCTCGGTGAAGTTGTGCCGCGGCGGCGGGCACGACGTGGCCCACTCCAGCGAGTTGCCGAAGCCCCACGGGTCGTCCACGTGCACGGTCTCGCCGTAGCGGTAGGACTTGAACACGTTCCAGATGAACGGCAGCGTGGACGCGCCCAGGATGTACGCGCCGATCGTGGAGATCGTGTTCAGCGTGGTGAAGCCGTCGGACGGCAGGTAGTCGGCGTACCGGCGCGGCATGCCCTCGTTGCCCAGCCAGTGCTGGACCAGGAACGTGGCGTGGAAGCCGAGGAACGTGGTCCAGAAGTGCAGCTTGCCCAGCGGCTCGTCCAGCATCCGCCCGGTGATCTTCGGGAACCAGAAGTAGATGCCGGCGAACGTGGCGAACACGATCGTGCCGTACAGCACGTAGTGGAAGTGCGCGACCACGAAGTACGTGTCCGACACGTGGAAGTCGATGGCCGGGGCGGCCAGCAGCACGCCGGACAGGCCGCCGAAGAGGAACGTGACGATGAAGCCGATGCTGAACAGCATGGGCGTCTCGAACGTCAGCTGTCCCTTCCACATCGTGCCGATCCAGTTGAAGAACTTGATACCGGTCGGCACCGCGATCAGGAACGTCATGAAGGCGAAGAACGGCAGCAGCACCGCGCCCGTGGCGTACATGTGGTGCGCCCACACCGCGACGGACAGCGCTGCGATGCCCAGCGTGGCGTAGACCAGGCCGTTGTAGCCGAAGACCGGCTTGCGGCTGAACACCGGGAAGATCTCGCTCACGATGCCGAAGAACGGCAAGGCGACGATGTAGACCTCCGGGTGCCCGAAGAACCAGAAGAGGTGCTGCCAGAGGATCACGCCGCCGTTGGCCGGGTCGAACACGTGCGCGCCGAGGTGGCGGTCGGCCAGCAGACCGAGCAGCGCGGTGGTCAGGATCGGGAACGCCAGCAGCACCAGCACCGACGTGACCAGGATGTTCCAGGTGAAGATCGGCATCCGGAACATCGTCATGCCGGGCGCGCGCAGGCAGACCACGGTGGTGATCATGTTCACCGCGCCGAGGATCGTGCCGAGACCACCGATGACGAGGCCGGAGATCCACAGGTCGGCGCCGACGCCGGGCGAGTGGATGGCGTTGCTCAGCGGCGTGTACGCGAACCAGCCGAAGTCGGCCGCGCCACCGGGGGTGATGAAGCCCGCCATCACGATCAGGCCGCCGAAGAGGTACAG
>CBHFOL010000049.1:0-31406 GCA_965995405.1 uncultured Saccharothrix sp.
GAACTCGGCCAGCCGCCGGTCCCAGCCCCACCGCCAGCGGAACCTGAACCCGGTGCGCTTCATCGCGGGCAGCATCACGGCCGCCTGCACGCCCACGCCCAGCATCGTCCCCAGGCCCAGGACCAGCAGTTTCGGCTCACCCATGCGGACCGGGTCGAGCGTGATCTCCCCCGGCATCAGCCAGTACACGACCAGCGTCAGGATGACCACGACGTTGTTCAGCACCGGGGCCCAGGTGGGCAGCCCGAACACGTGCCGGGTGTTCAGGATCGCCCCGAGCAGCGCGGACAGGCCGTAGAACACGATGCCCGGCAGCACCAGGTACGCGAACGCGGTCACCAGCGCCGAGTTCGCCTGCGAATTCGGGTCCACGAACAGCGCGGTGAGCAGCGGCGCGCAGGCGACCGCGAGCACCGTGCCGATGCCGAGCACCACGGCGGACATGGTGATCAGCCACTGCGCGTACGACTCGCCGCCGTCCGCGTCCTCCTGCTCGGCGCGCACCAGCAGCGGGATCGCCACCGAGGTCAGCACGCCACCGAGGAGCAGCTCGTTGATCATCGTCGGCAGCGTGGTCGCCGCCTGGTACGAGTCGTTGAGCATCCCCGAGCCGATGATGGTGATCAGCAGCAGCTTGGACAGCAGGCCGGACGCCCGGCTCACGATCGTGGCGATGGCCATCGACCCGGAGGCCTGTGCCACCGACGGGGGTTTCCGCTGCTCGACCACCGTGGATGATCCGCTCAACTCGTGCTCGACTTCTCCGGCGTGACGCCACTGGCGTCGTTCGGCACCGTGGCGGCGGCGGCCTTCGAGGCGCGTGCCCGCCGGTAGATGCGCCGGGCGGACAGCAGCACCAGCAGGGCACCCGCCAGCACGGTGATGACGATGGTGATGGTCCCGTACGCCGACGACGACACCTCCAGCCGGGCCCGTTCGCCCAGCTCGACGCCGTCCGGCGTGGTCAGCCGGATGTGCACCGGGAACCGCCCGGACCGCAGCACCTCCACCGGCAGGGTGAGCTGCCGGTCGCCGCGCGCGGGCAGCACCTGCTCCTGGATCGGCTGCGCCAGCACGCCCGGCGAGTCCTCGACCACGACCCGCACGTTGATCCGCACGCCCAGCCGGTTGCGGATGGTCACCGGGATGGGGCTGTCGCCGGACGCGAGCAGGATCGGGCTGTTCGGCTCGCTCACCGTGACCTGGCCGCGCAGCCCGTCGATCTGGTCGCGGGCGGTGGCCAGCGCGGCGCGCGCGCCCGCCTCGTTGCCCCGCCACGCGCCGGACACGGCCCGCAGCAGGTCCAGCCGCAGCGGCGCGACCAGCGTTTCCGGCTGGGTGGCCAGGGCGTCCGGCTGGCTCATCGCGCCGAACAGCCGCTGCACCTCCTGCCAGGACTCGGCGACCTCGGCGGTCACCGCCGGCGGCACCTCCTGCGCGCCCGCCTCGACCGGGTAGCTCAGCGCGGCCTGCTGCGCGGGCGGCGCTTCGAGCAGCGCCTGGAGCCCGACCGGCGCGGCGAAACCGCCCGCCACCAGCGACTTCGTCACTTCGAGGAACGTGTTGACCTCGCCGCTGGGCGCGTGCCACCGGCGCGGCGGGCTGATCACCACGTGCTGCCCCTCGGCCTGGAACCCGGTGCGGTAGGCGAGCGCGGCCAGCGCGTTCTGCACCGACACCGGCCGGTTCTCGACCGGCGCGGTGATGCCGCCCGCGGTCGGCCGGGCGGTCGCCGCGCCGCGCAGCGCGTCGGACACCATGCCGTCGAGCCGGACCGCCCGCACCGGCTTGCCGCCGGCGTCCAGCGTCACCGGGCCGGTGCCGGGCGTGCCCGCGACGGCGGACTGGTCGAGCACCAGGGACGTCACGCCCTGCGCGGTCAGTGCGGTGAGCGTCTGCTGGTCCAGCACGCCGTCCTCCGGCCACGCCAGGCCGGGCAGCGCCTGCACCTCCAGCACCTTCTGCACCTCTTCGGCGCCCTTGGCGGCGAGCGCGGCCAGGTCGGTGAGCCCGGCGCGGGACAGCGCGACCACGTCGGCGTCGGCGTCCGGCAGCGCGATCACGCACCGCCCGCCCGCCAGCAGGCGCAGCTGGGCCAGCCACAGCTCGGCCTCGTTGCGGCCCTTGCCGCCGCCCGCGCCCTGCACCTGGTAGCCCTTGCTCATCGCCTCCACGGTGCGCAGCAGGTCGGGGTCGACGGCCAGGCACACCGCGCTGCCCAGCGCGCCGTCCAACGCCGACGCGTAGCCCTTGAGCAGGCCGTACAGCCGGCCGCCGAGCGCCAGCGAGGACGCCAGCTCGTCGTCGGAGAGCACCGGTTCGAGGCCGCCGGTCACCATCCGGGGCCGGTCGGCCAGCGGCCAGAGCAGGGTGATCTTGGCCGGGTTGGCGGGCACGCCGAGGGACGTGCCGCCGGGCACCGCGAGCACCGGCAGCAGGGTGCTCAGCGCGGCCAGCCGGGCGCGGAAGCCGTCGAGGCTGCCGTTGATGTTGGCGAGGATCGGGTACACGCCGGGCTCGTCGATCTGGAGCGAGGTCCGGTCCGTCCCGCGCACCGGCACGGTCAGGCTGAACGGCTTGCTCTGGCCCATCTTCAGCTCGTCCGCGATCCGGGTGAACCAGGGCTGCACCTGCTCCGCGTCGGTCGGTTCGCGCAATGCCTGCCGGATGGCTTCCTCGCTGGTCAGCGCCTTGCCGCGCTCCAGCCGGAGTTCCAGGTCGGTGATGTCCCGGTCGCCGATGTTGACGACCTTGCCGGTCACCGTGACGGTGTCGGTCGCGGCGGTGACGACCCGGGGCGACAGTTCGTCGATGTCCAGCCGCAGCAGCGGTTGCGCGGTCTGGCCGGGCTGCTGGTAGGACACCGGGCGGGTGGCCCACACCTGGGTCGCGGGCACCGGCTTGACCGGGATGCGACCGCCGTCGACGGGTGATTCCCGGGCGGGCGCTTCGTTGGCGTGCGCGGTCACGGCCGGAGTGCCGGCGAGCAGCATCCCGGCCGCCGCGAGCGCGGACAGCAGCCGTCTCACGCCTGTTCCGCTCCGTCCACGTTCGCGTCGGCCAGGTCCGGGCCGGCCGGCCCCGAACCGGCAAGCAGTTCGACGGCACGGCGCACCAGGCGCCGCTCGTCCGCGTAGGCGAGCCGTTCGTCCAGTTCGCCAAGGGGCACCCACGCCACCTCGGTGACCTCCACGTCTTCGTCGGAAAGCTCGCCGCCCAGCGCTTCGAGGAGGAAGTGGTGGACGGTCTTGTGCACCCGGCGGTCCTCGGCGACGAACCAGTAGTCGATCGAGCCGAGGGGCCGGAGCACCCTGCTATGAATACCGGTCTCCTCGGCGACCTCGCGCACCGCGGTCTGTTCGGCGGTCTCGCCGGCCTCGATGTGACCCTTGGGGAGTGACCAGAGCAGCCTGCCACGCCGGTCCAGCCGGCCGATGATCGCGGCGGCGCGGCGGCGGTCGTCCAGCACGAGTCCGCCGGCCGAGGTCTCGTCCACGGTCTTCAGGCGGCGACCGCGACGCCGGTTCCGGCGCCTCGGCTTGGGTCCGCCGGAGCGACCGGACGAGTGGGGCATGTCCTGGATGGTAGTGGTGAGCAGCGGTTACAGGGTGTGGCCGCCCCATGGCAGGTGGTGTCCGGCCTGGTGTAATGCACCGGGTGGATCTTGGTCCGGGCCGTGGCGCGGGCTGTGTTCGAGCTTGTGAAAGTTGACATAGGACCAAACCAGTACGCTGGCTCTTCGTGTCCGAACCGAACGCGTCCACCCATGTGGTGGAACTGCTCAGCGCCTTCCCCGTGGCCGACGAACTGGCCGAGCGGTTCGCCGCCGCCGGCCACCGGCTGTACCTGGTCGGGGGCAGTGTGCGGGACGCGCTGCTGGGGCGGCTCTCCGACGCGTTCGACCTGGACTTCACCACCGACGCCCGGCCGCCGGACGTGCAGAAGCTGCTGTCCGGGTGGGCGGACGCCATCTGGGACACCGGCATCGCGTTCGGCACCGTCGGCGCGACCAAGCGCGGCCAGACCGTGGAGATCACCACGTTCCGCGCGGACGCCTACGACGGCGTGACCCGCAACCCCGAGGTGACGTTCGGCGACACCGTCGAGGGCGACCTGGTGCGCCGCGACTTCACCGTGAACGCGATGGCGTTCGACCTGGTCAACCGGGAGCTGGTGGACCCGACCGGCGGGCGGGCGGCGCTGGCCGCGCGGGTGCTGGACACCCCGGCGACGCCGCAGGAGTCGTTCGGCGACGACCCGCTGCGGATGCTGCGCGCCGCCCGGTTCGTCTCCCAGCTCGGTTTCACGCCCGCGCCGCGCGTGGTGGACGCGATGACCGCGATGGCGGGCGAGCTGGAGCGGATCACGCCGGAGCGGGTGCAGACCGAGCTGTCCAAGCTGCTCACCGGGGCGTACCCGAGGCGGGGCGTGGAGCTGGTGGTGGCCACCGGCCTGGCCGACGTGGTGCTGCCGGAGCTGCCCGCGATGAAGCTGGAGATCGACGAGCACCACCAGCACAAGGACGTGTTCCACCACTCGCTGGTCGTGCTGGACCAGGCGATCGACCTGGAGGACGGGCCGGAGCCGGACCTGGTGCTGCGGCTGGCCGCGCTGCTGCACGACATCGGCAAGCCGGACACGCGGCGGTTCGAGTCGGGCGGCGGGGTGTCGTTCCACCACCACGAGGTGGTCGGCGCGAAGATGGTGCGCAAGCGTTTGCGGGCGTTGCGGTACTCCAAGGAGATCGTGGAGGACGTCGCCCAGCTCGTGTACCTCCACCTGCGGTTCCACGGCTACGGCACCGGCGAGTGGACCGACTCGGCGGTGCGCCGGTACGTGACCGACGCGGAGCACCTGCTGACCCGGCTGCACAAGCTCGTCCGGGCCGACTGCACGACCCGCAACAAGCGCAAGGCCAACGCGTTGCAGCGGACCTACGACGAGCTGGAGCGCCGGATCGCGCGGATCGCCGCCGAGGAGGACCTGCGCCGGGTGCGGCCGGACCTGGACGGCAACGAGATCATGCGGCTGCTCGGCCTGTCGCCGGGCCCGCAGGTGGGCCGGGCGTGGAAGTTCCTCAAGGAGCTGCGGCTGGACCGGGGCCCGTTGGAGCACGACGAGGCCGTCGCCGAGCTGTTCGCGTGGGCGCGTTCGGAGGGCATCGAGCCACCCGCCTGACGCGCGCCTGACTGACGGCTGAATCACCCGCTTTCCGTTAGCCAAGTGACAGGCAGTTGCGGGACCATGACTGTGTGCGTCGGACGCACACTGGGGGTGGTGTCGGATGAACGCCTGGGGTTTGTCGGCCGAGGGGGCCACGCAGGCGGCGGGGCTGGCCGCGCTGAGTGACCAGCAGCGCGCGGTGCTCAGGTGCCTGGCGCGGGGCCTCGCGGACCACGAGATAGCGCGCGTGCTGGCGGTGAGCCAGCGGCAGGTGGGTCTCGTCGTCGGCGAGATCCTGCGGGCGCTGAACCTGCGTGACCGGATGGCGGCGGTCGTGTTCGCCCACGAGACGGGGCTGATCAGACTGCCGGTACCCGGCGGGAAATGAGGAGCAGGTAGCCGCCGATGCCGATCAGGTAGGACGCGGTGGCGGCCACGACCAGCTCGGGCGAGCGGCCGTCGAGCGGGACGACGGCCGCCGCCACCGAGATCGCGACCACCTGCGTGCTGTTGAACAGCGTGTCGTACAGGGCGAACACCCGGCCGCGGATCTCGTCGCCGACGTCGGCCTGCACGGCGGCGTCCACGCACAGCTTGATCACCTGTCCGGCGAACATGAGGAAGAACGACGCGGCCAGGATGGTCGGCAGCAGCATCGGCAGGCCGAGGCCGAGCTGGGCGGCGGCGGCCAGGCCGAGCGCGCCGCACACGGTGGCCTTGCGGCCGAGCACGTCCACCAGCCGGTCGGTCACCAGGCCGGCCAGCAGGAGGCCCGCGCCGCCCGCGATGGCGACCTCGCCGAGCCCGGCCATGCCGGCCTGAAGCGGGCCGAAGTCGGGCAGGCCGCTGCGCATCAGCAGCAGCGTGAGCAGCAGGGACGCGCCGAACGCGGCCCGGTGGAAGAGCAGCGCCACCAGCGAGGCGGTGACGCGGGGCGCGTGCCACGCGGCCCGGCCGCCGTCCAGCAGGCCGCGTGCGACGGCGGTCATGGCCCGGCTCGGCTCGTCCACCTCGTCCGGACCGAGCACGCCCTTGGCGAACCGGGAGGCGAAGAACGCGGCGACCAGCGACCCCAGCAGGGCGACCGTCGTGGTCAGCGCCGAACCGCCGTCGTCCGCGCCGAACAGGGCACGCAGGCCGACCGCGCAGCCGCCGCCCAGGACGGCGGTGAGCGCGCCCAGCGTGGTGACGAACGCGTTGGCCTCCACCAGGTGGTCGCCCTCGACGACGTGCGGGAGCGACGCGGACAGCCCGGAGCCGACGAACCGGCTCACCCCGGTCACCAGCAGTGCCGCCGCGTAGAGCGGGACGTCGGCCAGGCCGAGCGCCACCGCACCTGCCGTGAGCAGGATGAACACCGCCCGGACCAGGTTCGCCACGACCAGCACGCGGCGGCGGTCCCACCGGTCCAGCAGCGCGCCCGCGAACGGTCCGACGAGGGAGTACGGGAGCAGCAGCACGGCGAAACCGGCCGCGACGGCCAGCGGGTCGGTGTGCCGCTCGGGGTTGAACAAGACGGCGCCCGCCAGGCCCGCTTGGAACAGGCCGTCACCCCACTGCGCGGCCAACCGGGTGGCGAACAGCCTGCGGAAGTCCGCACCGGCGAGCAGTCTTCGGGCACCGAGGTGGTGCTTCGCCGTGGTCGTCCCGGCAGAGGTCACGCGTCGAGCCTATGCCCTGGAACCATGAAGACCGGACCCGATGTGGGTCCGGTCTCCGTGGGCCAGACGCCCGGTCGCCTCACGGCGAAGTGCACTACGCGGCTCCAGCCGGACGGTATTCCGCGAAGGCGGTTTTGGTTGGGCCCGGGGGACACGATGGCGCCTGACAGTTCCTACAACGACAACGGTAACCCGGATGTTCCGCTCCGGGTGTGATGTGGGTCGTCTGGGATCATGGCGACCGTGCGTCCTGATGCCGAAGTCGAACCGGGTTCCCTGCTGGTGGCGGCAACGAGCCTGACCGACTCGAACTTCCGCCGCACGGTGGTCTACATCATCGACCACCGCGGCGAGGGCACCCTCGGGGTGGTGTTGAACCGGCCCAGCGACGTCGCCGTGCACGACGTGCTGCCCGCGTGGGGCCCGCACGTGACCCGGCCGCAGGCGGTGTACATCGGCGGGCCGGTCCACCAGAAGACCGCGTTGTGCCTGGCCGCGTTGCGCACGGGCGAGGATCACAACGGGATCGAGGGGCTGGTGAGCGTGCACGGGCCGGTGGCGTTGATCGACCTGGACTCGGATCCGGATGTGTTGATGCCGAAGGTGCGGGGGTTGCGGGTGTTCGCCGGGTATGCGGGGTGGGGTGAGGGGCAGTTGGGGGGCGAGATCGAGCGCGGTGACTGGATCGTGGTGCCTGGGCTGCCTGATGACGTGTTGACGCCGCCTAATGTGGATCTTTGGGGGCGGGTGTTGCGGCGGCAGGGGATGCCCACCGCGCTGCTGGCCACGTTCCCGGTGGACGTCCGGCGCAACTAGCCCGCGTGGGCTTCGGTCAGGCGCGCTGGAGGACGCCGCACGCGCCCGCGCACGCACAGCCGCCGCAGCCGGCGGAAGCGGTCTCGGGGAGGGCTTCGGCCGCGCGGTGGCCGAGCACGCCGCCTGCCGAGGCGATGAGCAGTGCGCCGACCAGGCCGATCAGGCCGACCACCAGTGCCGTCGTCGGGTTCATGGCCACGGCCGCCGCCGCCACCAGGGCGATCGCGCCCGCCACCAGGGTCGGCACGCCGGCGATCCGGTTGGCCAGCGCGAACGTCTCGTCGTCACGCAGCGTGGCCTTCGTCCGCACCCCGAAGAACCGGTTCCGGTGGAGTCGGCCGCGCAATCCCAGGACGCCGATCGTCCCGAACGCGACGCCGACCAGCCCCAGCACCACCAACAGCACGATGTTCACACCGTCGAGGGTAAGCGCGCCCTTCGATCAAGGTCGAACCAGGTCCGCCGAACGTGGTCACCCGAAGGCGCGATTCCCCCGGGTCGCCGGTAGCGGCAGGCTCGGCACAATGAGGTTTCGATCTTGTCTGGTCGCCCTGGCCGTGGTGGCGACCGCCGCCACCGTCCCGGCGACCGCCGTCGCGTCGCCTGCCGAGTCGACCGCCACGTCCCAGGCCCGGTTCCTGGGCCAGGCCACCCTGCCCCACAAGCTCCAGTTCGAGGGCACGACGGTCGGTGGCCTGTCCGGTATCGACCGCGACCCGTGGACCGGCGACTACGTCCTGATCAGCGACGACCGCTCGAACATCAACCCGGTCCGGGTCTACACGGCCTCGCTCGGCGTCGACGCGGCCGGTGTCCACGACCCGAAGATCACCGGCACCACCACCCTGCGCCGCGCGGACGGCACGTCCTTCCCGGCCAACGCGGTCGACCCCGAGGACGTCCGGCTCGACCCGCTGACCGGCGACTACTTCTGGCCGCAGGAAGGCAACCGGGCCGCCACGCCGATCCAGCCGTCCATCCAGCGCTCCACCCGTTCGGGCGCGGATCGGGGCAGCCTGCCGCTGCCGGACAACTACCGGATCACCCCGGACGCCGGTCCGCGTGGCAACCGCGCGCTGGAGGCCATCACGTTCAGCGCGGCCGGCGCGCTGCTGACCAGCGTGGTCGAAGGGCCGCTGCTGGAGGACGGCGAGGAGTCCACGGTCGACCACGGCTCCCTGGCCCGGATCACCGTGCAGACCCGCTTCGGCCACGTCCTCTCCCAGCACGTCTACCCGCTCGAACCGCTGTTCGCCGCGCCGGAGCCCGGCCCGTGGGGACCGGACACGGGCGTCCCGGCGATCCTCGCCGACCCGTTGCGGCCCGGTCGCTACCTGACCGTGGAGCGCAGCTGGGTCCCCGGATCGGACTACAAGGTGCGCGTTTTCGAGATCGACCTGTGGGGCGCTACGGACGTCAAGGACGTGTCGAGCCTCAAGTCCTCGAACGCCAAACCGGTGTCCAAGAAGCTGGTGGCGGACCTGTCCGACTTCCCGCTGCCGGTGATCGACAACGTCGAGGGCCTCGCCTGGGGCCCGCGCCTGCCGACCGGCGAACGCACCCTGGTGCTGGTCAGCGACGACAACTTCGCGGCCGAGGAGTTCACCCGGTTCATCGCGCTGGCCGTGCGCTGACCGCAACCTGACGGCCACCGGCCGGCCAGGTTCGTCTGTTCTGCTGACCGCATGAAGCTGAGGACCGTGCTCGTCCCCGCCCTGCTCCTGACGCTCGTCCCGGCCCACGCCGAGGCCGCGCCGAAGGTCCGGTTCGTGGCCGAGCACGTCCTACCCGCCGGGTTCACGTTCGAGGGCACGAAGGTCGGCGGGCTGTCCGGCCTCGACCGCGACCCGTGGACCGGCGAGTACGTCCTGATCAGCGACGACCGCGCCGCCGCCCGCTTCTACACGGCGAAGATCTCGGCGAAGGGCGTGCCGACGTTCACCTCGGTGCACGCGCTGCGCAACGCCGACGGCGTCCAGTACCCGGCGGGGACCGTCGATCCCGAGGACATCCGGGTCGACCCGCGCACCGGTCGCTACGTGTGGTCGCAGGAGGGTGATCGGGCGGCGACGCTGATCGACCCGTCGATTCGCGAGGCCGCGCGGGACGGCTCGTTCGTCCGGGAGTACCGGCTCGCCGACAACCTCAAGATGCGGCCCGAGTCGGGTCCGCGTCGCAACGAGGCGCTGGAAGGGCTCGCGCTGTCCCACGGTCGGGTGATTTCCGCCGTGGAGGGGCCGTTGCTCCAGGACGGGCCGCCGGCCGACGAGAAGCGTGGCGCGGTGTCCCGGATGACGGTGCAGACCGCCGATCGCATCCAGGCCCAGTACGCCTACCAGCAGGAACCGGTGTTCGCGCCCGGCGGCGGCAGCGGGGTCACGGCGATCCTGCCGCACCGGGACAAGCTGCTGGTGCTGGAACGTTCCTTCGTCCCCGGCGTCGGCAACAAGGTGCGGCTGTTCGAGGCGTCCACGCACGGCGCGACGAACGTCGACGGCAAGCCGCTGACCGGTGCCAAGCCGATGCGCAAGCGCCTGCTCGCCGACCTGGCCGACTTCCCGTTGAGCCGGGTCGACAACGTCGAGGGCATGGCGTGGGGCCCGAACGGCACGCTGATCCTGGTCTCGGACGACAACTTCTCCGGCTCGCAGGTCACCCAGTTCATCGTGCTTGCGCTCCGCTGATACCGTGGATGCCATGAGCACGGCCCGCCTGCTCCTTATCTAGCCGCGCGGACCCCCGAGGGTCAGCGCGGCAACCCCTCATGCCCGTCACGGGCTGGGGGGTTTCGTCATGTCAGGGGCCGGCAACCGAAGGGAAACCCAGATGAGCACCGACGCGGCGGACGCGACGCCCGCCTTCCGCTACACCGCCCACCTGGCGGGCGCCATCGAGAAGCGGTGGCAACAGGAGTGGGAGGAGCGCGGCACCTTCCACGCGCCGAACCCGGTCGGGCCGCTCAAGGGTGACGTGCCGGCGGACAAGCTGTTCGTGCAGGACATGTTCCCGTACCCGTCGGGCGCGGGCCTGCACGTGGGGCACCCGCTGGGCTTCATCGGCACCGACGTGTTCGCCCGGTACCACCGGATGACCGGCCGCAACGTGCTGCACACGATGGGCTTCGACGCGTTCGGCCTGCCCGCCGAGCAGTACGCCGTGCAGA
The DNA here is from genome assembly GCA_965995405.1 of uncultured Saccharothrix sp. GTDB lineage: Bacteria > Actinomycetota > Actinomycetes > Mycobacteriales > Pseudonocardiaceae > Actinosynnema. The sequence goes on from CBHFOL010000049.1 coordinate 10,804, forward strand.
CCGGGCAGCACCCGCGCAAGACCACCGAGGACAACATCCAGACCTACCTGCGGCAGATCCGCCGGGTCGGCCTGGGCCACGACGAGCGCCGCCGGATCTCCACCATCGACCCCGGCTACTACCGGTGGACGCAGTGGATCTTCCTACAGATCTTCAACTCCTGGTACGACGAGCGGGCCGGCAGGGCGCGTCCGATCGCCGAGTTGGAAGCCGAGTTCGCGCAGGACAAGCGGCGCACCCCGGACGGCCGGGGCTGGTGCGAGCTGACCCGCGCCGAGCAGCAGAAGGTGCTGGGCGGCTACCGGCTGGCCTACCTGTCCGAGGCCCCGGTGAACTGGTGCCCGGGGCTGGGGACGGTGCTGGCCAACGAGGAGGTCACCGCCGACGGCCGCAGCGAGCGCGGCAACTTCCCGGTGTTCCGGCGGTCGCTGCGGCAGTGGATGATGCGGATCACCGCGTACTCCGACCGGCTGATCGACGATCTGGACCGGCTGGACTGGCCCGAGAAGGTCAAGTCCATGCAGCGCAACTGGATCGGGCGCTCGCACGGCGCGCGGGTCCGGTTCGCGGTGGGTTCGCACGAGATCGAGGTCTTCACGACGCGGCCGGACACGTTGTTCGGTGCGACATACATGGTGCTGGCGCCGGAACACCCGCTGGTGGACGTGATCGCCGTGCCCGAGCAGGCCGAGGCGATCGCCGAGTACCGGCGCGCGGTGTCCCGCAAGTCCGAGCTGGACCGGCAGGAGAACAAGGAGAAGACCGGCGTCTTCACCGGGGCGCACGCGGTGAACCCGGTCAACGGCGCGGAGATCCCGGTCTACATCGCCGACTACGTGCTGATGGGCTACGGCACCGGCGCGATCATGGCGGTGCCCGGCCAGGACCAGCGGGACTGGGACTTCGCGACGGCGTTCGACCTGCCGATCATCCGGACCGTGCAGCCGGCGGAGGGTTTCGACGGCGAGGCGTACACCGGGGTCGGGCCGGCGATCAATTCGCGCCAGGAAAACGGGATCAGCCTGGACGGGTTGGACGTCGACGACGCCAAGAAGAAGATCATCGACTGGCTGGAGGAGCACGACCGGGGCGAGGGCACCGTCCAGTTCAAGCTGCGCGACTGGCTGTTCTCCCGGCAGCGGTACTGGGGTGAGCCGTTCCCCATCGTGTACGACGAGGACGGCACGCCGATCGCGGTGCCCGAGTCGATGCTGCCGATCGAGCTGCCCGACGTGGACGACTACTCGCCGCGCACCTTCGACGCGGAGGACGCGAACTCCGAGCCGTCGCCGCCGCTGTCCCGGGCCGGGGAGTGGGTCGAGGTCGAGCTGGACCTGGGCGAGGGCAGGAAGAAGTACCGCCGCGAGACCAACACCATGCCGAACTGGGCCGGTTCGTGCTGGTACCAGCTGCGGTACGTGGACCCGACGGAGACCGAGCGGTTCGTCAACGCGGAGAACGAGCGCTACTGGCTGGGGCCACGCACCGACGAGCACGGGCCGGACGACCCGGGTGGCGTCGACCTGTACATCGGCGGCGTGGAACACGCGGTGCTGCACCTGATGTACTCGCGGTTCTGGCAGAAGGTGCTGTTCGACCTGGGCCACGTGTCCGGCGACGAGCCGTACCGGCGACTGTTCAACCAGGGGTACATCGAGGCGTACGCGTACCGGGACGGTCGCGGGACTCCGGTGCCGGCCGAGCAGGTCGTGGAGCGCGACGGCAAGTACTTCTTCGAGGGTGAAGAGGTCAAGCGCGAGTACGGCAAGATGGGCAAGAGCCTGAAGAACGTCGTCACGCCGGACGAGATGTGCGACAAGTACGGCGCGGACACGTTCCGGCTGTACGAGATGTCGATGGGTCCGATGGACGTGTCGCGGCCGTGGGCGACGAAGGATGTCGTTGGCGCGCAACGGTTCTTGCAGCGGCTGTGGCGCAACCTGGTGGACGAGGAGACCGGCGGGCTGCGGGTCGTCGACGAGGAGCCGACCGAGGAAGCGTTGCGGCTGCTGCACAAGACGATCGCGGGCGTGCACGACGACTACGGGCACCTGCGGTACAACACGGCGGGCGCGAAGCTGATCGAGCTGAACAACTTCGTCACCAAGCACTACCCGGGTGGTGCGCCCCGCGCGCTGGCCGAGCCGCTGGTGCTGCTGCTGGCTCCGCTGTGCCCGCACGTGGCGGAGGAGCTGTGGGCGAAGCTGGGCAACGCGGAGTCGTTGGCGCACGGGCCGTTCCCGGTGGCGGACGAGCGGTTCCTGGTGGAGGACACGGTCGAGTACCCGATCCAGGTCAACGGCAAGGTGAAGGCCCGCGTCGTGGTGGCTGCTTCGGCGTCGCAGGACGAGGTGAAGGCGGCGGCGTTGGCCGACCCGAAGGTCGCCGAGCTGCTGAGCGGTGAGCCGCGCAAGGTCATCGTGGTGCCGGGCCGGCTGGTGAACGTGGTCCTGTGACCCGGCGGTACTGAGATCCGGCTGAGCTGAGATCCGCCGAAGCTGAGATCCGATGGGCTTCTGGCCTCCCGGGTCTCAGCGTCGGCCGCCGGAATTGTCGTACCCCTGTGGTGGAATGAAAGCAGGGGGACCCCCTGGCGGGGACTCTTGCGTGAGCCTGCGCGGGAGTCGGCGGATGGGCGGTCCGTGGGCGGCCCGCAGCCGTCAGAACAGGCTCTTCACGCCCTTCACGATGCCCTTGCCCGCGTTCTTCGCGCCCTTCCCGACGTCCTTGGCGACGTCCTTGATCTCGCCACCCGCATCCTTGGCCAGGTTGATCGCGTCGTCGCCGTACTTCTTCACCGCCCAGTTCACGACCACCCCGGTCGCGATGCCCAGCCCCACCGGCACGAGCACCGCCGGTCCGGTCAGCATCAACGGCGCGAAAGCCGCACCCACCGCGGTGGACGCGAGCAGGCTCGCCCCGCCCGCCGTGGTGCTGATGACCGCGTTCTCCCAGGTCGGCTTCTTGATCACGTCGATGATGACGCCCGCCGCCGTCAGCCCGACGCCCACCACCGGCACGCTCCGCAGCACGGTCGCGCCCCGGCTGAGACCGGGCACGTTCGGGTTGCCGACGGTCATCGCCGTCAGGCTCCGCACGTTCTGCATGAACGTCGCCGGGTACCCGTACCGCCCCACCAGCCGCGTCGCCTCCGCCGTCAGCTTCGCCTTCTCCCGCTCCGCCAGGGCGGCCTGCCGGACGAAGTCCCAGGCCGGCACCCGGTCACCGCCGGCGGCCGTGACCCGGGCTGCCATGCCCCGAGCCGCGGACGCGGCGTGCGTGTACTGGTCGGCCGCCTCCCGCAGCCACGGGACCCGGGCCGCGATGTGCGCCCCGGTCGCGCTCGCCACCGCATCCAGCGACAACAGCGCCGCCGGGTGCGTCGCCACGTCCGCCAAACCGGAGAAGAAGCCCCCCAACGCCGACTGCGAGTCCTTCTCCAGCCGGTCCGCCTCCGCGACGGTGCGGACGCACTCGTCGAACGCCTTCTTCTGGGCGTTCCAGTCGTCCATCGCCGACTGCGCCGCGCTGAACTCCCGGGCCTCGGCTTCGGTGGGCGGCCGGTCCGTCGGCAGGTTCTTCACCGCCGGCGGCGGGCCGACCGGTTCGCAGATCCGCTTGTCGTCGGCCTTCAGCCCGGCGGTGAGCGCGATGCCCTTGGCCTGGTTCATCCGTGCCTTCACGGTGTCCAGGTCGTCCGCGTGTCGCTCCAGAGCCGTTGCGGCGTCGGCGTTGTTCCTGGACATGCCGTCCGTCTCGGTTACGGCGGTGCCGATCCGGGCGCGGAACGCGTCGCCCGCCGTGCCGGTCCACGCCGATTCGGACGCGCTGACCGCGCCGCGTGCCGACGTGCCCGCGTCGTGCGTGGCCTCGGACAGCCGACGGAGCCACGCTGCGGAGGCGCGCAGGCTCGCCGGGTCGCCCTGGACCTCGATGTCGAGTGGCATCACGGCCTCCCTTGGAACGTCTCGGGCCGGTCGGACGCCCGGTACTCGCGGGCCGTGGCGTCCGTCGTGTCGCCGGCGGCCCGGAACCCGGTGACGATCGTGGCGGCGTTGTGGCACAGCGCGGCCAGGCCCGCGTTCACCACGTCCGTGCAGGCACCCGCCCGCGGTGGCGGCGGCGCGGTCGGCACACCCTCCACTGTGGACGATGCCGTCCTGAGCAGTCCCGAAACGCCGGCCAGCGCGGCGATGTCCGCGTGGAAGCCGCTCACGACGCCACCGGCATCCGCGCGTCCCACACCACCACGTCCGCGCCGCACAGCCCGACGCACTCGTCGACCCGGTCGACGGCGATGCCGACCCACGGCTGTTCCGGCCCGCAGAAGTGCTTCAGGTCCTCCAGCGTCGAGTAGACCGGGAGCGCCAGCCGGCCGTCCGCGGTGCGCCGCAACTCGAACTCGACGTCCGTGTCGGTCACCGTCGCCGGCACGTACACCTGCCCGGGGTCCACGTCGCCGCTCTCCCAGCCGGCGAACCGGCCCCCGATCACGTCGGGTGCGACGAACTCCCCCGGTCCATTCCCCCTCATGGCCCTGTCCTTCCGGTCGAACGGTGGATGACGCCGCCATCGTGGGTCCGGCCGGAACCGAACTGCCACCGGCGGACATCGAAACCACAGGTGGGGGCGCTGAAGCGGACGGCCAACGGGTTGTCCGCGGACAGGAGTAGGAACCGGTGGACAATTCGCGGGGGCCCGGTCGACCGCTGGGCGGCCTGAAGGGCGCGACTGCCGAGGCCAACGAGCTGGCGGTGTTCCTGCGCCAGGTGACCAAGGACCAGACGGTGCGCCGGCTCGCCGTGCGGTACATGGGCGGGCGCACGGCGTGGAGCCTGTACCGGTCGGGCGCGCAGGTCGTTCCGCTGCACCTGCTGGAACAGGTGGTGCGCGACCGCGTCCCGGACCAGGCGGGACGGACCGCGCTCCTTGCCCACGCCCGATCGCTGCACCAGCGCGCGACGGCCGCCGCCGTACCCGAGTCCCCGCCCGACCTCGCCCCGGAGCTACCGGAATCCTTGCCGGTGACCGAATCCGCGTCTTCCCCGGCCGCGCCGCCGATGCCATCACCGGAGCCGTCGATCGAAGCCCCGGCCCGGCGGTCGCGCTGGCTGTCGCACGCCGCCGTCGCGGCGGTCGCGGTCGTCGTCGCCGTGACCGCGACACTCGTCGTGGCACACACCGTCCAACCCCAGGCGTCGACCAAGAGCGGCACGTCCGCCCCCGAGCCCGCCCAGGTGACCGAAGCCCTGGTCGCCGTCACACCGTCCGGCGACGCGGTCAACTCCTGGGACCCGAAATCCGGCCGGTGGACGGAGATCGGCGGCCCGGCGGCGGAAGTCCACGGCGGCGGCGCGGGACTGTTCGCCGTCGCGCCCGGCGTCGGCCACATCGCGCACTACCGGGCACCGGGCAACTGGTCCTACATCGGCGAACGCCCCGCCGAACTCGCCGTCGGCCGCGACCACCTCTACCGGCTGGCCCCGGACCGCGCCGCCGTGTGGGCATGGGTGGCGCAGTCCGGATCGTGGCTGCTGATCGGCGGTCCCGCCCGGCACATCCACGCCGGCCAGTCCGGCCTGTACGCCACGGATCCCACCGGCCACAAGCTGTTCCGCTACGAGGGCACGCCGGGAAACTGGACGTGGCTCACCGACACCGTCGACCCCGAGGACCGGATCGTCGTCGGACGGGAGACCCTCTACCGGCTGACGGCAGACCGCTCGGCGGTCCACGAGTGGAACCCGGCGGACGCGTCCTGGTCGCGCATCGGTGGCCCGGCGAAGTCGGTCCACGCGGGCGGCGCGGGCCTGTTCCTGGTCGACCAGGCCGGTGTCCTGCACGCCTACCAGGGAAAACCCGACGCGTGGCAGCCGATCGGCGACGCCGGCACGAACGTCGCCGTGGCCCCGGACCGGGTCTACCGGGCGGGCCCGGACGGCACGGTGTCGCAGTGGTCCGGCGGCGTCTGGACCGATCTGGACGGCCGGGGTTCGCTGATCACCGCGACCGGTCGGTGAAGCCGGTAATACCGAGAATTTCCACTTTTCCAGGCGACCGCGAAAGCGACTTCGGACAGCCGAAGAAACCGGTTGAGACGGCCGACGGGCGGGTTGCGTCCCGTCGGCAGGCACGTCAGCCTGGTTTGTGCGGAATTTTCTCCCGCATCCGGCAACGGCGAAACCGGCCGTATTCTCGCGCGCCGGAAAAAGTGCACAGGTCGGGAAGGGAAGCATGAAAATGCGACGCGGATTGACCGGCGGCATCCTGGCATTGGTCTTCGGGCTGGGAGTCGCAGTACCACCCGCCGCAACGGCGGAGACGGAGCCGACGACGGCTGAACTGGGTATCTCGTTCACCCCGGACGCCGACCCCGCGCAGTGCATCGGCGCACGTCAGCAGTGGGTCCAGGCAGCGTCGTGGACCAGCACGATCGAATTGGACACCGACCGGAGAAGGGGCGGCTGTCAGCTCGCCTTCGGTATCCGTGACTTCGTCGGCGAACTGGACGGGTTGAGACTGACCTACACCTGGGAAGCCGCGCCGGACTCCGACGCGACCCAGTGCGGCAACCTCGGGGTGCACGTTTTCCCGGTGACGCCGAATCCCGCTTTCGGCCCCGCCGTGGGCGTGGACACCGATCATCGCCGGGGCGGCTGCTACCTCACCTTCGCTATTTCCGGACGATCGGATGTTTCGCTCGACGTGCAGTTCTGGGGCACTCGCGACACCACACAATGCATATTCAACCTTCCCCAGGGGCAATGGCGCACGGTCACGCCGGGAGCGCCGGTCACCATCGGCATCGACACCGACCAGCGCCGGGGCGGGTGCCTGCTCTCGTTGCGCCTGAGGTGATCCCGGAGGCTGACCGCTACCGGTCCGGGAAGCCCATCTCGCCGAGGATCTGGGCGAGCATCGAGTCGAACATCGGCTCCGGGTTGGCGATGGCGAACGGGAAGCGGCCGAACACCTCCAGCGCGACGTGGCCGTAGATCCGCACCCACGACTGGGTGATGTGGTAGACCGCGCGCAGGTCGAGCAGGTCGGCGTCCACGACGACACCGCGCTGGTTCACGGTGGAGATCAGCACCTCCTGGAACGTCGCCAGGTCCGCGTGCAGACCCGGCGGCACGTCGTCGGGGTGCTCGTGCGCCAGTGGGTGGCCGGCGACGAGCCGCCCGGCGACCTCCAGGAACACCCGCCCGAACTGGTCGCCGACCTGGCGGCGGTCGTCCGGGCCGCACACGCCGAGCGTCGTCTCGGTGGACGCGAACACCAGCGCGAACTCCCGTGGGTGGGCCAGCGCCCAACGGCGGAAACCCCGGCACACCGCGTACACCTGGGCCGTCACGTCGTCGGCCGGGACGCGTGCCATGCCCGCGTCGAGCTCCAGCGCGAGGTCGGTGCAGATGTCGTCGGCGAGCTGGTGCAGCAGGTCTTCGCGCGAGTCGTAGTACCGGTAGAGCGCGGGTGCGGTGATGCCGAGCTCACGCGCGATGGCCCGCAGGGTGACCGCGTCCTGGCCGCTGTCCACCAAAAGGGCACGCGCCGCTCGACGGATGTCACGCTCCGTCTCGGCCCGTAGCCGTTCTCGGCGGGTGGCCTCGGTCATATGTCACCCCTTCGGGTTGTAAACGGTGTTCACCGCAGGTACGTTCGGCGCAGACTTCAGTGAACGGTGTTAACAGAGTTGACGCCATTCACGCCACCGTAACGCATCTGCCTGGGAGGACGCGTGTTCGCGAACTGGGGATCGCTGGCGTACCGCCGCCGCTGGGTGGTGTTGATCGCGACGGTGGTGCTGGCGGTGGCGGGCGGCGTGTGGGGGCTCGGCGTCTTCGACAAGCTCAGCCAGGGCGGCTACGACGCACCCTCCAGCGAGTCGGCGCGGGCCAACAAGGTCGCGCAAGACGCGTTCGGCCGGCAGGGCGGTGACGTCGTCGTCATCTACGACACGGTCGACGCGGGGCACCTCAAGAAGATCTCGCAGCAGCTGTCCGGGCTGCCGTCGGACGCCGTCCTGCGGGTGCAGGACCCGATCCCGTCGCCCGAGGCGGGCAAGTCGCTGGTCGCGATCACGTTGCGCGGCACGGACTCCAACACGCACGTCAAGCAGTTCGGGGAGATCTCCGACCAGCTCAAGGTCGACGGCATCACCCAGCAGGTCGGCGGCCTCGTGCCGATGCAGAAGGCCATCAACGACATGTCGGCGTCGGACCTGACCAAGGCCGAAGCCATCTCGCTGCCGATCGTGCTGGTACTGCTGGTGATCATCTTCGGCGGCCTGGTCGCGGCGTCGCTGCCGGTCGCGGTCGGCGGCCTGGCGATCATGGGCTCGTTGGGCGTGCTGCACGCGATTTCGCTGGGTACCGAGGTGAACTCGTTCGCGGTCAACGTGGCCAGCCTGCTCGGCCTGGGCATGGCGATCGACTACGGCCTGTTCATAGTCGGCCGGTTCCGCGAAGAACTCGCCGCCGGCCGCAGCACCGAGGAGGCGGTGAAGCGGACCGTCATGTCCGCCGGCCGCACCGTGATGTTCTCGGCGACGCTGCTGGTGATCGCGCTGTCCGGGCTTCTGCTGTTCCCGCACGGGTTCCTCAAGTCCCTCAGCTACGGCGGCATGTCGGCGGTCGCGATCGCCGCACTGGTGTCGCTGACGCTGCTGCCCGCGCTGCTCGGCATCCTCGGGCACCGCGTCGACAAGCTGTCCATGCCGTGGCGCAAGGGGAAGACGCCGTCCGAACGCGGTTGGCGGCGGCTCGGCGGCACCGTGATGAAGCGGCCGTTGCTGTTCGCGCTGCCGATCGTGGCGGTGCTGGTGGCGTTGGGCGCGCCGTTCCTGGACGTGAAGTTCGGCGAGGTCAGCGAGAAGGTGCTGCCGGAGGGCAACGCGTCGCGGGTCGCCGCCGAGACGATCAACCGCGATTTCGGCGCGCTGGCGTCCGGTGGGCTGAAGGTCGTGGTGTCGGGCGACCCGGCGCCGGCCGACATGCAGGCGTTCATCGCGAAGGTCGGTGACGTGCCGGGCGTCGGCGAGGTGCGGGTGGGTGCCGAGCCGAAGAACGGGGTGTGGCTGCTCAACGCCGGGCTGGAGCACGACCAGCTTTCGGACGAGTCGAAGCAGGCGATGAAGGACGTGCGGGCGCTGGCCGCGCCGGGTGCGTCGGCGGAGGTGCTGGTCGGCGGTAGCACGGCGGTGGTGTCGGACAGCCTGGACGCCATCAAGGACAAGCTGCCGTGGATGGTGCTGCTGCTGGTCGGTGCGACGTTCGTGCTGATGTTCCTGGCGTTCGGCTCGATCCTGTTGCCCATCAAGGCTGTCGTGGTCAGCGCGTTGTCGTTGTCGGCGACGTTCGGTGTGCTGGTGTGGGTGTTCCAGGAGGGTCACGGGGCGTCGCTGCTGGGCGTGACGCCCGCGCCGCTGGAGTCCGGGATCGTGGTGCTGATGGCGGCCATGGTGTTCGGGCTGTCGACGGACTACGAGGTGTTCCTGTTGTCCCGCATGGTGGAGGCGCGCGGACGTGGCGCGTCGACCGAGGAGGCGGTGACGACCGGGCTGGCGAAGACCGGGCGGGTGATCACGGCGGCGGCGCTGCTGCTGATCGTGGTGACCGGGGCGTTCGCGTTCTCCCAGGTCACGATGATGCGGTTCGTCGGTGTGGGGATGATCCTGGCGCTGGCGCTGGACGCCACCGTGGTCCGGATGCTGTTGGTGCCGGCGGTGTTGAAGCTGCTCGGCGATGCCGTCTGGTGGGCTCCCGGACCGTTGCGCCGGATCCAGCAGCGGATGGCGATCCACGAGGAAGTGCCGGTGGAAGCGGAAAAGGAACCCGCGCGGGTATGAGCTTGAACGGAGGGAGGGGTCGGGTCACCCCTCCTTTCGATTCCACCGGGTGTGGCATGTTCTCCGAATGTCCGAACCGGCCGAAACCTCTTGCGGCGGATGAAATGCGTCACTAGGCTCCGTCACGTTGTCGTGCACGGGGGGTGGGTGACGACCGGCCGGTTTGTCCGGCTTCCGGTGATCAAGCGCAGAATAATTCGTCGCGCATCGCGTACTGATCGAGCCGGCAATTCTTGCCGTCCGCGCACAGCCGATTCACGATATCGGGAGGGCATCGTGTATCGCTTGTCGAGATCTGTCCGCAGAACATTGTCCGCCGCATCGGCGTCGTTGATCATGCTCGTGCCGTTCGTGGGGTTGCCGGCGGCACAGGCCGGTCCCGCGTCCGGTGCCGGCCAAGGCGAAACCTGCGCCGCGGCGCAGGACTGGTCCAGTTGTGTGGAGGTGGTCGCGCGCCTGGACCGGGCACCCGCGGTCGGCGAGACCGCGAGCTTGTCCGTGGAGGTGAAAACAGCCGTCGACCTGCGTGGCGCGCGGATCGAGGTCGATCTTCCGCTCGCGCTCGGCTGGGCCGAAGCGCCCGCCGACTCGCGCGTCGACCGGCTCGGGCCGCTGCTGCCCGAGGACGGTGGTGGTGTCCAGCGCGCCTGGCGGTCGGTGGACGTCAAGGCCGGTGAAACGTTCGGCTACCGCGGATCGGTGCGCGGTGTCACGGCCGCCGCCACGTCGCTGCGGGCCCGGGTTGTCGGACCGTCGGACACGCCGGTCGACGACGACGAGAACATGCTGCTCCTGACCGTCGGGGACACCGCCGAGAACTCGTACCTCGGCTTGGACGCGAAACGCAACTCGACCGAGTTGAGCGCGCTGCCCGACCAGTTGACGCTCACGCCGTCCGCACCGCACCTCGATTTCCAGGCGGTTCCGTCGGACGATCTTCCGCAACCGCACAATGACGACCCACCGCCGACCGAGCCGACGACGGAAGCCTTGTCGTGCGTCACCGGGACGGTCGGTTACGAATTCCCGGCCGCCACCGGACACCCGTCGCCCAACATCCAGGTGCAGGCCTGGGACGACGACACGTTCGGCGGCGACGACCTGCTCGACACGGCCCTGACCGACGCGCGGGGCGCATTCCGCCTGTGCTTCGACAACGACGACATCAGCGGCGGGCAGGACGTCTACGTGAAGGTCCTCGCCGAGAACGGCCTGTGGCGGATCGCCCGCGATTTCGGCTTCGCCCGGATCACCTACGAATTCCGGTCCTCGCAGCGCGACAACATCGGTGACGGCCGGACGGTGGACTTCGGCCGGCTCGGCCCGACGGACCAGACGCTGCACCGCGTGCTGCACGCCTTCGACCTGGCGAACGACGCCCAGGAGTGGACGCCCGGCGAGTGCTGGGACGCCCGCGACACCGGCGACTGCCGCCGGATGGAGATCGTGTACCCGGACGACGACGACAACGACAACAGCCGCTACACCCTCGCGGACAACACCGTGCGGCTGGAGCCGGCGGCCCCCGACGACCGCACCGACACCGTCCACGAGTACGGGCACGCGGTCATGGACGACGTCTACGAGGACTCCTACCCGGACGCCCCGAACTGCTCGCCGCACCAGATGGACACCCGGAGCTCGCAGGGGTGCGCCTGGACGGAGGGGTTCGCGAACTTCTACCCGATGGCGATCTACAACCGGGACGAGTACCGGGGCTGGCACGTCGAGGACACCGCCGCCTACAACACCGGGGACGACACCGAAGGCCGGGTCACCGGATCGCTGTGGGACCTGATGGACCCGCGCGGCGAGCGCTACTGGGACGACTGGCAGGAGTCGGCGCAGGGCGCGATCTGGGACACGTTGCTCGACCGGAAGTCCAACAACTTCAGGGAGTTCTGGACCCACCGCGGCCAGGAGGGGCACGACGTCGGCTCCGGTCCGGCCGGCGCGCTGTTCCAGAACACGATCGACTACGGGTTCCGCTTCCAGCTCGGTGACGGCACCGCGCTGACCCGCCCGACCCCGGACCCGCCGCACAACTACCGCTTCGACACCACGTTCGCCTTCTGGTCCGCGGTGGCGCTGCGCCCGCCGGCGAGCGCGGACTACGACCTGCGGCTCTACGACGACGCGGCGCAGCAGCAGTTGCTGGCGAGCAGCGTGCTGCCGGGGACCACGGTGGACTTCATCGCCGTCGACTCGGCGCTCAAGGGCACCGGGGACTTCTACCCGGTGGTCAGCCGACCGTCGAGTTCGACGGGGACCGGTGACTACCGCATCGAACTGGCCGCCACGGGACGGCTGCTGGTCGGCCCGGTGGGCCAGACCATGGCCGGACTGGACGACATCGTCGCGGTCTGGGACTACTGCCCGGGTTCCGGTGGTGGTGAGGTCACCATCACCGTCGCTCCCTCGGACCCGAGCCAGGACGCCGAACTGTTCCTGATGGACTCGGACCCGGCCAACCCGGCCACGGCGGTGCTCGGGAGGTCGGCGGCGCTCGCCGAGTCGACCGGCAACGGGCCGAACCAGCCCGAGTCGGTGCGGTTCACCCCTCAGGGCGGCTGCTACGGCGTCATCCTGGTCAACAAGGCGGGGACCGGCACGTACAACCTGACCGTGTCCTGACCACTTGACCGTGTCCTGACCACGTGGGCGTGGCCCGGGGGTAGCCGCGGGCCACGCGCCCCATCATACGGGAGTGGTCCTGCGTACCGATCGCGTCACGCGAATGCGCGCCTTACCGGCCGTCGGGCTGCTGTTCGTCCTGGCGGCCTGCACGGCGGGTCCGGATTCGTTGCCGTCCGACGACAAGACCCTCGTGCTGCGGGTGGACGAGCTGCACAGCGGTCTCCGTCCCTGGGAACGTGGGCCGCTGCCGCGGTTCTCGCTGTACGGGGGTGGGCGCGTCGTCGTTCCCGGCGAGGGGGCCGGCGCGCTGCGTTCCGCCCGTGAGTACAAGTTCTCCGCGGAGGACTACCGCGCGCTCGTCCAGGCCGCCTACTCCGCGGGGCTGGACCGCGCCCGTGAGCACACGTACGAGGGCCAGACCGACGCGTCCCTCCTGCTGATCGCGCTCGGCACCCCGAGCGGTGTGCAGACCACGCGGATCACCGCGCCGGAGGCGGGCGGCAACGGGGAGCGTGGCCAGGCGCTGGAATTCGCGCGGTCGCTCCCCCGGCCACCGGAGTCCACGTCCGAGTACCGGCCGACCGAACTGGCCGTGCTGGCCACCGGTGGGGTCGCGGACGGCGGTGCCCAGCCGTGGCCGTTGTTCCCGCTTGAACTGGGAGCCCCGACCGGGAACGGGACGTGCACGGTCGTGAAGGGCGACGAGCTCACGGCGGTGCTTCGGCTCGCGCAGGACATCCGGCAGGAAGATTCCCGGTGGACCAGTGCCGGCAAGACCTTCGCCGTGTCCTTCCGGCCGTTGCTGCCCGACGAGCACAGCTGTGCGGACCTGGACCGGCGCTGACTCAGTTCCGGCGCAGGCTGTGCAGGAACGTGGCGAAGGTGTTGGCGGGGAAGGCGAGTACGGCCCCGTCGGGGTTCTTGCTGTCCCGGACGCCGTGCAGGCCGGGTGCGGTGGCGATCTCCACGCAGTTGTTCGGGTGACCGGTGCTGCGGCTGGACTTCCGCCATCCCTTGAACGTCATCGCTGATCACTCCCTGGGGGTGCGGTATTCGTCGGCGACGTGCCGCAGCAGGTCGAGTGATTCGACCGGGTCGAGAGCAGCTCCGACGAGGCGGTTCCACAACGTGCCGTAATCATCCACCGTTTCCCGGTCGTCGAGGTAGTGCCCGTCCGTGTGCTCCTCGATGTAGACGAACTCCAGCGGGCCGGCCCGTCCCGGCGTGAGCACGCGGTAGGACGTGAAGTTGTAGCTGGGCGCGACGGGCATCCGGGCCTGGAACGGCAGCACCTGGAGCTGGATGTCGGGTAGCTGGGCCAGTTCCACCAGCCGGTCGAGCTGGCCGGCCATCACGTCCCGGTTGCCGACCACGCGGCGGATCGCCGACTCGGAGAAGACGAAGCCGAGCTGCGGCGCGTCCGGCTTGGCCAGCAGCTCCTGGCGTTCGAGCCGGGCGTAGATCGCCGCCGAGATGGTCTGGTCGAAGGCGCGGGCGATGGATTCCGTGAACAGGGAACGCATGTAGGACTCCGTCTGCACCAGGCCCGACACCAGTTCGGTCTGGTAGGTCCGGATCGCCGACGCGTCCCGCTCCAGGTCGACCGCCATGCGGAAGTGCTCGGCGTAGACCGACCGGTAGCCGGACCAACGGCCGCGCTGGTGGTTGCCCCTGGCCAGGTCGAGCAGCCACGACGTGTCCTCGCAGCCCGGGATCCGGGCCCGGTAGAAGTCCAGCAGCCCCATCAGGTCGCGCTGCCGCAGCGAGGTCTGCCCCAGTTCGAGCCGACTGATCGTGCTGGTCGAGCGCTCCAGCAACGTGGCGACGTTGTCGATCGTCGCGCCCGCTCGCTCACGCAGGTACCGCAGCTCGTGGCCGAGCTGGAGTCGTCGCACGGTCGGGGTAGCCATGTCGATCACCTTCCGAATCACCCGATAGGTGAGTTCCTGTGTCGGGAATGCGGGAATACCCTCGGGAGGGTGTGTCGGGTCCTCGCAACAAGTGTCCCGCACGCGCTCCACGTCCGGACGGCGGGGTGGAGGTTCCGGTGATCGGCGGAAGGTACGAGCACATGAGCATCGCGTCACGGCCCTACATCACGATGACGATCAGCTTCGACGAGGAGACCCGCATCGACTACCTGCTCGGTCCGGAGGGGGCGGAGTTCTCCTTCCCCGGCGGCCTGCTGGAACTGATCTTCGACCAGGGCTCCCTGGAACAACTGGTCGCGTCGAGTCAGGCGGCACTCGCCGCGATGCGGCGGAAAGCGGCCGTCTGACCGTCATCCGGGGAGAGACCGAGTCGTACTCCCGCTTTGACGGGGCCGACTGCTGTCGGTGCCGTGCGAGCATCGCGGTGGCGGCGACAGGGGGCACGGGTGGCGTCACTGGGTGAGGTGGGAGACGCGCTTCGGCGGGTGCTGGACAAGATCGACCAGTCCGCAGCCGTTCACCATCATGCGGCCGAACTCGCCGACGAGGCGCGGAGCCTGGTCGCGCTCGCGGGCAGCGGCACGCTTCAGGTGGACGTGGAGCAGACGTGTGCGCTGTTCACCCGGGTGGTCGAGGGCATCACGGAGCCTGAGGGGCAGGTCTCGGGGCTCGCGCACGCGGCCGAGTTGGTTCGGAATTACGCCAAGTGGTGCGGGCTCAGTGGAGCCACGCCCGACGTTCCCGCCCCCGAAGGGCCTGCTCCCCCCGTAGGAGAACCAAGGGAGTCGGAGCTTGGTTCACCGGAGCACATCGACCGTCTACGCGACGGACTCCCGTCACCTGTCCAACCCGGCAAGGGGCAAAAGACACACGGTCGGTGGTTCGCCCCAGGTCATGCCGGAGGTTCCGTGGTCAGCGGGGACGACCCGGAAGCGGACGGAGTAGCACGCCTCCTGCGGGAGATTCCGCTGCCTCGTCCCGGTCGGCCCTACACTGCCTCCCACGCCGAACTGAAGTTGGCCGCACACATGCGTGCGAACGGCATTCGGCACGCCACGATCGTGATAAACCACGTCCCCTGTAAACTTGATTTCGGGTGTGAGGCGTTGCTCGGTGTTCTCCTGCCCGAAGGGTATTCGCTCACCGTATACGGTACCGATGGATACCATCGGACATTCAAGGGAGGAAAGCGGCCGCCGTGGCTACGTTGAAAGCGATCTACGACCGTGAAACGGGCGACTCTCCGGTGTTGATTCGTACCCAGGACGAGCTGTCCGCGCTGGTGGACAGGGTGAGCACGTACTCGGCGGGCAACCCGTGCGCTTCGATCGTGGAGATCTCGGTCGCCGATGATCCGTATGGATTCCCGACCATGTACGCCGGTATCGGTCGAACTGCCGGCTACGTTCACGAGTACTGGGACCCGGCACGCGCGACGATCGGTGAACGCGACGCCACCGGGAACGCGCTTTTCGACTTGCAGGGAAACGGCCAGGAGATTCCGGTGTACCAGTTGGTGCCGCTGACGATCGTCCGCGCGGTGCTTGCCGCCTACCTCGAACACGGCGGGTTGATCCCGGAGGACTTCCCGGAACTTCACCGCGTCGATTAGCGTCACGGCGAGGGATTCCCGGCGTTGTCGGTTGCCGGACTCTCTTCGACAGCGCGTCAGTCCTCGGGGTGCTCGAAGGCGATGGTGGTGGCGTCGAAGCCCTGGCCGTCGTCGTTGAGGCCGCTGAGGTGGAAGGTCGCGAGGACCGAGTTGTCCGCGCTGTCCAGGACCGTGGTGGTCTTGCCGGTGGCCAGGAAGACCCGGCGGTCGCCCGGCGCGATGGCCAGGCTCTTCACGCCGATGCCGAGCTGGGTGCCGGCGCGGGTGGTGGTGTCCAGCATCGCCACGGAACGGTCCAGCGCGACGTAGACGTGGCGGCCGTCCGGGGTCACCGCGACGCTGCCCGCGCCCTGCCCGACCGGCGCGGTCCAGCGGACCTCGCGGCTCTTGGTGTCGATCGCGGTGACGGTGCCGGCCTTGTCGCCCAGGTGCAGCGAACTGACGTAGACCTCGTGGCCGTCCGGGTTCGCGGCGACGTGTTGGGGCAGGCCGCCGACCCGGACCGTGGTGATCACGGTGGCGGACTTGGTGTCCAGGACGCTGACCGTGCCGTCCTGGGCGTTCGCCACGTACAGTTCCGCGCCGTTCGGGGTGACCGCGATGCCCTGCGGCTGGTTGCCCACCCGGATCGCCGCGACCAGGCGGAACGGCTCCGGCTGGATCACCGCGACGGTGCCGCTGCCGGTGACGTACAGGCGTTGCCCGTCCGGTCGGAGCACGGCCTGCGCCAGCTGCGTGCCGGTCTCGATGCGGCCCACGACGCCCGCGCCCGGCTCGACCGCCGTGACGACGCCCGCCCAGCCGTTGACCACGTACACCCGCCTGCCGTCCGGTGCGACGGCCGCGCCGGTCGTCCACGCGCCCGTGTCGGCGTGGGCGATCACCGAGCCGTTCCGGGTGTCCAGCACCTGCACCTGCCCGCTGCGGGCGAACACGTAGGCGCGCGGGGCGTCCGCCGTGCTGCTCATGGTCGGGGAGGGGGCCAGGGCGACGGTCGCCGAGCAGACGAGCAGGGCCGCTGTCGCGAGGGCCGCTCGTCTTGGTGACATGGGCGAATAGCAGCACCTGTCACCGGAAACGGGCCACCGGGGTCCCACGGACGAGTACGTTCTTCGCTGGACCGGGTGACATCCGAGGTGGAAACCGCGTGGTCTGCCGCCCGCGACGGCGGCGCGGGCGGCAGCGCGTCACTGTGTGTCCGGCGCCGGTCGCTCGGGGGGCGAAACGACCGACGCCGGACCCCTGCCGGTGCGTTGCACCGGTGGTCTGCGCCCCGACGACGTAGAACTACCACCAGGTTGACGCAAGGGGGGGCGTTTTGGATCCCGAGAGCTACGAATTCGCCGAAATTCGTCGCGTTGCCACCAGCTTGGCGTAGCGGGTACCGGCCGTCAGGAGGACGAGCCCCGCGCCGATGAACGCCAGCACGCGCGCGATCCCGTCCAACGCGGCCAGGTCGAACAGCACCAGCTTCACCACCGCCGCGCCGACCAGCACCAACCCGGCCACGCGCAGTGACCGCACGTCGATGCCCCTGACCAGCAACATCAGCGCCGCGAGCGTCCACGACACGGTCACGATCGAGTGACCGAACACAAATGCGGTCACGCTCTGCGACACCAGCAACGCCCCGCACAGCACCACCCCGGCCGCCGCGTACAGCACGACCAGCCCGATCCCGATCCACGGCAACGGGTGCCGCCCCAGCACACCGAGCTTCACCGCCGCCCACGGCAGCCCGACGGCCAGCAGCCCGAGCACGAGCGCCGTCACCAGCCCGGCGGTCAACTCGCCGACGCTGAACGGCCGCCACGGGTGGTCGAGCAGCAGACGCGGCGGCACGGCGTCCTTGAGCGTCATGACGAGCCCGATCGCGCCGAACACCGCCGAACCCACCAGCGCGCCACGCGACCGGATCTGCTTGGCCAGGAAGGCGAGGACCAGCGCCTCACCCAGCACGACGGCGGCCCGCGCGCTCCCGTCCAGGGCGACCGCGGTGGCGATGAACAGCGCGAGCACGCCGACACCGCCCACACCCGCGCTGAACGCCTTGGGCAGCGACCGCCGCCCGATCGCCCACAGCAGCAACATGATCACCGCGACGACCCCGGCGAGTCCGGCCGCCCAGAACCGTTCCAGGACGACCGTGGTCAGCAGGGCGGGCATCGGCGACCCGACGGCCAGACCGAGCGCCGTGCCGTCCTCGGGCCGGATCCGTACGGTGAGCACGGCCGACGCGATCCCGATCACCGCTGCCAGCAAGGCGATCGTGGACAGGACGCGCGGGTCGTCGGTGCGTCCGATGGCGGCGACCGTGGCGAGCAGCGGCGGAATCCCGGCCGTGACGGCGAGCGAAGGCCACTTGCGCTTGAGGTGGACGGGGCTCGCGGCCATCTTCAGGACGAGCAGGAACGCCACCAGCAGCGGCGTGAAGCCCTTGGTGAGGACCGGTGCGCACACCGCGCACGCGCCGACGACACCGATCGCGAAGGCGGCCGAGTCCCACCGCATGGCGAGCAGGAGCCCGCCGGCGGCGACCAGCAACCCGGCCGCGAGACCGGCGCCTTCGGGGAGGTAGGAGTAGATGGTGGTGGCGGCGACGACGTCCAGGTACAGCACGGCGAACCCGGTCGCGGCGACCGCGAACGCTCCGGTGCGCGAGGCTTCGTTGCGGTGCAGTCGAAGGGCGATCGCGACCAGTGCCGCGCCGAGCACCGCGCCGCCGACCACGCGGGGGACGGGGCCGAGGTAGCCGCGCTGGACGGCGAGGATCAGCAGCAGGACGACGCCGAGCAGCGTGACCGCGCCGCCGACCCAGGCCAGCAGCTTGCTGCCCGCGCCGGGTTGGCTGAGGCGGTCGAACAGGGTCGGGCGGGGCGGGACAGGCGGGACCGGGTGGTTCGCCACCCAGGGTGCCTGCGGAGGAGGCGCAGGCTGCCACCCGTGCTGCTGCGCTTGTCCCGGACCGGCCGGCCACCCCTGCGGCGGAGTGGTCGGCACGCCCGCCGGCCCGATGGGCCATGCGGCGGCCGGTGCTCCGGTGTATGCGGCGGCCGGCGGGGTGATGTGTCCAGCGCTTGGAGCGGCAGTCTGCCCGGCGGCCGGCGCGGCGGTGTGTGCGGAGGCCGGTGCCGAGGGCTGATGCTGGACCGAACCGGGCTCGAAGTGCGCCGTACGACCCGGTTGGGCGACAGGTGCCGCTGGGAGGAATGCCGCTGGGACGGGTGCGATCGGCGCAGGCGTCGTCGGCACCGCGGCCGGTGCGGGAACGGCCACCGGACCTCCCGCCTGCACCGTGCCCGAGGCGTCGGTCGACCCGACAGCGTCCGCAGCCGCCCGCACCGCGCCGGCGTTCGTCGCCGAGCCGGTCGGAGCCGCCGTCTGCGAGAGATCCGGAGCGGCTTCGGTGCGGGTGAAGGTGGCGGTGGTGCCGACGTGCTTCAGCTCCTGCCCCACCGCCTCCAGGCGGCGGCCGAGGTGGCCGAGTTCGTCTGCCAGCCGTATCAGCGGGTCCTGTCCAGTCATGTGACCAGGTTCGCCTCAATCGCGTGTATCCGGATCCGTACCTCTACTCAATGCCGCGTACCGAAGAGGTCACGGCTGCTGAATCGAAACACTTGACAGCTCCCCCCGTGTAACCGATTAACTAACCCTGTAATCGATACCACGTGATCGAGGAGGTGCGGAGCGTGACCACGATCAAAGACGTCGCGCAGCACGCCGGCGTCTCCACGGCAACCGTCTCCCGCGTCCTCAACGGCCACGCCGCCCCCACCGAGGAGACCCGGACCCGGGTCCTCGCCGCCGTGGACGAACTCGGCTACCGCCCCAACGCCCTGGCCCGCTCGCTGCGCACCACCTCCACCACGACCCTCGGGCTGGTGATCAGCGACCTGCTCAACCCGTTCTTCGCCGAGATCGCCCGAGCCGTCGAGGAAGAGGCCCGCGCCCACGGCTACTGCGTGATCGTCGCCAACGCCGACGAGTCCTCAGAGCAGCAGACAACCTACGTCCGCACCCTCCTCGACCGCCGGGTCGACGGCCTCCTGGTCTGCCCCGCGACCGACGACCCGTCCTGGATCGCCGAGGTGGAGGCAAGCGGCGTCCCCCTGGTCCTGCTCGACCGCACGGTCCGCGGCGCGACCTGCCCGGTAGTCCGCGCCGATGGCGCGCAAGCGCTTGCCGACCTCGCCGACGCCCTCAAAGCCGCCGGCCACCGCAAAGTCGGCGTGATCGCCGGCCCCGCCGACACCAGCACCGGCCGCGAGCGCCTCGACCAGTTCGCCCACGGCGGCCTGGAGCTGTCCGTCGTGCACGGCGACTTCCGCCGCGAAAGCGGTGCCCGCGCCGCCGCCGAACTGCTGGACCGCCCCGACCGCCCCACCGCCCTCGTCGCGATGGACAACCTGATGGGCCTCGGCGCGCTGGAAGAACTCCGCCGACGCGGCCTGAAGGTCCCGGCCGACGTGGGCCTCGCCGTCTACGACGACCAGCCGTGGTTCCCCCTGCTCGACCCGCCGATCACGGTCATCGCCCAGCCCACCGTCGACATGGGCCGGGCCGCGGCGCGCAGCCT
>CBHFOL010000050.1:0-31354 GCA_965995405.1 uncultured Saccharothrix sp.
GCCGCGCTCACCGATCGACGCCCAGCACCAACCCGCTGGTGGGCACCGGCGATCCACCGCTCACCAGCACGTGCTCCACCTGGCGAGGCTGGTTGACCGACGTGCCGCGGACCAGCCGCACCGCCTCGGCAATCCCGTTGACCCCGTGCACGTAAGCCTCGCCCAGCTGCCCGCCGTTGGTGTTCAACGGCAACGAGCCGGCCAGCTCGGCCTGCCCGTCCGCCACGAAGTCCTTCGCCTCGCCCCGACCGCAGAACCCGTACTCCTCCAACTGCATCAGCACCATCGGCGTGAACGCGTCGTACAGGATCGCCGCATCCATATCTCCAGGCCCCAAGCCACTCTGCGCCCACAGTTGCTCCGCACACACCCGCACCTCGGGCAGGTCGGCGATGTCCGGACGCGAGAAGCTGCTCATCGAGATCTGCTGCGGCCCGACACCCTGCGCCGCCGCACGGATCACCGCCGGCCGTTGACGCAGATCCCGGGCACGCTCCAGCCCGGTGATCACCAACGCCTGCCCGCCGTCGGTCTCCTGGCAGCAGTCCAACAGCCGCAACGGATCCACGATCCACCGGGACGCCTGGTGCTCCGCTAACGTGATCGGCCTGCCGTAGCCCCACGCCTTCGGGTTGGTGGCCGCGTGCTTGCGCGCCAACACCGACACCCGCCCGAAATCCTCGCTCGTCACACCGAAATCGTGCATGTACCGCCGGGCGACGACCGCCTCCTGCTGCGCGGGCGTCAACAGCCCGTACGGGTTGATCCAGTTCCGGTACTCCTGATCGGTCGACGGCTGGTAGGCGAACGGCGGCGGCCCGGCACCGAACCGCACCCCGGACCGTTCGTTGAACGCCCGGTACACCACAACCACTTCCGCCATCCCGGCCGCAATCGCCATCGCCGCCTGCTGCACCGGAGCACAAGCCCCGCCACCACCATGCGGAACCCGGCTGAAGAACCGCAACCGCGGGATGCCCAACGCCCGCGCCACCGCGATCTCCGGGTTGCCCTCCATGGTGAACAGCGAGATACCGTCCACGTCCTCCGGCCGCAACCCCGCGTCGTCCAACGCCGCCAGCACGCTTTCGCACGCCAACCGCCACTCGCTGCGCCCCGAGTTCTTCGAGAACTCCGTAGCGCCGATCCCCACCACCGCCGCCGTCACGCCCGCTCCCGCCACGTCGGCAGCAGAACCCCGCCGGAATGCGGCGCGAACGCGACCTCCACCGGCATCCCGATCCACACCCGCTCCGGATCCACCGTCGGCATGTCCGCCACCATCCGCACCCCCTCCGCCAACTCCACCAACCCGACGACCAACGGATACGAGAAGGCCGGATCCCGCGGGTAGTACGAGATCGCGTAGCTGTACAAGACCCCGAACCCGGACGACTCCACCGAATCCCACTCGAACGACCGGCAACGCGCGCAGACCGGCGCAGGCGGGTGCCGCAACTCCCCACACCCCACGCAGCGCTGGATCACCAACCGCCCCTCCCGGGCCGCCGCGAACCAGAACTCGTTGTCCTGCGTGACGACCAGCTTCGGCACGGAGGTCATGACACGTCCGCCGCGGTCAGGAACCGCCCGTCCCGATCACGCGGAATCGGCACCGGGATCGCCTTGAGCAACCGCTTCGTGTACTCGGCCGTCGGAGCCTGGAAAACCTGCTCCACAGTCCCCTGCTCGACCACCTCACCGGCCGCCATCACCAGCACCCGGTCCGAGATCACCTCGACCAGCGCCAAGTCGTGGCACACGAACAAATACGCCAGCCCCAGCTCCTCCTGAAGATCACGCAACAGGTTCAACACCTGCGCCCGCACCGAGACATCCAGCGCCGCAACAGGTTCGTCACACACGATCAGGCTCGGCTCCAACGTCAACGCCCGCGCGATCGCCACCCGCTGCAACTGCCCGCCGGACAGCTCCGCCGGATAGCGCCCCAGATACCGGGCCCCGATCCCGACCCGGTCCAACAACCGGGCCACCTCCCGCTCCCGGGTGGCCCGGTCCCGATCCGAGTGCACCACCAGCGGCTCGGCCACCGCGTCCCCCACCGACATCCGGGGGTCGAGCGAGCTGTACGGGTCCTGGAAGATCATCTGCATCCGGGGCCGCAGCCCGCGCAACCGCGTCCGGCTGATCCGCCGCACGTCGATCCCGTCGAACACCACGGTCCCGGCGTCGGCCTCGATCAACCGCAGCACCATCCGCCCGACGGTGGACTTCCCCGCGCCGGACTCCCCGACCACCGCAAGACATTCGCCCGCATCCAACGTGAACGAAACGTCCTTCACCGCGTGCGTCCACTTCGTGCGACGCCCCAACCAGTCCCGCCCGGACGAGAACGACTTGGACAACCCCGAGACTTCGAGCAGCGCCATCAGAGCACCACCCCTTCCAGGCTCAGCTCGGCCGCCCGCAGACACCGCGCCCGATCCCCGTCCAACGGCGGGTGCACGGCGTCACACCGACCCGCAACGCCGAAAGCACACCGGTCGTGGAACCGACATCCCGCCGGCCACGACCCGGGCGCGGGAATCCCGCCGGGGATCGCCACCAGCCGTCGGCTGTGGTTGCGCGCGTTGGGGATCGACGCCAGCAGCCCCGCCGTGTACGGGTGGCGCGGCCGGTAGAACACCTCGGCCGCGGTGCCGCGTTCGGCGATCTCCCCCGCGTACATCACCACGACGTCCCGGCACAGCTCGGCGACCACCGCCAGGTCGTGGCTGACGAACAGCAGCGAAACCCCGGTCTGCTCCTGGAGTTCCCGCAGCAGCTCCAGAATCCGCTCCTGCACGGTCACGTCCAGCGCCGTCGTCGGCTCGTCGGCGATCAGCAGGCGCGGGTTGCACGCCATCACCATCGCGATCATCACCCGCTGGCACATACCGCCGCTGAACGCGTGCGGGTACTCGTCCACCCGTTGCGCCGCCTGGGGAATCCGCACCAGGTCCAGCATCTCGACCGCACGTTCCCTGGCCTGCCTGCGGTTCAGCCCGAGATGCCGACGCACCGACTCCGCGATCTGGTCACCCACCGTGTAGGCGGGGTTCAGGCTGCGCGTCGGCTGCTGGAAGATCATGCCCATCCCGGGCCCGCGCAGCTTCCGCCACCGCTTCGGGTCACCGCCGGTCAGCTCCTCGCCGTCGAACACGATGCTCCCGGACGCGATCCGACCGCCGGACGCGCCGGTCAACCCCATCACCGCCAGCGACGTCACCGTCTTGCCCGACCCGGACTCGCCGACCAACGCGGTCGCCCCGCCCTCGTCCAGCGTGAACGAAACCCCTTCCACCGCACGCACCCAGCCGCGCCCGGTGTCGTCCGGGAACTCGACCGCGAGGTCGCGAACCTCCAACAACGCGCCCATGTCAGTCTCCGTTCCCGCCGGACCGGCTGCGCACCAGCGCCCGGCGAACACCGTCGCCGAGATAGGTGAACGCGAGCACGGTGAGGAAGATCATCACACCGGGCGGCCACACCAGGTGCGGCGCGAGCGCCATGTTGGACGACGCCGTCGACAGCATCGCGCCCCAACTGGCATCCGGGGGCCGAACACCCAACCCGAGGAAGCTCAAGCTCGCCTCGGCCGCCACCGCCGCACCCAGCGACACCGACATGACCAGCACGATCGGCGGCAACACGTTCGGCAGCACGTGCCGGACCGTCGTGCGCAAAGTACTGAGCCCCAACGTGACCGAAGCCTCGATGTAGGTCTCGTGCCGGACGTCCATTGTGGATGCACGTGCCACCCGGAAGAACCGGGGTGCCATCACCAGACCCACCGCCAGCATCGCGTTGGTGATCCCGGAACCCAGCACCGCCACGATCGTGATGGCCAGCACCAACGACGGCGCGCTCATCAACGCGTCCATCACCCGCGTCAACACCACACCGAGCCAGCCACCCCGATACCCCGCGAGCACGCCCAACGGCAGCCCGATGACGAACGCCACCACCACGGCCTGCGCCGCCGCCCACAACGACACCCGCGCCCCGAACAGCAGGCGGCTCAACACATCCCGCCCGTAGTCGTCAGTGCCCAGCAGGTGATCACCGCTGGGCGGGCGCAGCCGCACCAACAGGTTCTGCGCGTTCGGCTCGTACGGTGCGAGCAGCGGCGCGAGCACCGCCACCACGATCAACAGCACAACGAAGACCGCCGCGAACACGGTCGACTTGCGCCGCAGCACACCGCGCACGATCCCGCTCCGGGTGGCCTGTTCCGTCATGACCGCACCTTCGGGTTGAAGTAGCCGTAGGACACGTCCACCAGGAGGTTCACCAGGACCACCACCACCGTGGAGAACAGCACGAAGCCCAACAGCACCGGGATGTCACGGCTCTGCACGCTGTCGACGGCGAGCCGCCCCAGCCCCGGCATGTTGAAGATGAGCTCGATGGTGACCGTGCCCGCGAGCACCTCCGACACCCGGAAGCCGAACACGGTCACCACCGGGATGGCGGCGTTCTTCAGGCCGTGCTTGAGCACCACGCTGCCCCGGCTCATCCCCTTCGCCTCGGCGTTGAGGATGTAGTCGGACTTCAACACCTGCCCCAACGCCGACCGCAGCTGCAACGTGACCTCGGCGGCGGGCAGCAACCCGAGTGCCAGACCAGGCAACACCAGGTGCGACAACCACGTCCCGAACCCGGCGGACAGCGGTTGGTAGCCGAACGCCGGGAACAGCTGGTAGGTCACCGCGAACAGCGACGCCAGCACCAACGCGAACCAGAACGCGGGGATCGCGATGGCGATCGACGCCAGCCAGTTCACGATGCGGTCCATGGCCCCGCCGGGCCGCATGGCCGACAGGACCGCCAGCGTCACGCCGATCAGCACCGCCATGACCATGGCCACCAGCACCAACGACAGCGTGGTCGACATCCGCCGCAACAGCAGGTCGGACACGGACTGCTCGGACATGAACGAGCTGCCCAGGTCGCCCCGCACGGCACCGGCCACCCAGCCCAGGTACCGCTCCACGACGGAGTGGTCCAGCCCGAGCTGGGTCCGGATCGCCGCGATCCGCTCCGGCGTCGGCTCGTCGCCCGCGAGGACCACCGCCTGGTCGCCCGGCGCGAGGTCGATCAGCAGGAAGACCAGCAGTGGCACCACGAACAGCAGTGGCACGGCCGCGAGAAGTCGCCTGCCCGCATAGCGCAGCATCCCTCGTCCCTCGTCTCGATAAGTCAGTCGGTGCTCGACGGTCGGGTGCTCAGCCCTTCCGCATGGCCACGTTCCGCAGATCCCAGATGCCGATATCGGTCCACGGGATGTCCGCCACGTACATCACCTTGTTGTTGGACACGGCGGCGTTGGTCAGCCGGCACACCGGGATGTACCAGGCTTCCTTCAGCGTCGTGGTCCAGATCTGCTCGTACAGCGGGGCCCGCTGCTCCTGCGACAGCGTCGGGTCGGCGGCCTTCGCGGCGGCCTCCTTGATCAGCTCCGGGTTCGCGGCCAGCTTGTAGGTACCCAGCAGGAACGTGTTCACGGTGTCCGCCGGGTCCACCTTCGGGCTCATCGACGTGGCCACCAGCAGCTCGAAGTCGCCCGCGATGAACCGGGCCTCGCTCTCCGAGTTGGGCACCGGGTTGAGCTGCGCGTCGATGCCGGCGGCGGCCAGCGCGCCCTGCACCACGTTCGCGGGCTGCTCGGCGTTCGTGCCGGCGGCGAACGTCACCGTCACCTTCGCCCCGCCCGCCGCCGACACCAGCGACTTCGCCTTCGCCGCGTCGAACCCGTACGGGTACTGGTAGTTCTTGATCGCCGACCAGTCTCCGTCCGGGTGGATCTGGCGGTGCGGCGCGCACATCCCGGAGAACAGCGCGTTCACCGCCTCCGGGTCGATGGCGTGCGCGACGGCCTGGCGCACCTCGGGCTTGGCCAGATCACCCCTGGACCGCACGTACACGCCGACCACGTTCCGGTAGGTCACCGGCTGGAAGTTGACCTGCCCGGTCGTGGACAGCTGCTTGGCCTGCGCGAGGTCGTTGGCGGAGCTGACGTACGACAGGTCCGTCTGTCCGGTTTGGACACCCTTGAGCCGGGTGGCGGCCTCCGGCACGCGTTCCAGCTGCATCCCGGCGACCCGGCCCGCCTTCGGGTCCCAGTACTTCTCCGCCCGCTTGACGACCAGCTTCTCCTGCGGCACGAACTCCGACACCACGTACGGCCCGGAGCCCGCGTTGCCGGGCTTGGCGGACAGGTCGGCCGGCGCCTCCGCGATCGCCTTGGGGCTGACCATCATGCCGACGTTGGTCGCGAACGAGCTGGGCAGCTGCACGCCGGAACCCTTGTTCAGCTTCAGCCGCACCGTGCCCGGGTCCACCACCTCCACGTCGGTGATGTCGGCCAGCGCGGACTTCACCGTGCTGCCCTGGTAGGTCTTGCCCCGGTCGATGTTCGCCTTCACGGCCGCGCCGTCGAACGGCGTGCCGTCGTGGAACTTCACGTCCGTGCGCAGCTTCAGCTCCAGGTGGGAGCCGTCCGGCGCGAACGTCCAGGACGTGGCCAGGCCGGGCACGATCTTGTTGTCCTTGTCCAGCATGGTCAACCGGTCGTACAGCAGCGCCAGGTAACCCTGGAGGCCGTACGAGGGCTGCAACACCGGGTCCAGCAGCGGCAGCGGCGACGCCGAGCTGAACCGGAGGACGGCGTTCGGGTCGATGTCGGTCTCGGCGTCCGGAGGAGCCGTGGACGGAGTGGCACCGCCCGCGCAGCCGGCGACGGCGAACACCGCGGCGGCAGCGAGGGCGAGACCACGGTGTCTCGCTTTCCCGAAGTTCATGGCAGTTCCTTCACTCTTGGCGTGGATCAGTGGTCTGCGGACAGGATCAGGGCGCTGGTCGGGACCCCGACGCCGGCGGTGACCAGGACGTTGGACACGTCCGCCGGCTGGGTGGTGGAGGTGCCCCGGATCAGCCGGACGCCCTCGGCGATCCCGTTGACCCCGTGGAGATAGCCCTCGCCGAGCTGCCCGCCGTGGGTGTTGACCGGCAGCGCGCCGCCGACCTCCAGGTTCCCGTCGGCGATGAAGTCCTTGGCCTCGCCCCGGCCGCAGAAGCCGTACTCCTCAAGCTGGTGCAGCACGTACGGGGTGAAGTGGTCGTAGAGCACGGCGGCGTCCACATCGGACGGTCCGAGGCCCGATTGCGCCCACACCTGCCGGGCGCACAGCCCCACTTCCGGCACGCGGGTCAGGTCCGGCCGGTAGTAGCTGGTCATCGAGTACTGGTCGGGCCCGCTGCCCTGCGCCGCAGCCGTGATCACGGCGGGCGGGTGCGGCAGGTCGCGGGCGCGTTCGGCGCTGACGACCACCATCGCCTGGCCGCCGTCGGTCTCCTGGCAGCAGTCCAGCAGGTGCAGCGGCTCGGCGATCCAGCGGGACGCCTGGTGCTCCGCCAGCGTGATCGGCCGGCCGTGGAACCAGGCGCGCGGGTTGGCCGCCGCGTGCTTGCGGGCGAGCACGGCGACCCGGCCGAAGTCCTCGCTGGTCGCGCCGTAGACGTGCATGTACCGCCGGGCGAACATCGCGGTGTGCTGCGCCGGCGTGAGCAGCCCGTACGGGTTGACCCAGCTGCGGTACTCGTTCTCCGTGGTGCCGGCCGTCTTGCCCGGCGGAGGGCCGAGCCCGAACCGCACGCCGGACCGTTCGTTGAACGCCCGGTACACCACGACGACGTCCGCGATACCGGTCGCGACCGCCATGGCGGCCTGCTGCACGGGCGCGCACGCCCCGCCTCCGCCGTGCGGGACCCGGGTGAAGAACTTCAGCTCCGGGATGCCCAGCGCGCGGGCGACCATGTTCTCCGAGTTGGTCTCCATGGTGAACGTCGACATGCCGTCCACCTCGGCGGGCGCGATGCCGGCGTCGGCCAGCGCGGCCAGCACCGCCTCCACGGCCAGGGTCAGCTCGCTGCGGCCGGAGTCCTTGGAGAACTCGGTCGCGCCGATGCCCGCGATGGCCGCCTTGCCGGACAGGAAGCTCACGACGGCACCTCCAGGGTGACTTCCGAGATGGCGTGCGCGCCCTTGCTGTTGTTGCCGCGCACGGAAACCCGGACCGTGTCGCCGTCGCGGGCGGTCACCTCGCCGGTGAACGTGAGGGTGTCGCCGGGGAAGTTCGGCACGCCCAGCCGGGTCTTCAACGCGGTCAGCCGCGCGTTCGGCCCGGCCCAGTCGGTGACGTACCGGCCGACGAGTCCGTTGGTGTTGTTGATGCTCATGTAGGTGTCCGGTGTGCCGCGTTCGACCGCGCGCCGCGGGTCGTGGTGCACGTCCTCGAAGTCACGGGTGGCCAGCGCACCGGCCACGATCAGCGTCCGGGTGATCGGGATCGCCAGCTCCGGCAGCTTGTCTCCGACGTTCATGCGACCAGCCCGCCGATCCGGTGCAGGTGCCACGACGCCGAGCCGAACGTGTTGGCCAGCTGGGTGGTCCACAGCATGTAGCGGTGGATCGGGTAGGTGACGTCCGCGCCGAGCCCGCCGTGCAGGTGCTGCACGGTCCGCGCGACCCGGTCGCCCGCGTCGGCCGACCACCAGCGCGCCACGTGCACGGCCGCCGTCGAGTCGCGGTCGGTGGTCAGCCGCCACACCGCGTTCCAGAACGTCGCCTCCATCGCCTCGGTGTCGATGTGGCAGTTCGCGGCCTGGTGCGCGACGGCCTGGAACGTGGCCAGCGGCACGCCGAACTGGCGGCGCTGCGACACGTACTCGGCTGCCTGACGCACGGCGGACTGGCTCACACCGAGTTGCAGCGCGGCGAGTCCGGTCCACGCGTGCCGGGTCAGCCACCCCACCCGGTCCTCGTCGGGCCCTCCGCCGAGCCGTTCGGCTTGCACGTCGGTCAGCACGAAGTCCGCCGCGCCGCCCCGGTCCGTGCGGTCCAGCCGATGCCGGGTGACGCCGTCCGTGGCGACCAGGAACAGTTCCACCGCACCGGTTTCGGTACGGGCGGGCACCACGACCGCATCGGCGAGGTGCCCGTTCGGCACGCCCCGGCCGACGCCGGTCAGCGTCCAGCCGTCATCGGAACCCTTGGCCTCGAACGGAACCGTCCACGGCTCCTCCAGCGCGGCGGTCAGCACGGCGGTGCCCTCGGCGATCCGGGGCAGCCAGTGCGCCCGCTGCTTGTCCGTGCCATAGCGCGAGATCGGCAGCGCACCGAGCACGACCGTCTCCCACAACGGCACCATGCCCAGCGTCCGGCCCTGCTCGACCAGCGCGGGCACGAACCCCTCGAAGCCCAGCCCCGCACCGCCGTGTTCGGCGGGCACGACCAGCCCGAGCACACCGCTGTCCGCGAGTTCACGCCAGAGCTGCCGGTCGAACCGGTCCGGCTCGGCCTCCAGCTCGGCCAGGCGGGTCGGGTCGGCGCGGCGCTCGAACACATCGCGCGCGAGGCCGAAGACCGTCTCCTGGTCCTCGGAAAGTCGGAAATCCATCAGGCGTTCTCCTCGGCTGCGGCGCGGAACCGGGGCAGCACCAGGTCCCGGTCGTGCTCGACCCACTCGATCTCCACCCGGTCGCCGATCGCCACCGGCCCGCCGGCGAGATCGGCGACCAGCCGGGTGCCCTCGTCCAGGTCGACCAGCACCACGGTGAGCGGGTAGTCGAAGCCGGGTGCCTTGGGGTGGTGGCTGGTCACGAAGCTGTGCACGGTGCCCCGGCCGGCCGACGGCACCTCGTGCCCCCGGAACGACCGGCACTTCGGGCACGTCGGCGACGGCGGGTGGCGCAGCTCGCCGCAGTCCGTGCAGCACTGGATGACCAGCCGCCGCTCCCGGGCCGCCGCGAACCAGAACTCGTTGTCCCGCAGGATGAACGGCTTGGGCCGGGCAGACAGTGCTTCCGCGGCTTTCGGTGCGAACCGCAGGACGCGGAACCGTTGCCGGGCGACGATCTCGCCGTTCTGGTCGGTGTAG
Organism: uncultured Saccharothrix sp.; assembly: GCA_965995405.1. Classification (GTDB taxonomy): domain Bacteria; phylum Actinomycetota; class Actinomycetes; order Mycobacteriales; family Pseudonocardiaceae; genus Actinosynnema. The sequence goes on from CBHFOL010000050.1 coordinate 9,942, forward strand.
GTGCGCAGGGTGGTGATGAAGTGGCCCGCGCCCAGACCGGTCTGCTTGCACGGCGACACGTCCTCGATCACCGTGGTCATCGCGAGCTGGTCGCCGGGCTGGAGTTCCCGCAGGTACTCGTGCTCGTCGTCGGTCGCCACCACACCCGTGAAACCGGCGTCGGCGAGCAACGCCAGCAGCCGGGTCATCGGCGAATCCGGTGCGCCACCGCGGAGTGCGGCCATGTGCGCCCGGTACCCGACCATGAGCCACGTCGACAGCATCGGCGGCGGGGCGACGATCCCGGTGCGGCCACTGGCAATCGCTGCCTCGTCGTCCAGGTAGACCGGGTTGGCGTCGCCCATGGCCTCCACGAAGTGGCGGATCATCGGCCGGTTCACCGGCTCCTGGGCGTGCCGGACCGGCGTGGCCTCCTGGCCGACGAACTCCTTCAGTTGCGACAGGAAGTCCATGTTCACCGGCCCTTGCGCGGCATACCGAGACCGCCGACGGCGATCATGTCCCGCAGCACCTCGTTGGTGCCGCCGCCGAACGTGTTGATGTACGAGCCGCGCGTCAACGCCTCCAGCCGCCCGTCCAGCGCGGCGTCCGGTGAGCCGGGACGTCGGGTCGCGGGCCAGCCGACCGCGCCGACCAGCGCCCGGCACACCTCGTCGTGCGTCTCGGTGCCGAACACCTTCGCCACCGAAGCCGAGGCGGGCGACGGGTTCTCGCCCTCGCCGACCACCGCGAGCTTCCAGTTGAGCAGCCGCATCGCCTCCAGCCGCGCGTACGTGCGGGCCAGGTCGGCGCGCACCCACGGCTGTTCCGCGAGCCCGGTTTCCCGGCACCACGCGGCCACGTCGTGCCACAGCTGCTCGGTGCGCCCGCCCATCGCGGCCAAACCGGCGCGTTCGTGGCCGAGTTGGGACGTGATGAGCTTCCAGCCGCCGTTCACCTCGCCGACCACGGAACCCTTTGGCACGCGGATGTTCTCGTAGTACGAGGCGTTGGTGTGCGTGATGCCGGACGTGGCGATCGGCGTGCAGCTGAAGCCTGGAGCACTGGTCGGCACGATCAGGATGGTGATGCCCTTGTGCTTCGGCGCGTCCGGGTCGGTGCGGCACGCCAGCCACACGTAGTCCGACTGGCTCACGCCGCTGGTGAACACCTTGTTGCCGTTGATCACCCACTCGTCGCCGTCGAGTTCGGCGCGGGTGGCCAGCGAGGCGAGGTCGGTGCCCGCCTCGGGTTCGCTGTAGCCGATGGCGAACACGACGTCACCGGTCAGCATCCCGGGCAGGTAGGCGCGCTTCTGCTCGTCGGTGCCGAAACGCTGGAGCATCGGGCCGATGTTGTTGATGGTGACGAACGGGAACGGGGCCTGCGCCCGCTGCACCTCGTCGAACAGGATGTACTGGTCGACCGCGCCACGCCCCTGGCCGCCGTACTCGGTGGGCCAGCCCAGGCCGAGCCAGCCGTCCCGGCCCATCCGCCGCACGATCTCCCGGTAGGCGGGCCGGTCCTCGTTGGTGCCGCCGATGGCTTCGCGCACCTCGGGCGTCAGCAGCGCGGCGAAGTAGGCGCGCAGTTCCCGGCTCAGCTCTTGCTGCTCCGGCGTGTACTCCAGAAACATCGGGGTCCTCTCGTGGTCACGCCGGGACGGGCAGCAGCGCGGTTCGGCCGTGCAGGGCGAACTCGCGCTCAAGGTCCACGCGGGTCCGGTCGTCCAGCGGTCGGAGACCGTTGTCGGCGCGGACGAACACCGGGTCGTCGGTGTGCCAGGCGGCGCGGCGCAGCACCGTCTTGGCGACCTTGCTGCTGCCGGTGGTCGGCACCTCCACCGCGATCCGCACGAACCGTGGCCGCCACTTGGTGCCCATGTCCGGCTGTGCGTCCAGGAACCGGTCGAACGCCTCCGGGTCGAACGCCTGGCCGGGACGCATCTGGAGCGTGCACATGACCTGGTCGCCCGTGCGCGGGTCGGGCACCGCGTAGACCAGGGCGACGGCGACGCGTTCCCAGCGTTCCAGGATCCGTTCCACCGGACCGGCCGAGAAGTTCTCGCTGTCCACCCGCAGCCAGTCCGAGGAACGGCCCGCGAAGTAGAAGAAGCCCTGTGCGTCCCGGTAGGCCAGGTCGCCGGTCCAGAAGTCGTCGCCGCGCACGCGTTCGGCCTGCGCGCCCGGATTGCGGTAGTAGCCCTCGAACTGCGCCGCCAGGCCGACGCCGACGATCTGCCCGATCGCGGCATCGGCGTTGACCAGCCGGCCACTGGCGTCGAGTTCGGCGGGCGGGCACTCCGCGCCGGTCTCCTCGTCCATCACCCGCACGTCCGCGCCCGCCACGGGCAGGCCGAGCGAGTCGGGCGGGCTGTCCGGCGTGCGGTTGATCCGGAGCACGCCTTCGCTCAGGCCGTAGCCCTCGGAGACGCGGCAGCCGAACCGGCTGGTGAAGCGTTCGATGTCGGCGGCGGACGCCTCCGTGCCGATGGCCAGGCTGAGGCTGCTGTGCGGGTCCTGCGGGTGGTCCGGCTGCGCGAGCACGTAGGACAGCGCGCGGCCGACGTAGTTGACGAACGTGGCCCGGTAGCGGTGGATGTCGCGGACGAAGCCGGACGCGGAGAACTTGCGGGCCAGGCAGATCGTCGCGCCGACCCGGATCGCCGGGGCGAAGTTCATCATGGCCGAGTTGCCGTGGAACAGCGGCATACACAGATACGACACCGAGTCGCGGGTCAGCTCGGTCCGCACGGTGAGCGCTTCGGACAGCCCCGCCAGCCTGCCCTGCGAGCAGATGACCGCCTTGGGCGCGCCGGTCGAACCGGAGCTGAACAGCAGCAACAGGATCGCGTCGGCGGGCGGGAGCTCGGCGGGCGGGCGCGATCCCCGGTGCGTGGCGAGCAGGTCGCGGTAGTCCGCGCGGTCGACGTTCCACACCGTTTCCACACCGTGGTCGATGCCGTCGAGGAGGCCCGCGAGCCGGTCCTCGGTGACGATCAGGTCACACTGGGTGTGCCGGATGTCGTGCGCCAGTTCGGCACCGCGCCGGGTCGGGTTGATCCCGACCACCACCGCGCCGCTCAGCGCCGCCGCCGCGAGCCAGAACACGTAGTCCGGCACGTTCTCCAGCAGCACGCCGATGTGCGGCCGGCGCTTGCCCAGCCCGGCCAGCGCGGCGGACCGGTCGGCGGCCTCCTGGACCACGTCCCCCCAGGTCCACGAGTCGTCACCGAACCGCAGACCCACGTGGCCGTCACCGATCCGCGAACGCACTACCTCGGCGAATGTGGTCAACGTCGAACCTCCCTGTGCTCGCCCGGGTGCTTCGCCAGTACCCAATCAAGCAAGCGCTTGGCCGACCATAGCTGTAGCCCGGATGGTGGTCAAGGACACATCCGCTGGTGGGCAGCCCGTTCGGCCTTGCGCCGCAACCGCCCGCTTCCTACTGTCGACCAAGCGCTTGATCAGACGAAGAGGGGTGGCCATGAGCCAGACGACGGCCGTCACCGGCACGGGACGGACCGGCGGCGCGGCGGACGTGGCGGCGGCGGCGCGGCGGCTGGTGGACGCGATCGTCCGGGCCGGTGACGCCATCGACGGGCAGTCCGGCGAGCTGGCCGCGACGCTCGACGCGGTGGCCGACCGCATCGACCGGTCCGCGCCACCGCTGGCCGAGCGGCTGGAGCGGATGTGGCGTCCGGTCGACTCCCGGCTGCACAACCCGGTCAACGGCGTGCAGAACCCACTCTCGCCGCCGCTGTCGCTCGATCTCGACGGCGACTCGGTGACCGGGTCGGCCACGCTCGGCCTGCCGTACCAGGGGCCACCCGGCCACGTGCACGGCGGCGTTTCGGCGCTCCTGCTGGACCACGTGCTGGGGCTGGCCAACATCCAGGCGGGTCAGGCCGGCATGACGGCGCGGCTCACGTTGACCTACCACCGGCCGCTGCCGCTGTTCCGGGAGCTGGAGGTGACCGGGCGGCAGGATTCCGTGGACGGGCGCAAGATCCACGCCTCCGGCGCGATCGGCACGTCCGACGGCGTGCACGTGACCGCCGAGGGCCTGTTCGTGCGGCCACGCGACATGCCCCGTCTGCCGCCGGAGTGACCGTGGAACTCGTCACGACGCTGCCCGCGCGCACCCAACTCGCCGACGTCGCCCACGCCGTCCGCCGGATCGAACGGCTCGGCTTCGACACCGTCCACATCCCGGAGACCGTGCACGACTCGCTCGCCGTCGCGTTGCTGGCGCTGGAGCACAGCACGTGGCTCACCGTGCGGACCAGCATGACGCTGGCGTTCCCGCGCAGCCCGATGACGGTCGCCTACGCGGCCTGGGACCTCGCCCGGTACTCGGGCGGGCGGTTCCAGCTCGGACTGGCCACCCAGGTGCGCGGCAACATCGTCGGCCGGTTCTCGATGCCGTGGTCACGTCCGGCGGAGCAGCTCGCCGACTACATCCAGGCGCTCCGGGCGATCTTCGGCGCGTTCGCCTCGGGTTCGGCGCTGGACTACACGGGCAGCCACTACCGGTTCGACCGCCTGCAACCGTATTTCAACCCCGGGCCGTCCGATGTGGACAGTCCACGGATCTGGACCGGCGGGGTGAACCGGCGGATGTGCGCGGTGGCCGGGGCACATGCGGACGGGTTCGTCACGCACGCCACCAACTCCCACCCCTCCTACCTCGACGCGGAGATCCTGCCGGCGCTGGCGGAAGGCGCGGTCGGGCGTTCCGACGGCGGGCCGCGGGTCGTGGTGGTGTCCAAGTGCGTCACCGGATTCGACCTGGACGCGCTGGCCGCCGCCCGGGACGTGGCCCGCGCCGAGATGGCGTTCCTCTACTCGACTCCGGCCTACCGGCCCACGTTGACCCTGCTCGGGCACGACGAGGTCGGCGAGCGGCTCACCGGGCTGGTGCGGGACGGTGACTGGTCCGCGCTGCCGCAGGTGCTCGACGATTCCGTGCTGGCCGACCTGATCCCGCACGGGTCGTACTCGGAACTGCCCGGGGTGCTCGCCTCCTGGTACGGCGGCCGGTGCTCCGGCCTGGCCATCGCGGTACCGGAGGACGAACGGCACGATCCCGCCTTCACCCGGATGCTCGGCGCCGTTCGCGACATCGCCTGATGGGAGCACGAATGCGGTTCGGTTTGTTCAGCCCGGTCGTGATCCGACTGCCCGACGCGCACGGGGCGTGGGAGGTCGACGCCGGGCCGGCGGACCTGGCGGCGATCGCGGAGCACGCGGATGCGCTGGGGTATCACCACATGACGTGCAGCGAGCACGTCGGGGTGCCGCGCGGCCTGGCCGCGGAACGGGGTGCCACGTACTGGGATTCGTTGGCCACCTTGGGATTCCTCGCGGCACGGACGCGTCGGCTGCGGCTGGCCACGAACGTCGTGGTGCTCGGCTACCACCACCCGCTGGCGCTGGCCAAGTCCTACGGGACGCTCGACCGGCTCAGCGGCGGCCGGGTGGTGCTCGGGGTCGGGGTCGGGTCGATGCGGGAGGAGTTCGACCTGCTCGGTGTGTCGTTCCCGGATCGGGGTGCGCGGGCCGACGACTCGCTGCGGGCGCTGCGGGCGGCGTGGGGGCGTCCGGTTCCGGAGTATTCCGGGGAGTTCTACTCGTTCTCGGACTTCGTGGTCGACCCGCACGCGGTGCGGACCGACGTGCCGATCTGGGTCGGCGGGCGGACCCGGCGGTCGTTGCGGCGGGCGGTCGGGCTGGGTGACGGGTGGGTGCCGTTCGGGCTCTCCGACGCCGAGATCCGGGAGCTGTTGCGGGAATTCGAGCTGCCGCAGGGGTTCGACGTCGTGTTGCAGCCGCCGGAACTGGACCCGTCGGGTGATCCGGACACCACTCGGTGGCGGATCGACGCGTCGGTGGCGGCGGGTGCGACCGTCGTCAACGTGAAGTTCACCGCCCGCAGCCGCGCCCATCTGCTCGACCAGATGCACGCCCTGACCGAACTGTACCCGGAAGCGGCCTGGACCGGAGGAGAGTCATGACCGACGTCGAAGAGCGCTTGGCGCGACTGGAAAAGCGGCTCTCCGACACCGAGGACCGCTTGGCGCTGTTGCAGATCGTGGCGGCATACGGGCCGGCGGTGGACAGCGGTTCGGCCGACGAGACGGCCCGGATGTGGACCGAGGACGGGGTCTACGACACGTTCCCGGTGGTGTTGCGGGGGCGGGAGGAGATCGCCGGCATGGTGACCGGCGAGCGGCACCAGGGTCTGATCCACGGCGGGGCCGCGCACCTGCTGGGCATCCCGCACATCGAACTCCACGGCGATTCCGCTGTGGTGACCACGTATTCGCAGTTGGTGTTGCGGGAGGCGGACGCCGACGGCTACCGGATCTGGCGGACCGGCGTCAACCGGTGGGAGTTCGTGCGGACCGGCGACGGGTGGCGGGTCACGCATCGGGTGAACCGGCAGTTGGACGGGTCGGACGAGGGTCGGGAACTGAGCGCCCGGGGGGTTCGGGATTGCCCGGTGGGGCCCCGGGATTCCGTGCCGCCACCGGGGTGTCAGGCCTCGTTGGGCAGGTTGGTCCAGCCTTTGCGGTCCGCGCGGGCGTACCAGCCGGCGGCGGCCAGGGTTCCGCCGTCCACGGGGATGGTGTGGCCGGTGACGAAGCGGGCGTCGTCCGAGGCGAGGAACTCGACCACGGCGGCGTAGTCGTCCGGTTGGCCGAAGCGGCCGGCGGGGACCCAGGTGCGGATCAGGTCCGGGTCGCGGCCCTTGAGCATGAGCTCGGCCGGGGTCTGCGGGGTGTCCGCCAGGTCCGGGGCGATGGCGTTGACCCGGACGCCGTGCTGGGCCACGTCGACCGCCAGGCTCCGGGTGAACGCCACGACGCCCGCGTTGTAGGCGGCATACGGTGCGGCGTAAGGGATTCCCCGGAACGCCTCCACCGTGGAGTTGTTGATCACCGAGCCGGAGCGGCGGGCGACCATCGCGGGCAGCAGGGCGTGGCACATGCGCAGCACGTGCAGCAGGTTGAGTTCGTAGAGTTCCTGCCACTGCTCTTCGGTGCTGTGCAGGAAGGTCCGCGCTGCCGGGCGGAAGTCGCCGACGTTGTTGACGAGGACGTCGACGCGGCCGTTCGCCACCGCCAGCGCCGCGTCGCGGACCCGGGTGATGGTGTCGGGGTCACGGATGTCGCCCACGACGATGACACACTCACCGCCGGCGGCCTCGATGTCGGCGTGGGCCGCTTCGGCTGCGGCGGCGTCGATGTCGTTGAGCACCACGTGTGCGCCGGCCGCGGCCAGTCTGCGGCTGATGCCGCCGCCGATCCCCAGCGCTCCCCCGGTGACCACGGCGACCTGGTCGGCCAGTCGTCCCATCTACCGCTCCTTCATCGACCGCACGGGGCGGGTTTCGATCCAGTCGATCCGCACTGATCTGTGGGCGAACAGCCAGCGGCCGGCTTCCCGGCGGTAGCGGTCGCGCGGTACGCCAACGGTGACGGTTGTGCCGTTCGCCGACGTGGTTGGCCACGCAGGTGACGGTGCCGGTGGCGTCGGGATCGATCACGTGGCCGACGACGGCGTGCAGCGTGATCGGGAAACCCAGCAGCGCGCCCATGCCCAGCCGGATCTCGTCGCGGCCGGTGAGGGTGCGCACCGGGTCCAGGTGGTCCGGCGGGTCGGGCAGGTCGAGCCGGGCGTCCTCGGTGAACAGGTCGGCGACGTCGGCGAAGCGGCGTTCGTCCACGTACAGCGCGTACCTCGCGGCGAGGTCGATGATGCCGAGCGGGTCGCGTTCGGCCGGCCTCACGCGGTCAGGCCCAACCGTTGGGCGCAGGCGGAAAGCTCGTCCTTGACCTGGGCCAGGTCCCGGCTGGGGGTGGGGGTCAGCAGCACGCGGTCCGCGCCGATTTCGGCCAGGCGGGCGGCCTTGTCGGGGGTGATGCGGCCGACCGCGTGACCCAGGGTGAGTTCCAGGCGGTCGGGGTCGCGGTCCGCTTTCTCGGCTTCCTCGCGCATGAGGCGGACCAGGCTGTCCAGTTCGTCGCCGGCCACGCCGAGTGGTTGCAGTCCGTCACCGCGTCGACCGGCCCGGCGGGCGGCGGCTGTGGAGTGGCCGCCGATGTGGACGGGCAGGTGTCGGGTCGGCTTCGGGTTGCACACGGCGTCACGGAACCTGAAGAACTCGCCCTCGTGACTCGCGGAACCATCGGCCCACAACGCCCGCAGGACGTCGATCTGCTCGTCCGCACGTCGACCGCGCGTCGCGAAGTCCACGCCGCACGCCTCGATCTCCTCCTTCATCCAGCCCATGCCGACGCACAGCCGGAGCCGGCCGCCGGACAGCGCGTCGACCGTCGCGACCCGCTTGGCCAGCACCACCGGGTGGTGGTTGGGCAGCACGAGGACGCCGGTCGCCAGACCGAGGCGGCTGGTCTGCCCGGCCAGGAAGGCGAGCAGGTCCAGCGGGTCCGGGATGGGACAGTCCGCGCCCAGCTCCATCCGGCCGGACCTGTCGTAGGGGTAGGCGCTGTCGTAGTCCTCGACCACCACGGTGTGCTCGACCACGACCACCGACTCGAAGCCGCAGCTCTCCACGTGACGGGCGAATTCCCCGATCCACGCGGGCTCCCCGCAGGGCGCGGGCGCGGACGGCGCCGGCGCAGACAGATCCGAACACAGTCCTCCATGCAAGCACTTGCTTGGCTCCGTCACACCGGGTGGCCGGACGGGTCCACGGCCCCACCGCGGAGCCGCCTCCGTCCACAGTGGATGGTTCGGGGTGGCGAAGGTGGTGGCCCGATTCAACGCCGACCGTGTTCCGCCGTACCCGGCCCGTGCGATCCGTTGTGCGGGCCGGATCCTGACCGCCGTCAGGCCACGCGGGCTTCCGTCCAGGCGCGGGCGAGGATCTCGGCGACGGTGTCGTCCGGGCTCTGGTCCGTGGTGTCCAGCCAGAGGCCCACGCGGGGCGTCTGCTCGCGCAGCACCCGGTCCAGGAGGTTGACGGTCCACTCGTCGTAGGCGTGTTTCGCGCGGGCGGCCTCACGTTCGGCGATGGCGGCGGGCTTCGGCGCGAGGACCACGACCAGCAGCGGGCGGCTTCGGATGCCGTCGACCAGTTCGGTGAGGTGTTCGCCCAGCACGACGTCCTGCACCACGGCGGTGAACCCCGCGCGGAAGTACTCGTCGGCGGTGGACGCGGTGAGGCGGTGGCGCAACCGCAACTGCCGCAACGCTTCCTCGGACGGCTCGGGGGTCATCTCGGCCCGGCCGCCGACCACCATGCGCCGGTACACGTCACCGCGCACGTGGACGGAACGGGGCAGCCGCTCGGCGAGGAGCTGCGCGACGGTCGACTTCCCGGCCGCCTGGACACCGGTGATGAGCACGACGGCCTGTTCCGGAGACATCGACCCCTCCCCCTGTTGATCAACTGGAGCATAGGCGGGGGTGGGGGGCACCGGGCCCCCCCCCCCCCCCCGCGACTCACTCCTCGCCGCCGCCGTCCTCGAACACCTCTTCCACGACCTCGCCGAGGATCATGCCGCCGACCACGCCGGCCGCCGCGCCCGCGACGACGCCGCCCATGCCGGAGCCCCGGTGGCCGTGGTGCCCGTGCTGGTCGTAGCCGTGCTGGTCGTAACTGTGCTGCTGGTAGCCGTGCTGGTCATAGCCCTGGGGGTGGCCGTAGGCCGCGTGGCCGCCGCGCTCGGAGATCTGTGCCAGCCACTGGTTGATCGCGGACGCCCAGTCGGTGTGCAGCGCGTCCTGGTGGGACACGTGGAACCGGCCGAACGAGTCACCGCCGGAGCTGAACATGCCGCCGCGCTTGTCCGCCTCCAGCACCACCACAAGTTCGTGCGGGCTGGTGACGAACGTCAGCTCGACCTGCTTCAGCCTGCCCGCGTACTGGGCCGGCGGGAAGAACTCGATCTCCTGGTAGAAGCCCAGTTCCTGGTGGACGCCGTGGATGCGGCCGGCCTCCACGTCCGCGCTGCGGAACTGGAAACCGAGCTGCCCGAACGCGTCCAGCACGCGGTCCTGCGACGGCAGCGGCGACACCACGACCGGGTCGAGGTCGCCCTTGTCCGGCGCGCCGGCGATGACGAGTTCGGTGCGCACGCCGACCGTCATGCCGGGCAGCTGGTGCCCGCCCACGGCGGTGATCGGCGTCTCCCACGGGATCGGCAGCTGGAACGGCACGTTCACCGGCTGGTTGGGCGCGACCCGCACGCCCTGGGCCACCGAGACGCGCAGGAACTCCGACGTGCCGCCGAATTCGTGGTCGCCGTGCTCGACCTCGACCCGGGTCACCAGCGAGAGCAGGATCTGGTCGATCCGCGCCTCGCTGCTACCGCCCTGGATGCGGACCTGACCGGTGACCACCTGGCCGGGGGCGGCGTGCGGCGAGTCGAGAACCGTGTCGACGGACGGGCCGCCGACGCCGAAGGCGCTGAGCATCCGTTTGAACATGGGGAGTTTTCCCTCCGGGGACTGGGGGTTCGGTGCGGGACGGCTCGTCCGGCGAAGCCGCCCACGGGCACTGCCGGAGGCGCTCCGGCGCGGTGGGGACGGCGATCCGGTGAGCACGCCGGGCGGCGCATCAGGCACAGCCCACACTAGCACGTGACACTGTACGGTTTACCCGTAGTACCCGAATGGCCGCGTTCGGTCAGCATCGTCCCAGGTCGGCCGGTCACCACCGGACGGGTGATATGCAGCCTCCCGTGCGGCGAATCGGACGGCAAGCGATTCGCCGCGAGTCCGGCACTCCATTGTCTAGGCGACCGGGGCGCCCACACGTCACCACCGCGCTTTTCGGGGTCTGTCCAACCGGGCCCGAATCCCGGTGCGAACTCGGTCGCGATGTCCGCGTCATGAGTCGGCGACCGCATCGTCGCCTTCCCGTAAGGACACCCAGGGAGGTGCGTCGATGAGCGCGTCCGGGACGGCGAAGCCGTTGCGCGGGGAACAGAGACAGCGACTGGCCGCACGGGTTGCGGCGGACTTCGTGCAGAACAAGATGTCAATCCGGGAATTGGCGGTGGCACTGGGCCGGAGACCGTGCACGGTGCGCAGGCTGCTGGTCGAGGCCGGGGTCGTGGAGTACACGGTGGCCTGCATCGGGCCGGCGACCGACGTGGTGGCGCAGCGACTCGCGGCGCGCTACCGGGACGGGGAGTCGGTCGACGCGCTGTCCCGGTGGACCGGCATCGATCGCCGCGAGGTACGGCGACTGATCCGGTCGGCGGGCGGCCTGCCGGACCGGCCGACCAGGCAGGACGTGGCCACGTCCGTGCTGGTGGAGCGGTATCGCGCGGGCGTGGGCATCCGGGGACTCGCCAGGGAGACCGGGCTGTCCTACCGCGCGGTGCGGGAACGGTTGCTCGCGGGCGGTGTCCGGCTGCGCGGACGGGGTGCCGCCGGGCGGGTGAACCCGGCGGGCGAACCCGGCGCGCAGCCGCCGGAAGCGGTCCGCTGAACTGTTCCGGCACGACTACCCGCGCTCGGCCGGCCGGGTGCGAATTGCGGTGTGCCGACGTGGACCGGTATCGGCGGGCAAATGCGTATTGTTTTCGCACTTCTACTACCCGGGTACGGCGATGCGTGAAAGGCCGCACCGTATCCCGTAGCGGTCGACGACCGGAAGAACGTCGAAATAGCGCACTACCGAACTGTACTCACGTCGAACTCCGTCACGTTTCTTCGGGCGCGATAGCCCACTTTCTACCAACCGGACCGACCATCACCCGGGCGGCAAGTCGTATTTCACCCGTTCAGCCCAGCGCCCACCGGGAATGCTCACTCACCAGAGCCGGAGTCGAACCAACGCAGGAGTCCGACCTCCGATCCACCGTCCCGGATGGACATTCCGCCGCAGCCGGGACTCCGGGCGGTTACCGGTCCGCCTAATGTGGACGCGTGACGAGCATCCAGGAGCGCCTGTACCCGGACCTGCCGTGCTTCGGCTGCGGCCACGCCAACGAGAACGGACTGCGCCTGCGCAGCTACCCCGGCGACAACGGCGTGGTGACGGCTGCCTTCGAGCCGTGGCCCGAACACGACAACGGCCTGGGCTACCTCAACGGCGGCATCATCTGCACCGTCCTGGACTGCCACAGCGCCGCGGCCGTCATGCAGGAGGCCGACCGCCAGGGCTGGAAGCCGCTGGGCGACGCGGCGCTGTCGTACGTGACGGCGGGCCTGGACGTCCGCTACCTGCGACCGTCGCCGTTGAAGGAGCCGGTGGAACTCCGCGCGAACGTCATCGAGGCGGCGGAATCCGAGATGACGGTGCACGTGGAACTCGTCTGGGACGGCAAGACCCGCGCCGAGGCCACCGCGCTCTGGAAGCGCTGGCGGCCCCGCCCCTAGCGACTGCTCCGTGAGGGTGGTGTCGACCGGTCCCGGCACCGCGTGGCCGGTCTTGACGGCAGAGTGATTCCAGTGAGCGACCGACCGGACGTCGGCAACGACATCGGTGGCGAGGTGCACGGCCCGGTCGTGCAGGCGGGTTCGATCGGGCACCTGTCGTTGCCGGACGCCGATCCGGTCGTGCCCCGGCAGTTGCCGGTGGCGGTGCGGGGTTTCACCGGGCGGGTCGAGTACCTGGCCGCGCTCGACGCCCTGCTGCCCGAGCACGACGGGGAGCCCTCGGGGATCGCGGCGGTGGACGGCACGGCCGGGGTGGGCAAGACGGCGCTGGTCGTGCGGTGGGGGCATCGGGTCCGGCACCGGTTCCCGGACGGCACCCTGTACGCCGACCTCCGTGGCTACGGGCCCGACGAGCCGGTCACCCCCGGCGAGACGCTCGGCGGATTCCTCGGTGCGCTGGGACGGTCACCGGAACGGATCCCGGCGGGCGTGCAGGCGCGGACGGTGCTGTACCGGTCGCTGCTGGCCGAGCGGCGGGTGCTGATCGTGCTGGACAACGCCGACACCGCCGACCAGGTGCGTCCGCTGCTGCCCGGCGCGGCGGGGTGCGTGGTGGTCGTGACCAGCCGGGCCGGGCTGGACGGGCTGGCGGTCAACCCGGGCGCGACCCGGATCACGCTGGACCTGTTCACCGAGGCCGAGGCGCTCGACCTGGTGCGGACGATCCTCGGGCCGCAGCGGGCCGAAGCCGAGGCCGGCGCGGTGTCCGCGTTGATCCGGATGTGCGCCCGACTGCCGCTGGCGCTGCGGATCGCCCTCGCCCGCGTCACGGCCCACCCGCACCTGACGGTTGCCGACCTAGTGGCCGAACTCGAAGGCGAACAGGGGCCGTGGGAGACGTTGAGCGTCCCCGCCGACCCGCACACCGCCGTGCGCACCGTGCTCGACTGGTCGTACCACCGCCTCACCGACGAGCAGGCCCGGATGCTGCGGCGGCTCGGGCTGCACCCAGGCCCCGAGATCGGCGTCCACGCGGCGGCGGCGGTCGCGGGAGTCGCCGTGGCCGACGCCCGGCGACTGCTCGCCGCGCTCGCCGTCGGTCACCTGATCGAACCGGTCGCCCGGGACCGCTACCGCTTCCACGACCTCCTGCGCGGCTACGCCGCCGACCGGGCCGACCGCGACGACACCGCAGCCGACCGCGACCACGCCCGCCGCACCCTGCTGGAGTGGTACGCGCACCACGGCCGCATCGTCTACCGCATCCTCTCCATCGAATCACTGGGCCACTGGCAATCCGAAGTGCCTCTGGACACCGGAGCGTTCCCCGAGATCACCTTTACCGGCCCCGGCGACGCATGGGCGTGGGCCATGGCCGAATACGCCAACTTCGTCCCCGGTGTCCGGGCCGCCGACCGCCACGGCCTTCACCTGCTCACCGCCATGTTCGCCGAACTGACCGCGGGCGCCCTCGCCGTGCGGGGACTCTGGGACGACATGCTCGACATCTGCCGACTCGGCCTGGCCGCCGCCCGCCGCAGCGGCGACCGGACCGCCGAGTGCCACCTGTTGCGGAGTCTGGGCCTGGCGCACGAGTTCCTCACCCGGTGGGCGGAGGCCGGCGAGTACTTCCAGGCCGCGCTGGCGCTGGCCCGTGAACTCGGCAACCCCAGGCTGCACGCGACAACGCTCAGCCACGTCGGATATGTCTGCGCCGAACAGAAGCAGTACGCCGAGGCGCACGACCACCTCCGGACGGCCTTGGCGCTCACACCCGAAAGCGACCACGGCGTCGTGGAAAGCCACATCGAGGGCAACCTCAGCGTGGTGTGCACCGAGATGGGCGACTACGACGAGGCGTTGCGGCGCGCCGAGCGCTGCCTCACGCTGCTCGACCAGTCCGGTCACGGCTACGCCAAAGCCTATCCCCTGTACGCCATGGCCCGGGCCCGGCAGGGTGCCGGCGCGCACGCGGAGGTGATCGCGCTGTGCGAACAGGCACTCGACAGCCTGCAACCCCCGTTGTCCAACATGCGAATCCGTGCCTTGATCCTCGACACGCTGGGCACCTCGTTGCTCGCCACCGGCAACAGCGCACAGGCGATCACGTGTTGGCGCGAAGCCCTGGCAACCCTCGATGATCTCAACGACCACCACGCCGACGAGTTGCGAGGCCGCCTCCGCGCGCTGGAGACCGGGACCGGTTAGGACTGTGGGATGACTGCCGGTCATACCGGCGGGTGACGACGGCGTATCTTTCGTCGGACCAGGATCTGCCTTGTTTCCTTTGACACAAGGTGGATCCATGAGGCGTGTGTTTGTCCTGGCCGTAGTCGCCAGTGTGACAGTGGGAATCGCCCCTGCCGCACAGGCCGCGCCGGCCATCGATTGGCAGCCGTGCGGTGAGCAGGGTGCCGAGTGTGCGACGGTCCGGGTGCCGTTGGACTGGTCCGAGCCCGGTGGCGAGCAGATCTCGCTTGCGGTGTCCCGACAGAAAGCGCAGGACCAGCGACGGCGGATCGGCGTGCTGTTCGTCAACCCCGGCGGTCCCGGCGGTCCTGCGGTGCCGCTGGTGCGGGACATCGCGAGCGAGGTGTTCCCGGCCGAACTGCGGGAACGCTTCGACATCGTCGGGGTCGACCCGCGTGGAGTGGGCGAGAGTCGGCCGGCGATCACGTGTCCGAAGCCGGTCTCCGATCCCAAGGTGACGCAGTTCCCGCGTACGCCGGAACAGTTCCGCCGGCTCGTCTCCTACAACCGGGAGGTGGCGGACGCCTGTCGGCAGGCCACCGGGCCGGTGATCGACCACGTCGACACGATCAGCGCGGCGCGGGACTTCGACGCCGTGCGGGCCGGGTTGGGCGCGGACAAGGTGAGCTGGCTGGGGTTGTCGTACGGGACGTTCCTCGGCGCGACCTACGCCCAACTGTTCCCGAACCGGGTGCGGTCGGCGGTGCTCGACGGGGCGGTCGACCACACGTTGGGTTCGCGGCGGATGGTGTTGGACGAGGCCCGGGTCACCGAGGACGTCTTCGGCCGGTTCGCGGACTGGTGTGCCGCCGAGTCGTCGTGTGCCCTGCACGGCAGGGACGTCCGGCAGGAGTACCGGGCGCTACTGGCCCGCGCGGACCGGAACCCCATTCCCGCACAAGGGTTCCCGGACGGCGTGACGGCCGAGCAGATCGGCTTCGGCGTGTACTCCTTGCAGTCGTTGACGAAGCTGTGGCCCCGACTGGCCGAGGCGTTGCGGGACGCCACCGCGCCCGAGCCGGACGCGGCCGTGTTCGCCGACACCTTCTCCGACCCGGCGTACCGGGTCATCGGCTGCCACGACTTCCCCGGCGACGTACGCGACTTCAACGATTTCGCCGCACGGCAACGGGAAGCGCGTCGGGCCGCTCCGCTGACCCGGGGCATCGTGGAAGCGTGGGACATCCTGGCGGGTTGCACGGGCTGGCCGATCAAGGCGAAGAACCCGTGGGGGCCGACTCCGGTCCGTGGCGTGCCGAACATCCTCGTGGTGAGCGGTGCACACGACCCGGCCACGCCGCACGCGTGGGGTGTCGGGCTGGCCTGCCAGATCCAGGGTTCACAGCTGCTCAAGTGGGACGGGGTCGGGCACACCGCGTTCTTCAACGACCCGGACACGGTCCGGCGCGAGGTGGCTCACCTCGTGGCCTGACCGTCCTCTGTGGATGGTTGCCAACCCAGCGCGGGGCCCAGTTCTGTGGTGATGTCGGTCAGGATCTGGACGTAGTCGGCGTGGTCGAACGAGAACGGCAGGGCGAACGCGACCTCGTCCACCTCGCGGAACCCCGCGTGGGCGTACAGCCGTTCGGCGATCTGCTCCGAGGTGCCGACGAGGTCCGGCGCGAACATCAGGCGGGCCGGACCCTGCGGGGTCGCGGTACGAGGGGTGCGCTTCCGGGCGTACTCCTCGTACTTCGCCCGCTGTTCCGGGGTCGCGGTGTCCGTGGGGACGACCACCAGACCTTGCGACACGCGGGCCCGGTCACCCGCCGGGTGGTGCGCCCGGAACTCGCGGATCAGCGCCGACTGGATCTCCGCGAAGTCCTCGGACCGCTCGGCTTTCACCACGCTGCTGGTGAGGAAGTTGACGCCCTGCTCCCCCGCCCACCGGGCGGACCCGAGGCTCCCGCCGCCGTACCACATCCGGTCCGCCAGGCCCTTCGCGTGCGGCTGCACGCGGTCGGAGAACACCTCGATGCCCTCGGTGCCGCTGAACCCGGCGGCCGGCTCGCCGCGCACGAAGTCGAGCAGCCGCCGCACCCGGTCGTGGCCGAAGTCCTCGTGCTGGGCGGTGTGCGGGTAGAGGGCGTCCTTCACGTCGTCCCAGTGCATCGGCGGGCCGACGCTGACGCCCGGGTTCAGCCGGCCGCCGGACAGCACGTCCACCGTGGCCAGGTCTTCCGCCAGCCGCAGCGGGTTCTCCCAGCCGAGCGGGATGACCGCCGTGCCCAGCTCGATGCGGCTGGTGCGCTGGGTGGCAGCGGCCAGCACGGCCACCGGGGACGAGATGCCGTACTGGAGGTGCCGGTGCCGCACCCAGGCGCTGTCGAACCCCAGTTCCTCGCCGAGCGCGATGATGTCCAGGGTGGACTCGTGGCCGCGGCGCGGGTCGTCGCCGTCGAACAGGCCGATGGTGAGAAAACCCAGTTTGCGCAACGGTTCCCCGGGCAGCGGCACGGCAGTCCTCCGTTGTTCCCGGCACCCGACGTGCCGACACCGCCGTCCAGTGTTCCAGCGCGCTGCCGTTCGGGCGGGGCCGTTCCACCAGGTGGGCGACCCCGCCAGAGATGCTAGAGCGGCAGCCACTCCCGTTCGGTCGACGGGCCGTCCAGCAGCTCGGCGATCGGCTCCACGCCCAGGCCCGGCCCGGTCGGCACCGCCATGTGGCCGTCCACCAGCTCGAACGGCGGCGTCAGGTCGGTGTGGTAGTACCGGCTGGACGCCGAGGTGTCACCGGGGAGGGTGAAGTTCGGCAGCGCGGCCAGCGCCAGGTTCGCCGCCCGGCCCACGCCGCTCTCCAGCATCCCGCCGCACCACACCGGGATGTCGTGCGCCGCGCACACGTCGTGGATGCGCCGCGCCTCCAGATAGCCGCCGACCCGACCCGGCTTGATGTTGATCACCTGGCACGCGCCGAGGCTGATCGCGTCGGCCGCCGAACGGGCCGACACGATGGACTCGTCCAGGCACACCGGGGTCTTGATGCGGCGCTGGAGCTCGGCGTGGCCCCGGATGTCCTCCTCCGGCAGCGGCTGCTCGATCAGCAGCAGGCCGAACGGGTCCAGCCGGGCCAGGTGGCCGGCGTCCTTGAGGCTGTACGCGGTGTTCGCGTCGACCTGGAGCAGCAGGTCGTCCCCGAACCGCTCGCGCACCGCGCGCACCGGGGCCACGTCCCAGCCGGGCTCGATCTTCAGCTTGATCCGGGCGTAGCCCTGGTCCACGTAGTCCTGCACGGCGTCCAGCAGCCGCGGGATGCCGTCCATGATGCCCACCGACACACCGCACGGCACGGTGTCGCGGACCGCGCCCAGTTCCCGGCCGAACGACACGCCCCGGTGCCGCAGCTCGGCGTCCAGGACGGCCATCTCCAGCGCCGACTTGGCCATCCGGTGTCCGGCGAACCGGTGCAGGGTCGGGGCGACCCGGTGCGCCTCCAGGGCGGGCAGGTCGCGCAGGGCGGGCACCAGGTAGCGGCGCAGCACGTCCGTCACGCCCGCCAGGTACTCCGACGAGTACAGCGGGTCGAGCAGCGTCGCGCACTCGCCCCAGCCGTCGCCCTGGTCGGTCGCCGCACGTACCAGCAGCACCTTGCGCTCGGTCTGCGTGCCGAACGACGTCCGGAACGGGGAGACCAGCGGCAGGGTGGCCGTGATCAGTTCGATGCCTTCCAGTTTCACGCGTTGTCCTTCCGTGCCACCAGGTAGTGGCCCTCGCGGGAGAAGCCGACGACGGTCGAGCCGGCGGCCAGCTCGGCCGCCAGGGCGGTGCGCACCGCCTGCCGCCAGCCGGACGCGACGGCCGGCGCTTCGCGGCGCAGCGACTCGATGTCGTCCGGGGTCGGGACCACCACCAGCGGCGCGTCGGACGACACCACCAGCGGCACCCCGTCGGCGGAGCGGTCGATCAGGGCCGGGCCGGTGTCCGAAGCCTTGGCGGACGGCGGGAACGGCTCGGTGATCGCCCAGCCGACCAGCAGCCGGTCGGACGCGTCGCCGGCGTTGATCGCGTCCACCATCGGGCCGTAGAAGTCGGTCAGGTAGCTCTCCGGGCGTGCGCCCAGCTTGGCCAGGTTGAAGTAGGCGTTGCGGCGTACCAGCGGGTCGAACGTCCACGCGATGCTGGTGATGCCGGAGGCCAACGCCCACCACCGCTGGTGCAGCTTGAGCGCCAGACCGACGCTGCGGCCCTGCGCATCCGGTGCCACGCCCGCGATGTGGCTGTGCAGCCGCCCGCTGGCCGGGACGCCGTTCATGCCGACGGACATGCCCACCAGCTCGTCGCCGAGGTACGCGCCCGCCACGTAGCCGCCCGCCTTGGACAGCGCCCGCAGGATCTCCACGGTCAGCGCGACGTGTTCGGCGTCAGGCCGCCAGATCCGCCGGTACAGCTCGTAGGCACCGCCCAGCTCGGCCAGCGAGTCGAGCGTCCGGACGACGACACCGGCCCGGTCCGCCGCGCCGCGCGCGTCCTGCCGGGACTGCTCGACCAGCGCCGGGGCGTTGGCCGCGAGGAGATCCGTCATGACGCCAATACTGCTGAGCGCGCCCGGCTCCGGTCATTGTCCGAGGGCACCCAATACCGGTTGGGCGTTAGTCGAATCCGACGATCGCCCCGGTCAGTCCAGCAGGTTGCGGATGCGCAGTTCCAGCATCGCCTTGAACCGGGAGTCGTGGTCTGCCAGGTCGATGCCGCAGATGTCGGCCAGTCGGCGCAGCCGGTACCGCATGGTGTTGGCGTGGATGTGCAGCACGCGCGCCGCGTCGTGCACCGAGCCGAACTCCCGCAGGTACACCACGAGCGATTCGGTGAAGTCGGTGTGGTGCTCCACGTCGTAGTCCAGCAGGCGGGCCACCGGGGTGCGCAGCGGCGGCTCCCGGTTGACCAGCTTCTCCCCCACCTCGTGCAGCAGGACGTCGAAGTAGGCGTCCTCCACCCGCAGCACGGCCGTGCGGTTCGCGGTGAGCGGGCTGCGGTTCACCGACGCCAACGCCTTCAGGGCGTCCGTCCACGCCGCGAACACACCGCCCGCGCCCTTCACCGCCGGGCTCACCACGGCGTGCGCGGGCACCGTGCCCGCGAACCGCTCCGCCGCCGCGAACGCCCGCCGGCCACCGGTTTCCGCCGCGTCCGCCGGCAGCACGCCCACCACCCGGCCACCCACGGCGGCGGCGATCGCGCGGCTGCTCGCCCCGGTCAGCTGGAGGTGCAGGATGTCGGCGGTCCGGTCCAGGCCGCGCGCGGACAGGTCGGGTGCGCCGTGCTCGGACCGCACCGGCTCGGCCACGATCAGGTAGATCACGTCCGCGTCGATCTCCAGCTCCTGGGCGCTGCGGACGGCCTCCAGCTGGTCCTCGCCGACCAGCGCGCCGACGAACCGGCGTCGCCGGTCCTGGTCGTGGGTGCCGCTGTCGATCAGCTCGCCCGCCCGCTGCGCCGCCGCGAGCAGCACGGACGTGTCCACCTCGGCGATCGGGGTCGCGGTGGCCACCCAGATGGAGCCGACGACGTACTGGCCGTTGACGATCCGGATCGCGACGCGCGGCACGTCCAGCTCCGGCATGACCGCGAGGTCCACCAGCACCGGGTCGTCGGTGGCGTAGAGGCGTTCGAAGATGCCGGCGCGGCGGAGTTTCTCCAGGTAGTGGGGCGGCACGATGCGGCCGAGGATGGTCTCGTGCCGCCCGGCGTCACCCAGGGTCTGGTTGTCCGAGTAGCCGAGGACCTGGGAGTTCAGGTCCTCGATGGTGACCGGTGCGGCCAGGGTGGCGGCCAGCGCGTTCGCCAGGTCGGACAGCGAGCGCTCCTTGTTCACCTGTTCGGTATCGCCCCAGCGCCGGCCGCGCGCGGTCTCCCGGTCCAGCGCGGTGGACAGCGCGACCGACAGCTGGCTCCACGAGATGCCCGCCGCGATCCGCAGCAGCACCAGGCCCGCCGCCTCGTCCGCCACGGCGTCCGACAGGCCGGTGTCGTCCCGCAGCACGACCGCGCACGCCCCGGCGGCCAGGCAGGTGCGGATCAGGTCACGGGTCTGGTCCTCCCCCGCGACACCCACCCCGAGCACCACCGCGCCGTCGTGCCTCGTGATGGCGTCGTGCGGGTCGTAGATGGTGATGCCGTCGACCCGCCGGGCCTCGCCGACGCTGCCCGCGACCACGCTGAGCAGGGTCGAGCCGATGCTCTCGATGAGCGGCGCGAGCGGGGTGCCCGTCCCGGAGCCTGTCAGCGTCATCACCTTCCCCGCTTCCTCGGGGAAGAGCCCCGCGCACGTCACTCTAATACTCCGATCGGCCCAGGCCGATGAGCCGCCCGGCGGCCCGAAGCGCCTGCTCAGCCGGTCAGCAGCCGTTCCAGCAGGTGTGCCACCAGCCCGACGCGGTCGGCCATCGGGGCGAGCAGCACGTGCTCGCTCGACGTGTGCGGGTCGCCGCCGATCGCACCCAGCCCGTCCAGGGTCGGCACGCCCATCGCCGCCGTGAAGTTGCCGTCCGAGGCACCGCCCCAGTCGAACCTGCCGAGCTCCGACCCCAGTTCGGCGGCCGTCGCCCAGGCCAGTTCGAGCAGTTCGGGCGACGACTCCATGGGCGGGTGGCTGATGCCGCCGCGCACGAGGATCCGCGCGCCCGGCACCGTGGGCCGCAACCTGCGCATGGCCTCGTCCACGCGGGCCTGTTCACCCGCGCTGGACGCCCGTGCGTCCACCGTCACCCGGGCCGTCTCCGGCACGGTGTTCGCGGTGGTGCCGATGGTGCCGGGGGGGGGGGGGCGGGGGGGGGGCCCCCCCCCCGCCCCCGCGCGCAGCCGCAACCGGGCGATAGCGGGCCC
>CBHFOL010000051.1:0-31322 GCA_965995405.1 uncultured Saccharothrix sp.
GGGGGTGGGGCGGGGGGTGCCGGGGGGGGGGCGGCCGGGGGGGGCGCCCGGGGGGTGGCACTTGCCCCGGCCCCCGACCCCCCGCCGCGTCGCCGAACTGATGACCGCGCTCGGCGCGTCGTCCCGGTTCCAGGCCGGGGTGCGGGCGCGCGAGCTGGGCCTGGTCTAGCTCTTGCCCTGGTTGGCCACGGCCTTGATGGCGTCGGCCGCCGCGTCCGGGTCGAGGTAGGTGCCGCCCGGGTTGACGGGCTTGAGGGCCTCGTCCAGGTCGTAGCGCAGCGGGATGCCGGTGGGGATGTTCAGGCCCGCGATGGCCTCGTCGGAGATGCCGTCGAGGTGCTTGACGAGGGCGCGCAGCGAGTTGCCGTGCGCGGCGACCAGGACGGTCTTCCCGGCCCGCAGGTCCGGCACGATCTCGGCGTCCCAGTAGGGGATCATCCGCTTGACGACGTCGAGCAGGCACTCGGTGAGCGGCAGGTCCGGCCCGAGGTCGACGTAGCGCGGGTCCTCGTCCTGGCTGTACTCGGTGCCGGGCTCGATCGGCGGCGGCGGGGTGTCGTAGGAACGGCGCCAGAGCATGAACTGCTCCTCGCCGAACTCCGCCAGCGTCTGCTTCTTGTTCTTGCCCTGCAACGCCCCGTAGTGCCGCTCGTTGAGCCGCCAGTCCCGCCGAACCGGAATCCAGTGCCGGTCGGCCGCGTCCAGCGCCAGGTTGGCCGTGGTGATGGCGCGCCGCAGCAACGACGTGTGCACGACCTCGGGCAGCAGGTTCGCCGCACGCAGCAACACGCCGCCGCGCTGCGCCTCGCGCACGCCCTTCTCCGACAGGGGGACGTCCACCCAGCCGGTGAACAGGTTCTCCGCGTTCCAGACGCTCTCGCCGTGGCGGAGCAGCACCAGGGTTCCGACAGCCATGCCCGCAAGCCTGCCAGACGTCCCGGTCCGGCCCGCATCCGCTGTGACCGCCGACGCTGGATCGTTGCAGTTGATCTCGACCTGTCCACGGCGGAATCCAGGTCAAGAGGTCGACGAATTAGTGCCGAGTCCGCTCCGTGCCCGACAGGCCGACATCGACTTCCACATATTCGAACAGCGCCAGATAGCGATCGAAACGAAAACGTCGATTACGCTTGCCGCCCGTGACTTCGACGAGTATCTCAAGCTCGCACAGGCGATTGATCATGTTGTTCGCAGTGACAAACGACGTCCCAAGCGCGTCTTTGGCGATGTTGACATTGACGATGGGCCGGTAGAAAAGCTGATCAATAAGCGCGAACGTCGTCGCGGGCATACCGGCGGCAGACACTTCGGCACGCACCTGCTCCCTGAGGTCCACAATTTTCCCCGCAGTATCCTCGGCCTCCGCAGCCACAAAGGCGACACCCCGCAGGAAGAACCTGAGCCACCCTTCCCAGTCGCCGTTCCG
Source organism: uncultured Saccharothrix sp. (assembly GCA_965995405.1). Classification (GTDB taxonomy): domain Bacteria; phylum Actinomycetota; class Actinomycetes; order Mycobacteriales; family Pseudonocardiaceae; genus Actinosynnema. The sequence goes on from CBHFOL010000051.1 coordinate 1,427, forward strand.
CCGAACCGCCATCAGTCGATCGTAGTATTCCGCGCGATGGAGTTTCAGGTAGTGACTGATGTAAAGCAATGGTCGCCTGATGGTGCCCGCATGGCACAAGAGGAAGGTGATCAGCAGTCGACCGACCCGACCGTTGCCGTCAAGAAACGGGTGGATCGTCTCGAACTGTGCGTGCGCAATCCCGCAAGCCAGGAGGGGATGCAGCGACCCGCTCTCATGAAGGAAGCTCTCGAAGTTGCCGAGAGCTTGGTTCATCTCACAGGGCGGAGGTGGGACAAATGTGGCGTCGTCCAACCCTCTGGGACCGGGCGATCCGATCCAGTTTTGCGTGCTCCGAAATTCGCCGGGAGATTTCTCCCCGCCACGAACATCCCTCAACAGGATATTGTGAATTTCTTTGAGCAGCCTCAATGAAAGTGGCAACGAGTCAAGCCGGCCCAGACCGTGGTTCATTGCGTTCACGTAGTTCACAACTTCTTCGACATCGCTTGGCAGATGCTCCGCGTCAGGGTTGATCTCATACGTCAGAACATCGTCCAGCGTGCTTTGCGTCCCTTCGATTTGAGAAGACAGAACCGCTTCACGACGGACGTACATCGCAACGAACAGATTCGGGTTGGGCAGCATCCTCGCCAGGCCGTCCAGGCGACCCAGGGCCGTGGTCGCATCGCCCAGCAAGTTGACCAAAGTGGCATCGAACTCGATCGGAGGGTCCGGAGGCAGCGCAGCAGGGATGAAGGCCCCGTAGCCCTGTGGTTGACGCACGTACTGCCCCGCGCGGCGACTGCGATCTTCGGCCATCACACACTCCGAACCAGGCTTATTTTAGATCCAGCCAGAAGACTTTAACATGCAGCCTCGATCGTGATGTGTGTGTCGGCGGCCTTCAACAAGGCGAGTACACCCCGACGCTTGTTACAGCGATCGCCCCCTTCGCCTTCATACAGAGCTTTGAGCTGGACCAAACGGGGTAGCGCGACCACTTCCGAGACAGGCCATGCGATCACCGGCACAACGCAGACCAACTCCTCGACAGAGACCGCCATGGGTGTCTGCCCGGATCAAGTCAGCGGCGAAGGCCCCCGGAGGCAATCACCACCGGGAGCCTTCGCTGTTCCGTGACCAGCGGCAGGAGCCCGCAGCAAGCGACCGCACGTGTCAGTCACCCAGCTTCCGAGCTCCGATCACCGCGGCTGGTCGAGGCGCGTATGGAGGTCAGACCAGCGACTGTCGGCCGGACGATCAGCTTGCCTCGCGTGCCCGCAGGTCCTTGCGGAGGATCTTGCCCGACGCGGACTTCGGGATGGCCTCGATGAACTCGACCACCCGGACCTTCTTGTGCGGCGCAACGTGTGCCGCCACGAACGCCATCACGCCGGCACCGTCCAGCGACGCCCCCGGCTGGAGCACGACGAACGCCTTGGGCACCTCCTCGCCCTCCTCGTCCCGCACGCCCACCACGGCCGCGTCGGCGATCTCCGGGTGGGTCAGCAGCAACGCCTCCAACTCGGCCGGCGGCACCTGGTAGCCCTTGTACTTGATCAGCTCCTTGACCCGGTCCACGATGCTGACCAAGCCGTCCTCGTCGATCACGCCCACATCACCCGTGTGCAGCCAGCCATCCGCGTCCAGGGTCGCGGCCGTCGCGTCGGGATTGTTCAGGTAGCCCTTCATCACGTTCGGCCCACGGCACAACAGCTCGCCGCGTTCGCCCACGCCCACGTCCTCACCCGTCGCCGGGTCCACGAAACGACACTCCATGTTGGGGGCGATGACACCCACCGTGCCCACCGAGATGTCGTCACGCTCGTCCGGAATGGCGTGGCTCACCGGGCTCATCTCGGTCATCCCGTAACCCTGGGAAACGCGGCAGCCCAAGCGTTTCGCGACGGCCGCCGCCAAGTCGACGTCCAACGGGGCGGCACCCGAGAAGATGGTGTCGATGACGGACAGGTCGTACTGGTCGACCAACGGGTGCTTCGCCAAAGCCACGGCCACCGGCGGCGCGATGTACACCCGGTCGGTGCGGTGGTCCTGGATCACCCGCAGGAACTCGGCCAGGTCGAACCTCGGCAGCGTCACCACCGTCGCACCGACGTGCAGGCCGTTGTTCATCAGCACCTGCATTCCGTAGATGTGGAAGAACGGCAGCACGGCCAGGATCCGCGTGGTGGCCCCGATTTTCAGCAGCGGACCGCACTGGACGATGTTCGCCACCAGGTTCCGGTGGGTCAGCATCACGCCCTTCGCCCGCCCCGTCGTCCCCGACGAGTACGGCAGCACAGCCACGTCCTCCGCCGGGTCGATCGAAACCTCCGGCACGGGACCGGTGGACGCCAGCAGCTCCGTCAGGCTCGGGTAGCCCTCGGCCCGGTCCAGCACCACGACGTCCGCGATACCCGCCTTCTGCGCGCCCGGAGCGGCATTGGGCAGCAGCACGGACACCGTGAACAGCATCTTCGCGCCCGCGTCCGACAGCTGGTGGGCCACCTCGTCAGCGGTGTAGAGCGCGTTGATCGTGGTCGCGGTCGCGCCGGCGCGGAGGATGCCGTGGAACACGACCGCGTAGTACGGGGTGTTGGGGCTGAGGATGCCCACCACGTCGCCCTTGCCGATGCCCCGCTCGGCGAGCGCGGCGGCCAGGCGGTCTACCGCCCCGGCCAGCTGGGCGTAGGTGAGGGACGCACCGGACGAGCCGTCGACCAACGCCACCCGGTCCGCCCGGTCGCCGAGATCGGCGAACAGCAGCTCGTGCAGCGAGACGTCGGGCAGCTCGACATCGGGGTACGGACTGCGAAAGACCATGCGGCAGCCTCACTACTCACTAGTAACGACGATCCCGCCATCGTGAGCCACGACACATCACAGGTCAAGAAGGCTCGAAGATCACGGAGGCGTTACTTAACTGAGCTAATAACACTCGAATGGAGTAACGTCAGCCCTTGTGGTGATCGACGCCGATCTGCCAAGTTGGCAGAGCCGATCGGGTCGGCTCCCACGCACTCCAACGACCCGGTCAGCACCACCGCGGTTCGCAATCCCCCCGTCGAACCGCGGCCCGCTGGGATTATCGGGCTCCCCCCGCCCGAATCCACTGCAAGCGGGGACTGACGTGGGGCGGCTTGAGCTCGCGACTCCCCCTCTCTCCCAAGCCGCCCCGCGCTCCCCCACGAGTCCACTCTCCGTAGCATTTTCGTCAGGAACTCACCCCACGATCAGGTGTCAGGGAGTAACCGCACTTTTGCGGCGACGACGCCAGGCGAGATATCCGATCAGGGGTGTTCCGAGCAGCACGACGAACGGCAGAACCCGTCCGATGACGATGAGCAACCACTGGACCGCCGACACCATCGCGTTCCAGCCGCCGCCGAGCGCCGTCAGGAAGTTCTCCTCCTCCTTCTGGCCCACCGGCGCACCCTGCTGCCGCACCGTCAGCGTCAAAGTCGACATGGCGACCTGGCCACGAAGCGAGTCGTAGCGCCGCTGGAGCGACTCCAGCTCGGACTGCCGCTTGGTCAGCTCGGACTCGATCTGGGTGATCTCGGACGTCGTCGTGGCCCGGTCCAGCAGCCCCCGCACCCGCTCCACGCTCGCCCGCTGGTTCGCCAGCCGGGCCTCGACGTCCACGACCTGGTCGGTCACGTCCTCGGTGCGCACGGTGCGCTCGCCCGTCTTCACGTCGGGCAGCTCGCCGATCGCCTTCATCGCCGCGTCCAGCCGGTCACCGGGCACCCGCAGCGTCGCGGTGGCCTGCGAGCTGTTGACGTTCTCCTCGCCCACCAGCCCGCCCTGCGCGAGCACGACGTCCTTCGCCTTGGCCAGCGCCTCACCGGGGTTCGGCGCGGACAGGCTCATCGTCGCCGTGCGCACCAGCTGCCGGTTCTGCGCGACCGGCTCGGTGGCGGCGTTCTGCTGCGTCTGCGGTGCCTTGGTCTGCCCGCCGGCCTTGTTGTTGTCGCCCGCGTACGGCGTCATCTGCGCGACGGCCGGCGCGGCACCGCTGCCTTCACTCGAAGAACATCCCGCCAGCGCCACCAGCGCCACCGCCAGCGCGATCCCCACACGTCTGCCCATCTGCCCCTCCCGTGGTCCGTTCTCACCGTTGACGGACCACGCACGGGGGACAGTTGCGCAGGCGTTGATCACGATTCGGACACCGCGACCAGCCAGCCTCAAGCGGTGCTAGTCGACGAGGTGCCGGAACGCCTGGAGGTTCGCCAGCGACTCGCCGCGCGACACCCGCCAGTCCCACTCACGCTGGATCGCGCCCTTGAAACCGATCTCCAGCAACGTGTTGAAGTCGCCGTCGGCGGCCTCCACCACCTGCCCGAGCACCCGGTCCAGCTCGTCGGCGTCCACCGCGTGCAACGCGACCCGCCCCACCAGGTAGATGTCGCCCCGGGTGTCGATCGTGTAGTGCACGCCGTAGAGCTTCGCGTTGCGCCGCAACAGGAACCGGTACACGTCCTCGTGCGCCTCGTCCGGCGCGCGGCACACGAACGCCTCCACGACCAGCGCGTGCCGCCCGACGACCAGCCAGCAGTTGGTCTGGAGCTTCTTCGTGCCCGGCAGGGTCACGAAGTACTTCCCCGGCTCGGGGTGCTGGTAGGCCAGCTCCCGTTCGTCCAACGCGGACCGGATGATCTCGTCCAGGCTCAAGCGAAAACCTCCTCGCGGAACACGTCCCGGGCTCGGTCGTACCCCGCCAGCAGTGAATCAGTCGTGCGGTCCCACGAGAACCGGCGGGCGTGCCGGACGGCGTTCGCGGCCAACTCCGCCCGGTACGCGGGGTGCACCGCCAACCCTTCCAGCGCACGCGCCCACGCGCCCGGCTCGTGCCCCTCGACCAGCACGCCCGACACGCCGTCCCGCACCGCCACCGGCAGCCCGCCGACGGCCGCCGCGACCACCGGCGTCCCGCACGCCTGCGCCTCCAGCGCGACCAGCCCGAACGACTCGTTGTAGCTCGGCACCGCTACCACGTCGGCCGCCCGGTACACCCGCGCCAGCGCGGCACCGCCCTGCGGCGGCAGGAACCGCACCACATCCGCCACACCCAGCTCGGCGGACAGCCGCTTGAGCTCCGCGGGCGTCTTCATGCCGGTGCCGGACGGCCCGCCGACGATCAGCACCACCAGCCGCTCCCGCAGGGCGGGCACCCGGAACAGCAGCTCGGCGGCGGCCCGGACCAGCACGTCCGGCGCCTTCAACGGCTGGAGGCGGCCGACGAACGCCAGCACCACGTCGTCCGGCCGCAGGTCGAACCCGGCCCGCGCGGCGGCCCGGTCGCCCGGCGTGAACCGGTCCAGGTCCACACCCGGCGGCACGGCCAGCACCTTCGCCGGGTCCGCGTCGTACAGCTTGATCAGCTCGACCGCCTCGACATCGGTGTTGGCGACCAGCAGGTCCGCCTCGGCGACCACCTGCTCCTCGCCGATGACCCGCATCCGGGGCTCCGGCGTGTCGCACGACGCGAGGTTCGCGTTCTTCACCTTGGCCAGGGTGTGCGCGGTGTGCACCAGCGGCACGCCCCACCGCTCCCGCGCCAGCCACCCCACCTGGCCGGACAGCCAGTAGTGCGAGTGCACCACGTCGTAGTGGCCGGGATCGTGCCGCGCCTCGGCCCGCAGCACGCCCGCCGTGAACGCGCACAGCTGCCCCGGCAGCTCCTCCTTGCCCAGCCCCTCGAACGGGCCGGCCACCACGTGCCGCACCTTCACGCCGGGCGCGAGCTCGGCGACCGGCGGCAGCTCGGACGACGTGGCGCGGGTGAAGATCTCCACCTCGATGCCGCGCCGGGCCATCCGGGTGGCGGTCTGCACGATGTAGACGTTCATGCCGCCCGCGTCGCCCGTGCCGGGCTGCTCCAGCGGCGAGGTGTGCACCGACAGCACCGCGACCCGCTTCACCGGCCGACCTCCGCGACGAACCCGGCCAGGTCGGCGGCGAACCGCTCCGGCCGCTCCAGGAACGGCGCGTGGCCCACGCCGTCGTACCAGCGCAGCTCGGCCCCCGGAACCGTGGACGCCGCGTACTCCGCCGCTGCGGGGTCCACCACCTCGTCGGCGGTGCCGTGCAGCACCAGGGTGGGCCGGTCCACCGCCTTCAGCACGTCCAGGCTGCCCACGTCCCGCCGGAACAGCTCGCCGCGCACCCGCGGCGGCACCCGCAGCGCGGTGCCCAGCAGCCGCTGCACCGTGTCGCCGGGCAGGCCCGGGGCCAGCTCGGCGCAGAACCTCAGCAACGCGGGCACGGCCACCTCCGGGTCCTCGGACAGCGCGGCGGGCAGCGCCTCGCGCATCAGCCGTCCGGTCGTGCCGCCGGGCCGGTCGCGCCCGATCTCGGTGATCGCGCCGACCAGCACCAGGCCGTGCACGTCGGCGGTGCCGTGGACGCGCAGGTAGTCGGCGATCACCAGACCGCCGTACGACCAGCCGACCAGGACCGCCGGACCGGTGTGGTCCAGCACGGTCCGCAGGTCGCCCGCCCAGGTCGCCGAGTCCCGGTAGCCGGCCGCCGGCACGTCCGACCCGCCGTGTCCGCGCAGGTCCGGTGCGTACGAGTGGGTGGACGGCAGCTCCGGCCACACCTCCCCGGACTGCGCCCAGCCGTGCACCAGCACCACCGCCGGGCCATGGGCGGGTCCGGTCTCGCGGACCGCCAGCCGCACGCCCTCTGCGGTGAGGAGAGAAGTCAGCACGACCTAGCTCAACGCGCGCGGCGACCCATCGCTTCCCGAGCTACGTGTACATCACAGCGGGTGACGGTTCGCGGTGCCGATCCCTACAGCGCCGACATGGTCTGCCACTGCCCCCACGGGATCTGCCAGTCGTACCAGTCGTACTGGGCGGGCAGCGTGGTGATCGAGCCGGTGACCTCGACCGGGTCGCCCACCAGCGCGCTGTCGTAGTACGCCTTGGCGTCGGCCTCCAGCAGGTTCGCGCAGCCGTGGGAGGTGTTGTTCGTGCCGATGTTGCCCGCGTTGTCGTTGTTCTCGTGGATGAACTCACCGTGGTTGGAGAACCGGACGGCCCACTTCTTCAGCACGTTGGTGTAGCCGTAGCGCGGGTTGTCGAAGCTGAACTGCGGGTCCTTCTGCATCACGACGAACGTGCCGTTCGGGGTGGTCAGCTCCGGGTCGGTGTCCCGGCCGAACGACGCCGGGTAGCTCGCCACGGTCTGCCCGTCGCGCTGCACCACGAGCTGGTGCGACGGGGTGTCGATCTTCACGACCTGGTTGCGGCCGATGGTGAAGTCGCTGGTCACGTCGGCCGTGCCGAACGCGCCGCCGCCGTAGGGCACCCCGTACAGCTTGGCCTCGACGTGCACCTTGGTGTTCGCGGGCCAGTACTTCTCCGGCCGGTAGTGCACCTCGCGCGAGTTCAGCCAGGCCCAACTGCCCTTGACGCCCGCCGAGTTGGTGACGGTCAGCGCCTTCTCGGCACTCGCCCGGTCGGCCACGTCCGCCTCGAACCGGACCATGATCGGCACGGCGACGCCCGTCGTCTGGTCGTCGCTCGGGAACAGCGTGGCGCGCACCTGGGCACCCGCGTCGAGCGTGGTGAACGCGCCCTTGAGGTCGACCTTCTTGCCGTCGGTCCCGGTGGCCCGGCCGGTGTAGGTGTAGGCCTTGCCGAAGCCGAGCGGCTCGGTGGTGGCCCAGCTCCTCTTGTCGTCGGCGAGCTTGCCCTGGACCGCCACACCCTCCGGGTTGGTCAGCGTGACCTGGTCGATCGTGCCCTCGACGACGGTAACCTGGACCGGTTGGTTGACCGGCACCCCGGTCGCGCCGTCGGCGGGCGCGGTGGTGAACTTCGCCACCGGCGGGCGGTCGCCGCCCTCGGCCTTCGGCGAGCCGGATCGCACTTCGGCGGAGCAGCCGGCCAGGAACACCGCACCGAGCAGCAGCGCTGCGAGTCTCTTGCGCACTTTTCGACCTCCCGATCGAAGGACGCGCACTCGGGCTATCGGTGCGAGTGAGCTGCGTCACACACCTAGGATCGCCGTTGTGACCCGTCCTATCGCAGTCGTCACCGGAGCCAGCGCGGGAATCGGTGAGGCCACCGCCCGCAGGCTCGCCGCCGAGGGCTTCCACGTCGTGCTGGGCGCCCGGCGGCTCGACCTGCTCAAGACTATCGCGGATGACATCGGCGGCACGGCCGTCGAGCTCGACGTGACGTCGCCCTCATCCGTCGAGGCGTTCCTCGCTTCGGTGCCCGAGGCGCGGGTGCTGGTGAACAACGCCGGCGGCGCGCGCGGCCTGGACCCGGTGCTGACCGCCGACGAGGAGGACTGGCGGTGGATGTGGGAGACCAACGTGCTGGGCACGCTGCGCGTGACGAAGGGCCTGCTGCCCGCGCTCATCGCGTCCGGTGACGGGCACGTGGTGACGGTGACGTCCGTGGCGGCGTACGAGGCGTACGACAACGGCTCGGGCTACACGTCCGCCAAGCACGCCCAGTCGGCCCTGCACCGCACGCTCCGGGGCGAACTGCTGGGGCAGCCGGTCCGGGTGACGGAGGTGCTGCCGGGGATGGTGGAGACGGACTTCTCGGTGAACCGGTTCGACGGCGACGCCGACCGGGCCGCCGCCGTCTACCGCGACGTGACGCCGCTCACGGCGGACGACGTGGCGGACGTCATCGCGTTCGCGGTGACCCGGCCGTCCCACGTGAACCTGGACCAGATCGTCCTCAAGCCCCGGGCCCAGGCTTCGGCATCGCGGGTGCACCGGGGCTGATCGTCGGGCCGTTTCGTCACGGGCCCACGATCAGGTCGACGTCGAGCTGGTCGAGGACGTTCGCGATGGGGTTGGCGAACCCGCGTTTCGGGCTGCCGCCGCAGTACAGGCCGACCACGCGGTTGTCGTCGTCCAGCAGCACGGCCCCGGAATCGCCGTGGTCCGCGAACGGCCCTTCCACCCGGATCTGGTCCCGCAGCGTCCGGACTCCCAGCCCAGCCCCGAAATCCAGGGTGATCGCGGCCTCGGTGGACGCCACGTACCCCTCGGTCAGCGCGGTCGTCCGGCCGCGTTTGCGCACCCGCTGCCCGACTCGCGCTTTCCCATTCCCCGCAACGGGTCCCACCCCGACCACGGCGGCCAGCACGCGGGACGTGGTGAGCAGGATCGCGGCGGCGTCGACGGTTCCGGACAGCGCGGCCCGCGCCAGCATCCCGATCCGGTCCCGGTACGGGTGCCCGCCGTCGACCCGGGACGGGTGCACCATCGGGTCGCCGACCGCCCACGCGTCGTCCACGCACGCGATGTGGAACGACGTCAGCCCCATGGTCCGCCGCCTGCCGCGCGGCGTGACCAGCGCGCCCAACGTCCCGGCCACCAGGTAGTCGTCCACTTCGGGCACGTCCGGCGGCACCAGCCGGACCGCCCGGCCCGGTCCGACGCCGATCCCGCCGAGCAGCAGCTCGTGCCGCTCCGCGCCGCTCACCCCTTCCGGCCAGGCGAGCGTGTGGTGCGGGAAGAACGTGTCCTCGACCACATCCGTCGGCACACCGAGGACATCCGGCGGAATCGTGAACTGCGCACTGGTCCGCTTGCGCTGCACGTAGACCACGATCGCCGGCACTCCCGTGCGCACACCGCCGACGACCTTCTCGCCGATGTCGACGCCGACCACTCCGGGCCGCTCCAGGAAGTCGTCCTCGACCAGCCGTTTGATCAATCCGACCGCCACGTCACCCGCCATGACGACCTCCAACTACCTCATACCTCCATGAAACGCGCGGAGTGAGGTTTCGTCACACGCAGTCACCCGTTCGGCCGGTCGATCTCCGGTCCGGCCGCGAACAGGGGCTGCGAACAGGGCCTCAGCCGAGTTCGCAGCCGACCAGCACGGGTTCCGGCCGCAGCTCCACGCCGAACGCCGACCGCACCCCGTCGCGCACCTCGCGCGCCAGGTCCAGCAGGTCCTCCGTGGACGCCCCGCCCCGGTTGGTCAGGGCCAGGGTGTGCTTGCCGGACAACGCGACCCGCCCGCCGGGACCCCGGTGGCCGCGGGTGAACCCGGCCCGTTCGATCAGCCACGCCGCCGACAGCTTCCGGTGCCCCGCGCCCGCCGGGTAGGTGGGCACCTCGATGTGCCGGCCGAGCCGTTCGGCGATCCGGATCAGCACGCCGGTCAGCGTCGAGTCGTCCAGCAGCGGGTTGGTGAAGAACGAGCCCGCGCTCCACGTGTCGTGGTCGGCCGGGTCGAGCACCATCCCCTTGCCGCGCCGCAGTTCCAGCACGGCTTTGCGCGCGGCGTCGGCGGGCACGCGGTCGCCCTGCGCGACGCCCAGCACGCGGGCCAGTTCGGCGTAGCGGATGGGCGCGGACTGGCCACCTGAGGTCAGCGCGTACCGGGCGCGCAGCACCACGGCGTTGTCCACGCCCTTCAGCACGCTCGTCCGGTAGGCCAGGCCCAGCGCGTCGGCGGACACCTGCTGTACCCGGCCGGTGCGCCGGTCCAGCAGGTCGACCGACGTCAGGACCTGGGAGATCTCCACGCCGTAGGCACCGACGTTCTGCACCGGGGTCGCACCGACCAGGCCGGGGACGCCGGACAGGCACTCCAGGCCGCCCAGCCCCTGCGACACGGCCTCGGCGACCACCGAGTCCCAGTCCTCGCCCGCTTCGACGGTGAGCTGCACCATGCCGTCGCCCAACGGGTCCAGCCGGCGGCCCTGCGTGCCGACCTGCACGACGGTGCCGGTGAAGCCCGCGTCGGCGATCACCAGGTTCGAGCCGCCGCCGAGCAGCAGCACCGGTTCGCCGGCCGCGTCGAGCGTGCGCACGGCCTCGACCAGGTCCGCCGCGGCGGTCGCCCGCACGAACCGGGCAGCCGGGCCACCAAGCCGTAGCGTGGTGCGCTCGGCCAACGGCACGCGGGAGCGCGCCTGGGCACTGGACAGCGGGGTGGTCACGGCCGTCAACGGTAGCCTCCGCGACATGGCACGCCGCATCGAGCACCTGACGACGTCTCACAGGCCCGCGTCGGACGTCTACGCCGCCCTGGTGGACGAGGGCTACCTGCGCGACCGCTTGGAGGTCCTGGGCGGGACCGACGCGGCGCTGGTCGCGTTCAACCGGACCGACGGGACCACGTCGTACCAGCTCAAGCAGGGTGTTCCGGCGGACAGGCTGCCGTCGATGGCGCGCGGGATCCTCGGTGGCGACCTGATCATCGACCGGGCCGAGTCGTGGACCGAGGCCGGGTACGCCGGGACCGTCGAGGTGACGCTGAACGGCGTTCCGGGCCGGCTGGACGGGACCTTCACGCTCGCCGACACCGACGGCGGCGGGAGCAAACTCACCCTCGTGGGTCAGGTGAAAGTGGGCATCCCGCTGATGGGCGGCAAGCTGGAGTCGTTGATCGCCGAGCAGGTGGCCCTGTTGCTGGACAAGGAATCCGAGTTCACCGCCGAATGGCTCGCACGCCGCGCCTAGCGGCCGGCCGGGCCCGCGCGCTCGGCCTGCCCACCAGGGGAACGACCAACCCGAACCGCCTCCGCCGGGTGGACCGGTGGCTCGCCCATGCCTATCGGGGGATCGTTGAACAATCCCCCGATCCCCTCATCGTGGACCTGGGCTACGGCTCGTCACCGATCACCACGGTCGAGCTGGCGACCCGCCTGCGCCGGCTCAACCCGGGCCTGAGGGTCCTCGGCCTCGAACTGGACGCGGACCGAGTGGCCGCGGGCGTTGCCGCAGCCGACCCACCCCACCTGGAGTTCCGCCGAGGCGGCTTCGAACTGGCCGGCCGACGCCCGCTGATCCTCCGGGCCTTCAACGTGCTCCGCCAGTACACGGAGGAACAGGCCACCGAGGCCTGGACCACGATGCTCGGCCGCCTGGCACCCGGCGGCGTGCTGATCGAGGGCACCTGCGACGAAATCGGCCGCCGCTGCTCGTGGGTGGCGCTGACGGCGGAAGGCCCGCGGACGTTCACCCTGTCCTGCCTGCCCGCCGACCTGGACACCCCGGGCGACCTCGCGGAACGTCTGCCCAAGGCCCTGATCCACCGCAACGTCCCCGGCGAACGGGTACACGCCCTGCTGGCCGAACTCGACGCCTGCTGGGCCACGGCGGCAGCCTTCGCCCCCTACGGCCCCCGGGCCCGCTGGGTCGAGACGATCACCCTGTTCGCACAGCACAACGAAGTCCTGGACGACCGGAAACGTTGGCGGCTGGGCGAACTGACCGTCCCCTGGGACTCCGTCCGCCCCTGAACATCCCGCGCGGACCCGGCGGTTGGCTCTAGGCTCGACTGAGTGGAACATCTTGAGTTCGTAGCTCATGCGCGGGTCCAGTACCTGGCTTTGCGGGACGCCGCCGGCGCGGCCGGGCCGGAGGCTCCGGTGCCCACCTGTCCCGGTTGGGACGTGTTCAAGCTGGTGCACCACATGGCCGGCGTGCACTCGTGGGCGTTGACGGCGCTCCGGACGCCGCCCGATCAGGACGCGCCCCGGCGCGGCGAGCGCCCCGAGGGCTGGGACGACCTGCTGGCCTGGTGGGACGTGCGGTTCACCGAGATGGAGGACGTGCTGGAGCACTCCACTCCGGACGCGCCGGCCTGGACGTTCGTCGGGCCGAAGACGGTCGGCTTCTGGGCCCGTCGGCAGGCGCACGAGATCGCCATCCACCGGCTCGACGCCGAGCACGCCCTGCACGGCCCAGAAGTGCCGTCCCTGCTCTTCGACACCGAACTCGCCGCCGACGGTGTGGACGAGTACCTCCACCTCCTGCTCCCGCGCGTGGTCCAGCGCGTCCCGATCGAACGGGAAGGCCGCCTGCTGTGGCACGCCGCCGACGCGGGCCGCGCCTGGGAGGTGCGGATCACGCCCGGCGAGGTCCCGGTGGCCGGCCCGATCACCGACTCGGCCACCGACGGGGACGTCACCGTCGCGGGCACCGCCGACGCGCTCTACCGGGCCGCGTGGGGCCGACCCAGCGGCGCGATCGTGTCCGGGGACAGGTCGCTGCTCGACGCGCTGCCGCGACCGTAGATACTTCTGCACCGTGCCTCAGCCCGAACGACGCTACGTGATCACCTTCGGCTGCCCGGACCGCACCGGCATCGTGGCCAGGATCTCCTCGTTCCTGGCCGAGCACGGCGGTTGGATCGTCGAAGCGGCCTACCACACCGACCCGACGACCAACTGGTTCTTCACCCGCCAGGAGGTGCGCGCCGACTCGCTGCCGTTCGGCGTGGAGGAGCTGCGCGAACGGTTCTGGCAGGTCGCCCGCGAGCTCGGCGCGAACGCCAACTGGCGGGTCACCGACACCGCCGAACGCCGGCGGGTGGTGCTGCTGGTGTCGAAGGAGGGGCACTGCCTGTACGACCTGCTCGGCCGGGTCGCGTCGCGTGAGCTGGACGTGGAGGTGTCCGCCGTCATCGGCAACCACGCCGACCTGGCGGGCATCACCCGGGCGCACGGCATCCCGTTCCACCACGTGCCGTTCCCGGTGAACGACCCGGAGGGCAAGGCGGCGGCGTTCGCGCAGCTGCGGCAGTTCGTGGACGTGCACCAGCCGCACGCCGTGGTGCTGGCCCGGTTCATGCAGATCCTGCCGACCGAGCTGTGCGCGGCCTGGGCCGGGCGGGCGTTGAACATCCACCACAGCTTCCTGCCGTCGTTCGTCGGGGCCCGGCCGTACCACCAGGCGCACGGCCGGGGCGTGAAGCTGGTCGGCGCGACCTGCCACTACGTGACCGCCGACCTGGACGAGGGCCCGATCATCGAGCAGGACGTGATCCGGGTGGACCACACCGACTCGATCCCGGACATGGTGCGCAAGGGCCGTGACATCGAGAAGGTGGTGCTGGCGCGCGGCCTGCGGTGGCACCTGGAGGACCGGGTGCTGGTGCACGGCAACCAGACGGTCATCTTCTAGCCGTCCGCGAGTCCGGACGTCTGCGAGCCGCATCCCGAGCCCAGGCGTCCACGACCCCAGGCGTCCGCGAGCCGTGCGTCCGGGCCAAACAAGACGGCGCGAAGTTCGCTTGAACCGCTCCCGAGGGCGGTACGTGTGTTGGGTGTCAGTCGGTCGGATCGACCGGTGAACCCATCACACAAACTGGAGAAATCCCATGCTGCGCAAGCATGTCGCGCCCCTTGCCGCCCTGATGGCGTTCGGCGTCGTCGCGTTGTCCGCCTGTGGGAGCGGAGCGGCGGCACCGCCTCCCGCGCCGCAGCAGCAGCAAGACAGCAGTTCGGGCGGCGCCGCCGAGCTGTCACTGCTGTCGGGAACCGCCAAGTCCAACAAGGCCGACGACAAGTCCGGCGACCTCGCCCCGCAGAACGCGGCCCAGGACGTGAAGAACAAGTGGGTGCAGTTGCGCGCCGCGAAGGCCGGCGAGCTGAACCCGGTCGTGGTGAACGGCGCGGGCCTCACGCTGTACCGGTTCGACAAGGACACCGCCAAGCCGTCGAAGTCCAACTGCAACGGCGACTGCGCCAAGACGTGGCCGCCGGTCACCATCGCCAAGGGCGGCAAGGTGTTCGTGGCCGGGGTGAAGAAGGCCGACGTCGGCGTCGTGACCCGGGACGACGGCCAGTTGCAGGTCACCGTCAAGGGCTGGCCGGTGTACCGCTTCAACAAGGACGCCAAGCCCGGTGACACGCTCGGCCAGGGCGTCGGCGGCACGTGGTTCGGCGTCACGCCGGACGGCCAGAAGGCGGGTGCTCCGCAGGGCACCAAGCCCGCCGACCCGACCCAGCCCACGCAGCCCGGCCAGACCGGTCAGCCCGGCAAGCCGGCCACCGCGGTGACCCTGTTCACCGGCAAGAACTTCGACGACACGAGCGGCAACAACTTCGCGCGCGGGCTGGCCGGCAACGGCTGCCAGAACACCGACGGCGACTTCCTCTCGCTGACCGTCGACGGCTCGATCAAGCTGTGGTCCGAGCCGAACTGCAAGGGCACGTCCAAGGTCGTCGCCGACGACGTGGCCGACGTGACCGCCCTCGGCCTGCCGAGCGTCAAGTCCGTGTTCTTCGGCTGATGAGGATCCTGCTGGCGGCGGCCACCGCCCTCGTGCTGGCCGGGTGCGCTTCGAGCGTGCCCGGCACAGCCGTCGACGTGTCCCGGCCGGACCCGGACAGCGTGGCGGGCCTGGCGATCACCACCGGCGACTCGGGCTTGCGGCCCGACGCCCCCGCACCCGGCCGGGAGGTCCGCAACACCGACGGCGGCGAAATCGACCGGGTCGCGGTGAATGCGGTCGCCGACGTCTCGGAGTACTGGCGGGAGCGGTTCCCCCAGCAGTTCGGGCAGGAGTTCGAGGACGTGCGCGAACTGGTGTCCTACGACTCCCGGACGGACACCTTCCCGTTGTGCGGCACCGATGTGCGCGGCCTGGTGAACGCGTTCTACTGCACCGACGACCTGGTCGCGTGGGACCGGGGCGAGCTGCTGCCGTCACTGGACGAGATCTCGATCGTGGCGGTCCTGGCGCACGAGCTCGGCCACGCCGTGCAGTTCCGGCTGGGTGTCGCCCCGAACACCCCGTCGATCGTGAAGGAGCAGCAGGCGGACTGCTACGCGGGCAACTACTTCCGCTGGGTCGCCGAGAACCGCTCGGCGCGCTTCCGGCTGGCGACCGGGCCGGGCCTGAACCGGATCCTGGCGACGCTGTTCTCCATCCGCGACTCGGCGGGCACGAGTTTCGACGCCGAGGGCGCGCACGGAACGGCGTTCGACCGGGTCACCGCGTTCCAGTTCGGGTTCGCCGAGGACGCCAGGCGGTGCGCCGCGATCTCCGAGGAGGAGATCGTGCGGCGCAGCACCCAGCAGGTGTTCGGACCGTCCGATGTGGATGTGGGATTGGGACGCGGCAACATCCGGGTCGACACGCCGGAGGCGTTGCAGAGCCTGCGGGACAGCCTGACCGCCGCGTTCCCCGGCCTGGACCTGCGGTTCGACGACGGCTGCCGGGTCACCACACCGGCCGCGTACTGCCCGGCCGCGGTCGGCGTGGACGTGCCGGCGCTGGCGAAACTGGGGCAGGTCGGCGATTTCGCCGCGTTCGGCGCGGTGGCGTCCCGGTACGCGCTGGGCGTGCAGGATGCGGCACAGCTGCCGGTGACCGGACCGGCCGCCGCGCAGCGCACCGCGTGCCTGACCGGCCGGTGGGCGGCGAGCCTGGTGGACGACGCCGCGCTGCGGCTGTCGCCGGGCGACCTGGACGAGGCGGTCGTGGAGCTGCTGTCGCCGGGCAGCCTCATCGCGTCCGACGCGGAGGGCAACGCGGTGCCGTCCGGGTTCGCGCGGGTGGCGGCGTTCCGCGACGGGTTCCTCTCCGGTTCCGCCGATACCTGCCAGGTGCGGTACCGGGAGACGTAGGCTTCGCCGGTGCGTACCGAGTTCAGGGAGCTGGAGCAGGTCCGGGCCGCCGGCGACCTGCGTGACGCCGTGCTGATCGGGCTGGACCTCAGTGGCGAGGACCTGCGGGTCCCGCTGGACCGGGCGCTGTTCCTCGGGTGCGTCCTGTCGCCAGCGGGGCAGCGCCGGGCGGACGCGGCGGGCGCGCTGGTGTTCCCGGACATCCCCGACCTGCCGTACCGGGTGTACCGGTCGGCGCTGTACACGCCCGCCGAGCTGTTCGCCGGGTTCGACCCGGCACGGCCCGGGTCGTACGCCGACACCCCGGACGCCCGGATCTACCGGCACAGCAGGCAGCAGGGCCACCACCCGGACCCGTTGCACGCCTTGGCCGAACGACTACACGACCACGCGATCACCGAGGCGCTGGACGAGGTCCTGGCCGGCACACCGACCGCCACCAAGCCGTTCGGCGAGGTGCCAGCCAGCAGGCCGGTCGCCGTGATGGGCGGGCACGCGCTGGGGCGTGACACGGCCGGCTACCGGCGGGCGGTGGCGTTGGGCGCGTCGCTCGGCGCGGCCGGGTTCACCGTGCTGACCGGCGGCGGGCCGGGCGCGATGGAGGCCGTGCCGCTGGGTGTGCGGGTCGGCGAGGACGCCGAGGTGCTGCGGGACATCGCCCGCGCGCCGAAGTTCGGCGGCGACGCCGAGTCCATCGGGCGGTGGCTGGCGGCGTTCCCGACCGATCTGCCGGGCTTCCCGAAGGCACGCACCATCGGCATCCCGACCTGGTTCTACGGCCACGAGCCGCCGAACCCGGCGTGCGAGCTGCACGCCAAGTACTTCGCGAACTCGGTCCGCGAGGAAGGCCTGCTGACCGTCGCGACCGGCGGCATCGTCTACACGCCGGGCAGCGCGGGCACCGTGCAGGAAGTGTTCCAGGACTACACCCAGAACCACTACGGCTCGGTCGGCCCGGCCGCGCCGATGGTGTTCCTGGGCAAGGACTTCTGGGTGAACGAGGTCCCGGCCGCACCGCTCGTGCAGCAGTTGGCGCGCGGCCGGGAGGCGGAGCGCTGGATCCTGGTCACCGACGACGTGGCGGAAGCCGTCGCGTTCCTGGAGGAGTACGCCGACCAGGTGTGAGCCGGCGGGGTCGGACGGCGCAGGGCTTGACTCGTCGGGATCCGGACGGCGAACGCCGACCAGGCACAAGCCGGTGAGGTGGGATCGTCAGAGTTCGACGGTTCGGGCCAGCCCTTCGACCACCTCCGCGCCGGGCAGCTTCGCCAGCACCTCGCCGGGCACCAGCAGCTTGCTGCCCCGGATGCCGCTGCCGATCACCAGTTCCGGCGCGGCGGCGACCTCGGGCGCGAGCAGCACCGGCCAGTCGCCGGGCAGCCCGACCGGTGTGATGCCGCCGTACTCCATGCCGGTCAGCGTGACCGCGTCCTCCATCGGCGCGAACGACGCCCGCCGCGCGTCCAGCCGCCGCCGCACCACGCCGTTCACGTCGGCCCGGGTGGTGGCGAGCACGACGCACGCCGCGTAGCGCACCGAGTCGCCACGCTTGCCGGCGACGATCACGCAGTTCGCGGACGCGGTCAGCGGCGTGCCGTAGTGCGCGCAGAACTCGGCCGTGTCGGCCAGGTTCGGGTCGATCTCGCTGACCGCGAGCCGGTTGCCGTCGGCCAGCGACCGCAGCGCGGCGGCCACCGGTTCGGCCACCAGGTCCAGCCGGTCGAGCACGGGCACGGGGGTCAGGGTTCCTGCGATGGTCCACACCCCGCCCATACTGCCGGCGACGACGGGACACCGGTCGCCTCCCTGACCGGCCGGAGGTGGAGGGAGGCATGTTTGTGTTCGTGGACGATCGCGTATTTCTGGGGCGCAGGACGTAGTGATCGTCTGCGACTTCATACATGCCTCCCCTCCCCGCGAACGCCTTGACCTTGACGTTGCGTCAACCTCTAGCGTGGTCGGCGCAGGGGAGGTGACGGGAGAATGGCCTGGTCGATCGCACAGGTGGCGCGGATGTCGAAGGTGACTTCGCGGACGCTGCGGCACTACGACGCGATCGGTCTGCTGGCGCCCGCGTGGATCGGGAGCAACGGCTACCGGTACTACGAGCGCGAGCAGCTGTTGCGGCTCCAGCAGATCCTGCTGCTCCGGGACCTCGGGCTGAACCTGGAAACCGTGTCCGAGGTGCTGGACGGCCGCCACCGCACGGTGGACGTGCTGCGCAACCACCAGCAGTGGCTGCGCACCGAACGGGACCGGCTGGACCAGCTGGCCGCCACCGTCGCCAAGACGATCCGGGAACTGGAAGGGGGTGAGTACACGATGAAGATGGAAGAGCTGTTCGACGGCTTCGACGCGGACCGCCAGGCCCGCTACGAGACGGAACTGGTCGAGCGCTACGGCGAGAGCGCGCAGGCGCACATCGACGAGGGCAAGAGCCGGATGAAGGACTGGACGCGGGCCGATGCCGACAAGTTCATGGCGGACTTGCAGGACATCAGCAAGGCGTTCGGCGACCTGTTCGGCGCGGGTGTCGCGCCGGACGCGCCGGAGGTCCTGGAGGTGACCGACCGGCACTACCGGTGGATCTGCCTGAGCTGGACGCCCAACCGCGATTCGTACAAGGGGCTGGGTCAGCTGTACGTCGACACGCCGGATTTCAAGGCCAACTTCCCGGTCGAGGGGCTGGCGGAGTGGGTGCGTGACGCGATGACGGCGTACGCGGACGCGCGGCTCTAGTCGGCTGCGGTCGGCTGTGGTCGGCCGTGGTCATCGGCAGGGGAGGTGCACATCCCCTGTCACCGGCCGATTTGGCCGGCCGGTGCCACCGGCTTGAGGTCTCCGGTCGAGGTCGCCGGTTGAGGCCGGTAGCCGAGGTTGGCAGTTGCGGTCACCAGCCGAAGTCGCCGGTTGAGGTGGCCGGTCGTTGAGGCGGCCGGTCGAGGTCACCAGCCAAGGTGGGTGGTCGAGGTAACCGGTTGAGGTGGCCGACTTGAGGTGGCCGGTCGTTGAGGCGGCCGGTCGAGGTCACCAGCCGAGGTGGCCAGCCCGAGGTGGGCGGCTTGAGGTCACCCGGCGAGGAATTCGCCCAGTAGGCCGCGTACTTCGGCCCGGTGGGTCAACCACGACGGCACCAGCTCCAGCCGACCGTTCGGGAACGCGGCGGCGGTCTCCCGGGCGACGGATTCGGGGTGCAGCGGGTCCCTGGTGGCCCCGATCACCAGCACCGGAGCCTGCACGGCGTGCAGCAGCGCCCGATCCGGCACGGCGGTCCGGCCGGGGAGTTCGGTGAGTGCCCGGTCCAGCCGGGAGAACGCCTGTCGCCGTTCCGCCTGGTATTCGGGCGGGCCGCCGATGGCGAGGATGGCGTGTTCGCGGTCGAGCAGCCCGCGGGATTCGTCCAGCACGGCGGGCAGCAGCAGCGCGACCTTCTCGAACGCGTCCGGCTCGTCGGCCAGCAGCGACAGCAGCGCGCCCGCGGTCAGGGAGACGCCGATCGCCCGCGTCGCGTTCGTCTGCCGGGCCACCAGCCGCAGGTCGGCGGCGATCCGCCGGTAGTTCCAATAGCCCTCCGGCGCGTCCGGCTGGTCGCCGTGCGACGGGAGGGTCACCACGACCTTCGTGCCAGGCAGGCCGGACGTGGGCAGGCGGGCCTCGCCGGTGGTCGCGCCCAGGCCGTGGCCGACCAGGGTGACCGGGGTGCCGGAGCCGAAGCTCCGGTGGGTCACCACCGGGGACCGCGCTGGACCTCGATCAGCCGGGGGCGCACGTCCACCATGTAGACCAGCACGGCCACCAGGCCGGCCAGCCAGAACATCGCACCCGGACCGCTGAGGCTGAACAGCAGCAACGCGAACGCACCACCACCGGTGATGCCGAGCCACGCGGGCTTGGTCAGCCGCTCCGCCGCGGTGTAGGCGTCCGCGCGCTGCGACAGCGCATGCACGAACGCGAAAACACCCAGGACCAGCCCGGCGTAGTACGCCAGGATCATGATCCACGCGTCGAGGAAGATCAAGTCCGCAGGCGGGAACGAGAAGGACACACCACCAGCCTACGTGCGTTGCGCACTCCGGGTACAGCCGAAACGGGACGTCCCGGACAGGACGCCCCGTGCCGGATCGATCACTTGGCGCTGTCGTCGCTCTTCTTCGCCGAGGTGGCGCGGGTGGCGGCCGGCTTGCGCGCGGCCGTCGACCGGGCGGACGCGGTGCGGTTGGCCGCCTTGCGAGTGGTGCTGCGCACCTCGTGCGCCACCTCGTCACCGGCCTCGGTCACGGCGGTGGCCAGCTTCTCACTGGCCTCGTCGACCTCGTGGGCGACCTTCTCGCCGACCGAACGGGTCCGGCGGGTCACCTTGCCGAGCACGTCGTCGGCGAGCTCGCGGGCGTCGGCGGCGGCGGACTCGGTGCGCTTCTGCGCGGTCTCGACGGCCTCCTCCACCTCCTTGAGCGCCTTCTGCACCTGCGGCTGGCTCTTCAGCCGGTCCAGTGCCTCCTGGCCGTGCTCGGCGAGGTACTGGTACAGGTTCAGCGCGGACTGGGTGTAGGCGTCCACGATCTTGCGCAGCTCGGCGGGGTCGAGCTTCTCGCGCAGGTCCTTCAGGTCGGCCGACTCGGCGGCGGTCCTGGCGGCCTCGGCGCGCTCCTTGGTCTTGTTCAGCGCGTCGATCACCGCCTTCGCGGCCAGGTCGCCCGCGCCCAGCGCGGCCAGCAGCGGCGTGCGCGCGGCGGCGACGACCTGCTCGCCCGCCTTGCGCAGTTCGTCGGTGGAGGGCAGGTTCGGCATGGAGTTCACTCCTCAGTGCTCGGGTTGGTTGGCGGAGCGCTTCGACTGGTTGGCGGAGTGCTCGGGTCGGTCGGTGGAGCGCTTGGCTTGATCGGCGGGGTGCCTGCCCTGGTTGGCGGCGTTCTCCCGCCGGAACGACTCGTAGACGTCGAGCAGCACCTGCTTCTGCCGCTCGGTCAGGTCCGGGGCGGTGACGATGGCATCGGCCAGCGCGCCGCCTTCGCGCTGTTCCAGGATCCCGGCCTCGACGTACAGCGCCTCCGCCGAGATCCGCAGCCCCTTGGCGATCTGCTGGAGGATCTCCGCGCTGGGTTTGCGCAGGCCCCGTTCGATCTGGCTGAGGTAAGGGTTGGACACCCCGGCGAGCTTCGCCAGTTGGCGCAACGAGATCTTCGCGGTGTTGCGCTGTTCGCGGATGTACTCGCCGATGTCACGACCGAGGTCGGCGACCGCCTTGTCGATGGACTTCTTCCCGGCGGGTCGGTCCGACCGATCTGACGGGTCCGGCTGCTCGGGCTGGTCCACGACTACGGCACCTCCTCGTTCCGCTTTCGACGGTACGCGCGGGTGCTAACTCCTGCAAGCGGCCTGCTAGCAATCCGGACGTGTGCTCGCCCACAGCGTTACGGTGGGGCGATGGACCTGGCCGCGAACCTGCGCGAGGAGTTGGTCGACTCGCTGGTCACCGCCGGCGTGCTGGCCGACGGGCCGTGGGCGGCGGCGTTTCGCGAGGTCCCGAGGCACCTGTTCCTGCCCGGGTTCCTGGTGCAGGGCCCGGACGGTTGGTCGCCGGTGACCGCCGAGCACCCGGACTTCCTGTCGTTGGTCTACCGGAACCAGGTGTGCGTGACCCAGCTGAACGGCTCGGACGAGGCGTGGCGGCAAGCGGTCTCGGCGGGGGTGGTGGACGGCGTGCCGACCAGTTCGTCCAGCATGCCGACGATCATGGCGATCATGCTGGAGGCGCTGGACGTCCGGCGCGGGCAGACGGTGCTGGAGATCGGCACGGGCACGGGCTACAACGCGGCGCTGCTGAGCCATGTGCTGGGCGGGGACGCGGTGACGTCCGTCGACGTGGACCCGGAGGTGCACGTCCGGGCGGTGAGGTTGCTCGCGGAGGCCGGCTATCACCCGTTCTGCGTACCGGGGGACGGGGAACAGGGGTATCCCGGGCGGGCGCCGTACTCGCGGATCCTCGGTACGTGCGCGGTGTCCCGCATTCCGGCCGCGTGGTTGGCGCAGGTGGAGGACGGCGGGTTGATCGTGACCACGTTCAACCGGGCGCTCGGCGCGGGTCTGGTGCGGTTGGAGGTCCGGGGTGGGCGGGCCGCGGGGCGGGTGATGCTGGAGGACGGGCGGTTCATGCCGTTGCGCGCCCATCGGCAGGGGTGGGCGGACCGGGCTTTGCGCGACGCTCTGCACGCGCCTGCTTCGACGTCCCGGACCACGTTGTTGCCGGCGCGGATGGTGGTGGACCCGGCGTCCGGGTTCGAGTTCTTCGCGGGGTTGGCGCTGCCCGATGTGGCGGTGGCCCTGGATCCGGTGCGGTTGGCCCATCCCGATGGGTCCTGGGTGCGGCATCGGGGGGCGGTGGTGGACGAGGGCGGGCCGCGCTCGCTGTGGGGGTTGGCGGAGGAGGCCTACCAGGAGTGGCGCTCACTGGGCCGTCCCCGGCGGCACCGGTTCACGTTCACCGCGACGCGCGACGCGCAGTCCTTCGCCTTGGACGGCACGGACCTGGTCTGGCCCCTCTAGTCGAGCAACTCCTCCAGGAAGCTCCGCCTCCGGTGCCCGGGATAGCCCTGGTTGTAGTAACCAGGCGGATAGACCGGCGGCGCGACCGCACCCGGCGGGTAGACCGGAGCAGGCGCGACCGTGCCCGGCGGCGGCTGGTACGGCGGGGGTGAACCGCCCGGAGAGCCGGGATCGGCCGGGTACGGCGGAGGCGAACCCGCCGGATCGGGCGAGTACGGCGGCGGTGCGCCGGCCGCGGACTGCTGATCAGGCGAGTACGGCGGCACGGCTTGGGCGGCGTAGTGGTCGCGTTCGGCCGCGACGATCTGTTCCAGTTCGCCGCCGTCCAGGAAGACGCCCTTGCAGTTGTCGCACTGCTCGATATGGACCACGCCACGGGTGATCGTGCGCATGAGGTCCTGGCACTTGGGGCAGATCACGTACCCGAGGGTACGCACGACACAAGGGTGACCGCGTCACCACCTGCGGTGACCGGTGGGTCATGATGCCACCGTGTCCAGATTTCGTCAGCGCGCCGTGCTCGTGGGGTGTGTCCTGGCCGCCCTGCTCGCGGCGGCCGGGTTGTTCGTCACCGACTACGGCATCGAGCCCGACCTGTGGCTGTCCGGTCTGGCGGTCGGGTTCCTGGCGTTCCTCGCCGTCTTCGACCCGTGGCTGCACCGCAGGCGCGCGGCCGGGCTCGCGACGGACGTCAACCTGGACGCCGCCGCCGAAGCGCTCGCCACGTCCCTGTACAAGCAGTGGACCGAAGAGTGCCGCGCGCGCGGCCTCGGCGAGGACATCCTGGACCTGCACTGGAGTTCCGAACGCGGACAGCCCGGCCGCAGCGACGCGGTCGTGGGCGCGTTCGAACGGCAGCCCCGCCTGGTGTTCCTCGGCGAAGGGGGCTCCGGCAAGAGCACCATCGCGCTGCTGCTCACCATCGGCCTGCTCGACCGCCGCACGGACGGCCCGGTGCCGTTCCTGCTCTCCCTCTCCTCCTGGGACCCGGACACCGAGGACATCCGCACCTGGATGACCCGCCGGCTCTACGAAGAGCACCCCGCGCTGCGCAACACCGAGCTGTACGGCAGCTACGCGGGCGACCTGCTGATCGAGCAGCGCCGGATCTTCCCCGTGCTGGACGGACTGGACCGGATCGCCGAGGGCAAGCGCGCCGACGCGCTGGACAGGATCAACCGCGCGTTCCCCCGGTCGATGCCACTGGTCCTCACCAGCCGGCCGGACGAGTTCACCGACGCGGGCGTGCCGGTCGACGGCGCGGACGTCGTGCACCTGCACCCGTTGGACCACGAGGAGATCGCGGGCTACCTCCGCGCCCACACCGACCCGGTGACGGCCGCCCGCTGGGAGCCGATCTTCCTGCACCTGCGCGACGAGCCGGACGGCCCGCTCGCCGAAGCGCTGTGCACGCCGCTCGCGGTGTGGCTGGCGCGCACCGTCTACGCGTACGGCGAACCCAGCGAACTGCTGGACCGCAACCGCTTCCCCGACCGCCGGGCCATCGAGGACCACCTGGTCGACGCGCTGGTGGCGGACGCGTTCGGGGACCGCGCGGTCGCCCAGCAGGCGCAGGCCAGCCAGGTGTGGCCGCGCGACCGGGCGCAGCGCTGGCTGGCGTTCCTGGCGACCGAACTGCGCGCCCGGGGCATCACCGACCTGGCGTGGTGGGAACTGCGGCGCTCGGTCGGGCACCGATGGCTGGCGGTGCTCGGCGCGCTGGTGCTCGGGTCGATCGGCGGGCTCGGTGTGGGGTGGCTGATGGCGTACGCGAGCACGCCGAAGCTCGCGCCGGCCACCGGACTCGCCGCCGGGCTGGCCGTGGCCGTGGCGGCGCTGTACGCGTCCGGCGAACGGGTCCGCAAGCCGCGCCTGGGTGTCTGGCGCAGCCTGGTGGTGGTCAGCGGCGTCCTCGGGATGGCGATCGGGCTGGTGTTCGGCGCGTTGTACGGGCTGTCCGCCGGGCTGGTGGTCGGGCTGGGGCTGGCCGTCGCGGTGGCGTTGCGGTTCGCGTTGGGCGACAACGCCGAGCTCACCCACCCCACGAGTCCCAAGTGGACGATGTCGCGGGACCGGATCGCGGTGTGGACCGGGTCGCTGGTGCTGGCCGTGGTGTTCGGCGCGGCGGCGGGGCTGGTGTTCGGGCCGAACCAGACCGGCATGGTGGGGCTCGGGCTCGCCTGCGGGCTGATGCTCGGGTTCACGCTGTCCGTGCTGCACCTGCGCTGGTGGTGGTTCACCGTGGCCCGGGTCTGGCTGGCCGTGCGCGGGAAGCTGCCGTGGGAGCTGATGGTGTTCCTTGAGGACGCGCGCAAGCTCGGCGTGCTGCGGCAGGCGGGCGCCAGCTACCAGTTCCGGCACGTGCTGGTGCAGGAGCGGCTGGCGGGAGCGCCCGCCCGGGTCCGGTCAGACGCTTAGCTTGTGCAGGCGGCGGATCGCCTCGTCCAGGACGTCGTCCTTCTTGCAGAACGCGAACCGCACCAGGTGCTGCCACTGCTCCGGGTGGTCGGTGAACACCTGCACGGGCACGCCCGCCACGCCGATGCGTCCCGGCAGCTCACGGCACAGCTGCGCGCCGTCGGTGAAGCCGAGCGGCCGGACGTCGGCGGTGATGAAGTAGGTGCCCTCGCTCGGCCGGACCGCGAAACCGGCCTCGGTGAGGCCCGCCGCCAGCCGGGACCGCTTGTTCTGCAACGACGTCCGCAGCTCCTCCACCCACGCCAGCTCGTTGCGCAGCGCGTGCGCCACGGCGGGCTGGAACGGCGCGCCGCCCACGAACGTGAGGAACTGCTTGGCCGCCCGGACCGCGCTCACCAGCGGAGCCGGCGCGCACACCCAGCCGATCTTCCAGCCGGTGCAGTTGAACGACTTGCCCGCGCCGGAGATCGTCACGGTGCGCTCGGCCATGCCGGGCAGCGTGGCCAGCGGGATGTGGTCGAGGTCGTCGAACACCAGGTGCTCGTACACCTCGTCCGTGATCGCGATCAGGTCGTGCTCCACGCACAGCCGCGCGATCGCCTCCAGCTCCGCCCGGTCGAGCACGGTGCCGGTGGGGTTGTGCGGGGTGTTCAGCAGCAACGCCCTGGTCTTCGGCCCGACGGCGGCGCGCAGCGCGTCCACGTCCAGCCCGAGCCGCCCCGTGCCGGGCTCCTCGACCAGCCCCACGGCCCGGCGGGTAGCGCCCGCCAGCGCCACCGAAGCCGCGTACGAGTCGTAGTACGGCTCGATCAGCACGACCTCGTCACCCGGCTCCACCAGCGCCAACAGGCTCGCCGCGATGGCTTCCGTGGCCCCGACCGTGACCAGGATCTCGGTGTCCGGGTCGTAGTGCGTGCCGAACCGCGCGCGGTGCTCGGCGATCGCCTGCCGCAGCACCGGCATACCCGGACCGGGTGGGTACTGGTTGAGGCCGCCGTCGATGGACTCCTTGGCGACCGTGAGCATCCCGGCCGGTCCGTCGGTGTCCGGGAAGCCCTGCCCGAGGTTCACCGCCCCGGTGCGGACCGCCAACGCGGTCATCTCCGCGAAGATGGTCGAGGTGAACGGCCGCATCCTGGTGACAAGCGCTGGTTCCCGCACAAGCCCGAATCTTCACGGACAATGGGCCCGTGGAGCAACTGACCGCCGCTGACCAGCTCAAGCGCCGAGACCTGCGCCGGATGAAACTCGTCGCCACGGGTTTCTTCCTGGCCGCGACGGCGATCTTCCTGGTGTCCCTGGTGTTCGAGCAGGGCGGCCCGCCCTGGATCGGGTACGTGCGGGCGGCGGCCGAGGCGGGCATGGTCGGCGCGCTGGCCGACTGGTTCGCGGTGACGGCGCTGTTCCGCAGGCCGCTGGGGCTGCCCATCCCGCACACCGCGATCATCCCGACCCGCAAGAACATGTTCGGTGACGCGCTCGGGTCGTTCGTCGGCACGAACTTCCTGTCCGAGGACGTGGTGCGGGACAAGCTGCGGCGGGTCGGCGTCGCCCGGCGGGCGGGCGCCTGGCTGGCCGAGCCGGACCATGCCGAACGGGTGACATCGGAACTGTCGAACGTGGTCAAGGGCGCGATCCGGGTACTTCGGGATGACGACGTGCAGGCCATCGTCGAACAGGCCGTCATCCGCCGGCTCACCGACCAGCCGTGGGGTCCGCCGCTGGGCAGGCTGCTCGGCCGGGTGCTCACCGACGGCGCGCACCACAAGCTGGTGGACCTGATGTGCGACCGCGCCTACGACTGGGTGCGGGACAACTACGACCGGATCGTCGGCCTGGTCACCGAGCGCTCGCCGGTGTGGTCGCCCAAGTTCATGGACTCCATGCTCGGCGACAAGGTGTACAACGAGCTGCTGAACTTCGCGTGGGAGGTCAAGACCGACGTCAACCACCCGATGCGGCAGGCCGTCGACCAGTTCCTGATCTCGTTCTCCACCGACCTCCAGCAGGACCCGGCCACCATGGAGCGCGCCGAGGCGGTGAAGCAGCAGGTCGTCGACCACCCGGACGTGCAGCGGCTGATCGGGTCGGCCTGGGGCACGGCCAAGGGCATGCTGCTCACCGCCGCCGAGGACCCGTCCTCCGAGCTGCGCAAACGCATGCGCGAGGGGCTGATGTCGTTCGGTCGGCGGCTGGTGGACGACGAGTCCATGCGCGCCAAGGTCGACGGGTGGCTCGAAGACGCGGCCGGGCACGTGGTGGGCAACTACCGCGACGAGATCACCACGCTCATCACCGACACCGTGGAGCGCTGGGACGCCGAGGAGACCTCGCGCAAGATCGAACTACAGGTCGGCCGCGACCTACAGTTCATCCGCATCAACGGCACGGTGGTGGGCGCCCTCGCGGGCCTGGTGATCTACACGATCGGGCAGCTCGTGGTGTGATCAGGACACCGCCCCGACCACTGCCCGGATCAGGTCACACTCAGCGCCCGCCGTTCCCGGAAGTTGCGCGCCTTCTCCCGGTTCCCGCACACCTGCATCGAGCACCACATGCGCGAACGGTTCCGGGAACGGTCGAAGAACGCCCACAGGCAGCCGTCCGCCTGGCAGATCTTGAACCGTTCCCACGATCCGAGCACCGCCAGCCGGGCCGCCGCGCCCAGCACCGCGCCCAACGCGTCCTCGCTGGACATCACCGGGATGCCGTTGCTGAGGTCGACGCGGATCAGACCCGCGGCCGGGGTGGGATCGGGACCGTCGTGCCGTTCGCCCAGTGATGCCCGCAGCGAGGTGCGCACGTCGCGTGCCTCGGCCAGATCGCCCACGTCGCCGAGTCCGCGTTCGGTGACCCACGCCCGCCAGGCGGCGGCGCTGTCCAGGACGTCCGTCCCGAGTTCTAGATCCCGGGTGTTCAGGAAAGCGAGCAGCAGCTCCACATCGTGTTCCGCATCGCCGGCTCGACCCTGCGAAAAAGTCGCGTGGTCCCAGCCGGCCGCCAGACCAGTCACCCCACCACTGTAGGCGTCGGCGGGTCACGATGTGGCGAAGTAACCGCCAACTGATTTTCACTGGTTAACCCGACTGCCCGTTCGGGTGACCGCCAATCGTGCTATGCACCCGGTGTATACCTCGTGTGTATAGTCGCTGACATGTCGATCGGACACACCCTGCTGGGCCTGCTGGAGAAAGGCCCCCGGCACGGCTACGACCTCAAACGGGCCTACGACGAGCGCTTCGGCCAGGACCGGCCGCTGCACTACGGGCAGGTCTACACAACGCTGTCCCGGTTGCTGCGCAACGGCCTGGTCGAGGAGGCCGGCGTCGAGGCCGGTGACGGTCCGGAGCGCAAGCGCTACGCGATCACGGACGCGGGCGTGACGGACGTGGAGCACTGGCTGGGCACACCGGAGAGGCCGGAGCCCTACCTCCAGAACACGCTGTACGCGAAGGTCGTGCTGGCGCTGCTGTCCGGTCGCCGCGCGGACGACGTGCTGGACGTGCAGCGCTCCGCGCACCTGCGCACCATGCGCGACCTGACCAGGCGCAAGGCCGCCGGCGACCTGGTCGACCAGCTGATCTGCGACCACGCGCTGTTCCACCTGGAGGCCGACCTCCGCTGGCTGGAGCTCACCGCCGCACGCCTGGGCCAGCTGTCCGACCAGCTGTCGGGGGGTGCCCGGTGAACGCCCTGCTGGAAGCCGTCGACCTGCACAAGTCGTTCGGCCCCACCCCGGCGCTGGACGGCGCGGGCCTGAGCGTGCGCGCGGGCGAGGTGGTCGCCGTGATGGGGCCGTCGGGTTCGGGCAAGTCGACCCTGCTGCACTGCCTGGCCGGGATCCTGACGCCGGATTCGGGTGTGGTCCGCTACCGCGACACCGAGCTGAGCTCGATGCCGGACGGCGAGCGCAGCGAACTGCGCCGCACCGAGTTCGGCTTCGTGTTCCAGTTCGGCCAGCTGGTGCCCGAGCTGAGCTGCCTGGAGAACGTGGCCCTGCCGCTGCGCCTGGGCGGTCTGAAGCGGCGGGAGGCGGAGTCCCGCGCCCGGGACTGGCTGGAGCGCCTGGAGGTGGCCGACGTGGCGGCCAAGCGCCCCGGCGAGACGTCCGGCGGCCAGGGCCAGCGCGTGGCGGTGGCCCGTGCCCTGGTGACGGGTCCGCGGGTGGTGTTCGCCGACGAGCCGACCGGCGCGCTGGACTCCCTGAACGGCGAACGGGTGATGCAACTGCTCACCACCGCCGCGAAGGAGACCAACGCGGCCGTCGTCCTGGTGACCCACGAGCCGCGGGTGGCGGCGTACTCGGACCGCGAGGTCGTGGTCCGGGACGGCCGTTCCCGTGAAGTGGAGCCGGTCGGATGACCCGCCTGCTCAAGTCCGTGACCCGCTGGGCCCGCCACACGGTGGCCCGCCGCGCGGTCCGCCTACCCGCCCCGCGCCCACTGCTGCCCGCCTCCCGGCACCGATCGGGGCGGGTGCAATGAAGCGCTGGTTCTCCGACCTGGCCCTAGGCGTCCGGCTGGCGATGGGCGGCGGACGCACGTCGTGGATCCGCCTCGCGCTCACCGGAACGGGCATCGGCATCGGTGTCGC
>CBHFOL010000052.1:0-31105 GCA_965995405.1 uncultured Saccharothrix sp.
GTCCGGCGGTGCCGATCCGCACCGTGCCGGACGCGTACCTGATCGACGTGGACGAACGGACCATCGACGTGGTCCGGTTCGAGCAGCTGGTCGAGGAGGGCGAGCGGGAGCGCGGCGCGGGCCGGCTGGAGTCGGCGTCGGCGATCTTCACCGCCGCGCTGGGGCTGTGGCGGGGTCCGGCGATGGTCGACGTGCCGTCGGAGGTGCTGCACCGGGACGAGGTGCCCCGGCTGGGCGAGCGCCGGCTGCACGTGGAGGAGCGCCGGGTCGAGGTGGACCTGGAGCTGGGCCGGCACGCCGAGCTGATCCCCGAGCTGTACCGGCTGACCAGCGAGCACCCGCTGCGGGAGCGGCTGTGGTCGCAGCTGATGGTGGCGCTGTACCGGTCGGGACGGCAGGCGGACGCGCTGGGCGCGTACCGGAAGGTCGGCGGGCTGCTGGCGGACGAGCTGGGCATCGACCCGGGCGACGAGCTGCGGCGCGTGCACCAGCAGGTGCTCAGCGGGGCGGCGGCGCTGGAGCACGGTGCGCAGCCGCCGGCCCGGCGGGACCGGGTGGTGCCGTCGCAGCTGCCCGCCGACATCGGCGACTTCGTGGGGCGTGAGCAGGCCGTTCAGCTGATCGAGGCGCTGCTGCGGACGGCGCAGGGCGTGCCGGTGGTGACGTTGGCCGGGCCGCCGGGCGTGGGCAAGACGGCGCTGGCGGTGCACGCGGCGCACAAGATGCGGCGGTTCTTCCCGGACGGGCAGCTGTACGTCAACCTGCGCGGCTACGCCCAGGGTCCGCCGCTGAACGCGGTGGACGTGCTGCCCAGGTTCCTGCGGGCGCAGGGCGTGCCACCGGAGGCGGTGCCGCTGGACCAGGACGAGCAGGAGGCGATGTTCCGGTCGCGGCTGACCGACCAGCAGGTGCTGCTGGTGCTGGACAACGCGGCGAACGCGGAGCAGATCCGGCCGCTGCTGCCCGGTTCGCCGGGCTGCGCGGTGCTGGTGACCAGCCGGGACACCCTGCGCGGGCTGGCGGTGAGCCACGCGGCGTCGAACGTGCGGCTGGACGTGCTGGACGGGGACGAGACGCGGGCGCTGCTGGCCGGGATGCTGGGCGACGACGTGGTGGCAGGGGAGGCGGAGGCGGCGCACGAGTTGGCCGAGCTGTGCGCGCACCTGCCGCTGGCGCTGCGGATCGCGGCGGCGAACCTGCTGTCGCGGCCGGAGACGACGATTGCGTCGTACGTGGAGGAGTTGCGGGCGGGCAACCGGTTGGCGGCGCTGGCCGTGGAGGGCGACGAGCGGGCGGCCGTGCACGCGGCGTTCGACCTGTCGTACACGGCGTTGAAGCCGGAGCTGGCGTCGTTGTTCCGGCTGCTGAGCCTGGCTCCGGGTGACATCACGCAGGACGTGGCGGCGGCGTTGGGCGGGTTGACGACGCAGGACGCGCGGCGGCGGCTGGACCGGTTGGCGACGGCGAACCTGGTGGACAACCACGCGCCGGGCCGTTACCAGTTCCACGACCTGCTGCGGGACTACGCAGCCGAGCGGCTGGCGTTCGAGGACGACCGGGCGGAGCGCACGCTGGCGCACCGGAGGCTGTTGGACTGGTCGATCCGTTCGGTGGACAACGCGACGGACGCGCTGAAGGCGAGCATGGTGCGGCTGCCGCGCGAGTCGACGGTGACCGGTGTGACGCCGAGGCTGTTCTCGACGCAGGCGGAGGCGCTGGCGTGGCTGGACGCCGAGCGGGCGAACATGGTGTCGCTGGTGCTGCACGCGTCGGACCGGCAGCCCGACAGCGACTGCTGGCAGCTCGCGGACGCGTTGCGCCGGAACTTCTACGCGCAGGGCCTGCCGGTGGAGTGGCTGGCGACCGCGAAGGCGGGCCTGTCGGTGGCGCAGGGGACCGGGGACCCGGTGGGCGAGGTGGCGATGCTGTCGTCGCTGGGCACGCTGTACTGGGTGATCGGCCAGCACCGGGTGGCCGTGGACTACTTCCGCCGGGCGATCCCGATCCAGCAGCGCACGGGTGCCGCGCCGGCCTCCGAAGCGGCGGTGCTGGCGAACCTGGGCGGGGTGTACATCGACCTGGGCGAGCTGGAGCAGGCGGCGGACTGCCTGGAGCGGGCGCTGGAGATCACCCGGGGCATCGGGGCGTTGCAGCAGGAGGGGATCGCCCTGATCAACCTGGGCGGCGTGTACCTCCAGTTGGGGCAGTTGGACCGGGCGGTGTCGTCGTTCGAGCGTTCGCTGGACGTGGGGAACCGGCTGGGGGTGTGGATCACGCAGGCGGACAGCTACCGGGCGTTGGCGGAGGTGTACCTGTTCCAGGGACAGCCGGAGCGCGCGGCGGAGCTGTACGAGCGGGCGGGCGACCTGTACGAGCGGGCCGGTGCGCCGGGTTTCGCGCACATCCCGCACGAGGGCCTGGCTTTGACGTACGTGATGCGGGGCAGGTACGCGGACGCGATCTCCGAGGCGTCGCGGGCGTTGGGCCTGGCGGAGAACCTGGGCAACCTCAAGGGCGTGTGCGACGCGAAGAACGCGCTGGGTGAGGCCCTGTACGGCGTGGGCCGGACCGCCGAGGCGGTCGACCGGCACACCGAGGCGCTGCGCATAGCCGAGGAGAACGGCTACCCGTGGGGCATGTGCGCCGCCCGGCGGGGCCTGACCTTGGCGCATCGGGCGGCGGGCAGGCTGGACGAGGCGAGGTACTCGGCGACCCAGGCCCTGGACAACGCGGTGCGCTACCGGCTGCGCCTGGCGGAGGTGGACGTCCTGGCCCTGCTGGGTCGAGTGCTGCTGGATCAGGGCGATGTCACCCAGTCGATGGACTACGCCAAGCGAGCCCTCGAACTGAGCCGCAGCACGGGTCAGCGCTTCGTCCAGGCGAGAGCGGCCCACCTGGCCGGCGACACGGCGGCGGCAACCGGCGACCACACCACAGCCAGAACCCACTGGACCGCCGCCCTGGAGTGGTTCACCGCCATCGGCTCCCCCGAGGCAGCCGAAGTCCACTCCACCCTCAACCCCTGACCCCTCGCCCGCCGACGCTCGGCCGCCGAGGATTGTCGGTGCCCTGCGCGATAATCGGAACCGGGGGCGCTCCAAACCCGATGTCGGTGCAGCCGGCGATACTGGACGGTTGCCCACAACCCACCGCCCCGATCAGCTCCCCCGCTCACTGTCGGTGCCCCGGGGGATAATCGGAACCGGGGGCGCTTCAGGCCCGTTGTCGGTGCTCCCAGCGATACTGGACGGTTGGCCTCAGCCCGTCGTGACGATCCGGTCCGCCCGCGCCCGCGTGCCGTCGACGGCGAACCACCCGCGCTCGAACGCCTGCCACCGCACCAGGTCCGCCCGGCACCGCTCCCCGTCCCGCGCGACCGCCCGCGCCAACCGCGCCTCCGGATCGGGCAGCTCGACCCACACCGCCTCGTCCACCCGGCCCGCGATCGACCGCCGCGCCGCCGACACCCCTTCGAGCACCAGCACCGACGGCACGTCGACCGTCACCCACTCCCCCAGCCGGGGCCACCCCTGCGACCACTCCATCCGCCGATACCGCCCCGGCCGCCCGGACCACAGCGGCACCAGCACGTCCGACAGCAGGCGCGGCCACCACGACACCGGGTCGTCCCAGGTCGCGAAGTGGTCGGTCGGCACCAGACCCGCACCGAGCTCCGCCGCCAGGGCCGCCGCGTAGGTCGACTTGCCCGACCCCGACGGCCCGTCGACCGCGATCAGCCTCACATGCTCCGGCGGCCGGACAGCGCCCGGCCGAGGGTCAGTTCGTCCGCGAACTCCAGGTCGCCGCCCATCGGCAGACCGGACGCCAGCCGCGTCACGGTCAGGCCCGGGAAGTCGCGCAGCATCCGCACCAGGTAGGTCGCGGTCGCCTCGCCCTCGGTGTTCGGGTCGGTGGCGATGATGATCTCGCTGACATCCGTGCCGATGCGGGTCAGCAACTGCCGGATCCGCAACTGGTCGGGGCCCACCCCGGACAACGGGTCCAGCGCGCCGCCCAGCACGTGGTAGCGGCCCTTGAACTCGCGCGTCCGCTCGACCGCGAGCACGTCCTTCGGCTCCTCCACCACGCAGATCAGGGTCAGGTCACGACGCGGGTCGCGGCAGATGCGGCACGTCGTCTCGGCCGAGACGTTGCCGCACACGTCGCAGAACACCACGCCGTCCTTCACCTTCTGCAACGCGTCCTGAAGCCGGCCGATGTCGGCCGGATCCGCCGCGAGCAGGTGGAAGGCGATACGCTGCGCGCTCTTCGGACCGACGCCCGGCAGCCTGCCGAGCTCGTCGATCAAGTCCTGGACGGGTCCCTCGTACATCAGCCGAACAGCTTGCCGAGGCCGCCGAGGTCGTCCAGCCCGCCCATGCCGGACGCCAGCGGGCCCATCTTCTGGGCGGCCAGCTCCTGCGCGGCGCGGTTGGCGTCCCGCACGGCCGCGACGACCAGGTCGGACAGCGTCTCGACGTCGTCCGGGTCGACCACCTTCGGGTCGATCGCGAGGCTCTTCAGCTCGCCGCCGCCGGACACCACGGCGGTCACCAGCCCACCGCCCGCGGTGCCGGTCACCTCGGATTCGGCCAGCTCCTGCTGGGCTTCGGCGAGACGCTGCTGCATCTGCTGCGCCTGCTGGAGGATCTGCTGCATGTTCGGCCCACCGGGTTGCACCGCGGGTTCCTCTCCGTCGGGATTTACCACCAGCGTAGCCGCGCGGATCAGCTCTTCAGCGGCCTGGCACCCAGCTCGTCGCGGAGCAGCTTGAGCACGACCTCCTCCGGGTCGAGCTGGTCGGCCGCGTCACCGGGGCGCGCGGCGTCGGCGAGCATCTCCTCCTCGTCGACGGGTTCCGGCGGGAGGGGTTCGTCGGGCTCCGGCGGCTCGGGCGGCGGCGGGACGTCGTCGGCGGGCGTGGGCCGCGCCGGCGGTGCCTGCCGGGTGGGTTCGGGGGTGCGGGCCGCCTGGCTGGGCCGGGTCGGCGCGGGACGCTGCGGACGGGCCTGCTGGGCTTGCCGGGCGGGTGCGGCGCTCGCTTCGCCGTGCACGCAGCGGACCTGCCACGTGCCGCCGAGCACCTGCCCGAACGCGACCGCGATGGCGTCGGCGTTGCGCTGCTCGCCGAGCCGGCGGGCCAGCGGGGCGGACGTGTGGGCGAGCGTGACCACGTTGCCGTCGACGTCGGCGACGGTCGCGTTGGTCAGCATCGCCTCGGTGCTGCGCGACGTCGAGCGCACCGCACCCAGCAGATCCGACCACCGCCGCCGCACCTCGGTCACGTCGACCCCGCCCGCGGCCGGCGCCTCGGCCTGGACCTCGGGCTCCGCCGCGACGGGCTGCTCGGCGACCACCGGTTCGGGAACCTCCGGCACTGCCACCGGTTGCCGCTCCACCGGGGGCTCGGCAACCGGTCGAGGAGCCACCGACCGCTCGACAACCGGCGGCTGAACGACCTCCGGCGGCGAAGTGGGCCGTTCGACGGGTGCCGGTTCCGGTGTCGCCGGACGTTGCGAAGGCCGCTGGAACGTCCGACCGCTGTCAACCGGAGCAGCCGCACCACCAACAGCGCCACCGCCCGAGCCGGCGGCGACCGGAGCCGCGCCCGCAGGCGGGCCGTGCTTCTCCAGGCGTTCGACCCGCTGCAACAACGCCGACTCGGCATCACTCGCCGAAGGCAGCAGCATCCGCGCCGACACCAGCTCCAACAGCAACCGGGGCGCGGTGGACCCACGCATCTCGGTCAGCCCTTGGTGCAGGATTTCCGCCCATCGGGTGACAGTTCCCGGCCGGGTGGCGTCGCGCTGCGCCAGCATCTTGACCAGCACGTCCTCCGGCACCGCCACCAGACCGCGATCGGCCGCGTCCGGCACCGCGTGCAGCAGCACCAGGTCACGCAGCCGGTCCAGCAGGTCCGACGCGAACCGGCGCGGGTCGTGGCCCGCGTCGACCAGCCGGTCGATGGTGCCGAACACCGCCGTCCCGTCCTCGCCGGCCAGCCCGTCCACCACGTCGTCGATCAACGCCACGTCGGTCACGCCGAGCAGCGAGATCGCCCGTTCGTAGGTCACACCTTCGGGACCCGCACCGGACAGCAACTGGTCCATCACGGACTGCGTGTCCCGGGCCGACCCGCCACCCGCACGGATCACCAGCGGGAACACCGACGGCTCGACCGCCACGCCCTCGGCGGCGCAGTTGCGTTCCAGCAAGGCCCGCATCGAGGACGGCGGAATCAGCCGGAAGGGGTAATGGTGCGTCCGCGAGCGGATGGTGGGCAGCACCTTGTCCGGCTCGGTGGTCGCGAAGATGAAGATCAGGTGCTCCGGCGGCTCCTCCACGATCTTCAGCAGGGCGTTGAAGCCCTGCGTCGTGACCATGTGCGCCTCGTCGATGATGAACACCCGGTAGCGCGATTCCGCCGGCGCGTAGAACGCCTTGTCGCGCAGCTCGCGCGCGTCGTCCACGCCACCGTGCGACGCGGCGTCGAGTTCCACGACGTCCACGCTGCCCACGCCGTTCGGCGCGAGCCCGATGCACGAGTTGCACTCGCCGCACGGGTCGGGCGTCGGCCCGTTCACGCAGTTCAGCGAGCGCGCCAGGATCCGGGCGGACGACGTCTTGCCGCACCCGCGCGGGCCGGAGAACAGGTAGGCGTGGTTGACCCGCCCCGCGCCGAGCGCGATGCGCAGCGGATCGGTGACGTGTTCCTGTCCGACCACCTCCGCGAAGGTGGCCGGTCGGTACTTGCGGTAGAGGGCGAGGGCCACGCGCCAGACCCTACCGAAGGGGTCCGACAGACAAAGGGGACCCCGTGCACCCACCAGAGCCCGCTTATCCTTGCTGCCTTCCGGCCCTGGGGAGGTTCGCGAGATGTGTGCCGCACGAGGTCCGCAATCAGTGTAGCCGGTCGCCCCGACCGGCCCGCGCACAACCCCGGCCCCTTGATCACCGCGACCCGGAAACCCCACGGAGACCCGCACCCACCCCCTGACGTGACCAGCCGTTTTGGCCGCGCATCACCCCGTTGGGTAGGCTGTCCCACGGAGGATTCGCATAGTGGCCTAGTGCGCACGACTGGAAATCGTGTTGGGTTAACCCCCTCACGGGTTCAAATCCCGTATCCTCCGCAGCGAAACGGCCCCGCCCGGTGTACCCGGACGGGGCCGTTCGGCGTTTCCCGAGGTCAGTTCCCCGGCAGGCACTCCACGAGGTCCTCCAGCAGGAAGACCAACCGGTCGAGCTGGGCGTTGCCCGTGCTCGGCCGCAGCTTCACGACCTGCGGGTCGTGGTCGCTGGCCTGGTCGGTGAACTCGGCATTGATGTGCACCACGTCGTACCGGTACCGCTTGATGTTCGCGCTGATCAGGATGTGGTCCAGGGTCTGCGAGTTGCCGTCGAAGACGTAGCTGTACCGCTCGGTCTCCGGCAGCGTCGCGATCAGGTCCACCACCGAGCCGCCCGCCGTCAGCGTCGCGACCGCCGGCGAGAACTGGTAGTCGTTGATGTCACCCGCCAGCACCACGTTCGCGCCCCGGTCGACCGCCTTCACCTGGTCCACGAACGCGCGCAACGCCGCCGCCTGCTGCCCGCGCTGCACCTCCGACGACCGGTTCGGCTCCTGGTAGCGACCGTGCAGCGCCTGGTCGCCGCCCTTGGAGTTGAAGTGGTTCGCCACCACGAACACCGTACGGCCGCGGAACTTGAACTCGCCCGCCAACGGCTTGCGGCTGCTGTTCCACGCGGGGTTCGCGGGGTCGATGCGACCCGGCGACGCGGACAGCGCCGCGCGGCCGTGCTGCTTCACCACGGACACCGGGGTCGTCGCGTCGCCGCCGGCGCGGTCCACGAAGGACACCCGCGCCGGGTTGAACAGGAACGCCACCCGGATGTTGCCGCCCGGCTCGCCGCCGTCCGTCTTGTTCTGCGGGTCGATCTGCCGCCACTCGTAGCGCGGGCCGCCGGCGGCGACGATCGCGTCCACGAACTTGGCGTACGTGGCGTCCGCCGCCACCGTGCCGTCGTCGGTCGCCCCGTTGTTGTCCTGGATCTCCTCCAGCACAACAACATCAGGCGACGCGAGGTTGTCCACCACGGCCGCCGCGAGCCGGTCGAACTTGGCCTGTGGGTTGGTCGCCGCCAGGTTCTCCACGTTGTAGGTGGCCACGGACAGCTCGTAAGGGCGCGCCGCGTCGGTCTTCTCCGGCTGGATGCCGCCCGACGTGTGCGTGCCCACCGTCTTCGTGGCCAGCGTGTAGCCACCGAAGTTGGTGTACTCGATGTTGCCGACCGTCGCGCCGCGCCACACGTCGCCGACGTTGCTCGCCTGCGGGGTGGCACTGCCCGCCTTGACCTTGATCCGGCCGCTGTTGGGCTGGTCGTAGCCGAGGTAGTTGGTGCCGCCGCGGACGGTCGGGTTCTGGGCGGGCTTCGTGGTGATCCACGTTTCGCTGAAGTTGTTCGTCGGGCCGACCACGCGTGCGTCGTCCACCTGGACGTACGTGCCCTCAAGGGACTCGTAGTAGTCCTGGCCGTACACGGCGGGGTTCAGGTCCAACGCCTCGATGCTGCCGCCCGCGGCGGTCGGGATGTACCCGTCCGGCGGGGACAGCACGACCGGCGCGGGCAGCGCGTTGCCCTTGGACAGCACGGTGACCGTCGCGCCGGTGATCTCGGTGAGCGTCTGGTTGGAGTTGCCCGCCGCGTCACCGCCCGGCCGGTACTCCGCGATGGTGCCGCTGACCAGCACGGAATCGCCCGGCTCCACGGTCGGCGCGAGGCCGGCGGTGTAGACGAACAGGCCGTCGCTGGTGCGCGGGTCGGCGTCCGGGGTGGTGTCCTGGAACCAGAAGCCCCGGTCGCCCGTGGCGCGGGTGGCCGTGACGACGCCCGGGACGGCGGCGACCTTCGTGCCGAGCAGCGGCGAGACCCGGGTGGTGCCCTGGATGTCGTGGATCCGCTTGTCGCCCGGCTCGGGCTCCGGCTCCGGGTCGCCCGGCCCTTGGCCCTTGCCGTTGACCGGCGTAGGTGCGCCCACGGTGAAGTCGGCGGAGTTGTTGTCGGTGTCGTCCAGCGACGGGCGCGCGGCGGCCGTGGTGTTGCTCAGGTTGGCCGTCGGAGTGCCCTCACGGACCACCGTGGACGTGCCGTAGCCGACCAGGTCCCGGATGCGTGTGTCGGCCGCGCAGTCGGCGACGGTCTTGCAGGTCAACGCCGTGGTGCCGTTGACGAGCGCGATCGTGCCACCGGTGCCGGACATGGCGATGGTGCCCGCGGCGTCCGGCGTCGGCAGCTCGACCGTGCCGCCCGCGCCCTTGGCCTCGGCGACGAGGAACCGCTTGCCCGGCTCGACCGAGCCGCTCAGCGGCGTGACCTGCCACTGACTGGACGCGCTTGCCGACGCGGGCAGGTACTGCACGCTCCAGCCGGCCAGCGACACGGCGGCGGAACCCCGGTTGGCCAGTTCGACGAAGTCCTGGGTGAGCGTCGCGCCGGAGTTGCCCCCGCCGCCGTACACCTCGGCGATCAGGGCGTCCGGGCTGGGCGCCGCGAATGCCGGTGCGGCCAGCGCGAGCGACACGGCCGAAGCGGCGGTGACCGCTAATCCGACGCGGAGCGGGGATGGTCTCAACGGAATCCTCCGGAAAGTTGGCGGGTCCGCGCATCCTCCCCGGAACGAGTGAACTGCGAAAGAAGTGGTCACTAACTGTTGACCATGCCTGTGGGTTCGCTGCGGTCCCACCAGCCGCGTGGCCTAACTCGCCCGGGGGATTCCCCACGATCACTCGAACGTGTGTTCGACAATAGGGTAGAGTCGATCACGTGCCCACCCGGTGGCCCTCCCAGCGCCGGCGGCACAGCGCACACGACGGGGGCGCGCCCCGCCTGACGAGGCGGTTCGCGCCCCCGATGCGTGGATCCTTGACAACACCAGAGAGAACGGAGAGGACCGGCCCGGCACCGAAGCCGGACGACAGGTCGCTTCGCGCTCCCCCGTGCCCCGGCCACCGTGGTTGCGCAGCGCCCGGCCCGCCTCGACCCCCCAGCGCACCGCCGAGCCAGTCGGCGGCTTCGTCGCCGGCCCGGTTCTCCATGATCACCCCCGGGTTGACTACCGCGTCCGCGCCGCCCCGGCCCGGACGAGGACGCGGTCGAGCCAGCCGGTCACGATCCCCAACGCCTCGGGGAGCTTGGAGATCGCGCAGTGCCCGGTGCCGGGGAGAAGGCGGACCTCGGTATCCCGGCGACCTTCGAAGACCAGGGTGTCGTGCCGCGGGATGTGGACGTCGTCGGTGCCGTTGACGACCAGCATCGGCGCGTTATCGGGACTCCTCCGATCGTTAACGCAGTCCCCCTTGCTTTAACGAAGCTGACCTTCACCCGGCCACTAACGCAAGGATCCCTGCGTTAAGGTGGCGAGGTGAACGAGCGAGAGGTCCGCCGCAGGCCCGGCGGGCGGTCGGCCCGGGTCCGCCAGGCAGTGCTGGACGCGACACTGGACGCCCTGGTCGAACACGGCGTGGACAAACTCACCGTCGGCGACGTCGCCGAACGGGCAGGCGTGCACGAAACGTCGATCTACCGCCGGTGGGGCAGCCGGGAACACCTGATCATCGACGCACTGCTCACCGCCGGCCGCCGACAACTGCCCGTGCCCGACACCGGAACCGTGCGCGGCGACCTGGCCACGTTCGCCAAATCCCTGGTCGCCTACCTGGGAACACCCCTGGGCAAGGCACTGGCCCAAGCAATCGCCGTAGCCGCCGACGATCCGGCCCTCGCCGAGAGCCGAGCGGAATTCTGGCGCTCACGACTCGACCTCGCCCGCGCCATGATCGACCGCGCGGTCGACCGAGGCGAACTGCCCACAGGCACCGATCCACACACCGCCCTGGAACTCCTCATCTCCCCGCTGCACTTCCGGGCCCTGTTCACCCGGGAACCCGTGGACGACGCCTTCGCCGACCGCCTGGTCGACCTGGTCCTCCACGCACTGACCCCCTGACCTCGCCGCCCCCACTGCCCCCTTCGCTCCACCGACCCGCACAGTCAGGCGCAACATGACCCGGCGGGACGGACGGCACGCCCCACCGACCACCCCGACCAGTCCACCGGGCGGCGGGTCCCCATCAGCGGAAACCCGCCGGATTCCACACCGCTCCACACCGCACCGCGCTGCGCTACCGGGGCTTCCGCAGCAGGAACAGGTAGTAGCCGAGGTGATCGCGCGTGAAGGAGCGCACCAGCGGGATCACCGGGTCCATCCGGGCGACGAGTTCAGGCCCGTAGCGCTCGACGATCTCGTCGTGCCGGTCGGTGTAGAGGATCCCCATCAGCTCGCCGGAGAAGGAGCAGCTCTGCGTCATGCACTCGGCCTTGACCAGTTCGAGGCCCGCGTCGGCCGCCATCTCCATGGTCTTCGCCGGCGTGGTCGGGGGCATGCTGTACCAGGTCTGCATGAACGCGGCCATCTCCTCTTCGGTAGGAGTCCCGCGCATGGTGAACTCGCTCATCATGAAGTGGCCACCGGGCCGCAGCACCCGGGCCGTCTCGTGGAACGCCCGCTGCCGGTCCGACAGATGGGCGTACACGTCGATCGCCATGGCGGCGTCGAACGACTCGTCCTCGAAGTCGAGGTCCATGACATTGCCGTAGCGAAATGACACCCGATCGGAGACACCCTCCGATCGAGCCGCCTCCGTGGCCTTGGCGAGCTGCTCACGGCTGACCGTGATCCCGGTGACCCTCCCTCCACTGCGCTGGGCCACCCGAACCGCAGGTAACCCGGTCCCGCAGCCGATGTCCAGCAGATGCTCGCCGGCCTTCAGCCCCAACGTTTCGATGTGGTACTCGGTCTGCCGCTCCTGGGCCCGGTTGGCCAGGTCGCCAAGCGTGGTCGCGGGCTCGCGTTCACCGGGCCGGGACCACATGCCGATGTGCAGGCCGACGTCGCCGACGGTCAGCGCGTAGAGGTCGCCGAACTGGTCGTACGCAGCTCCGACCTCCTCGGGACTCGGTGCGGTAAATCCACCGGCAGCCTGATCGCCCGTAACAGTCATTGCGTGTAACTCCCTCGACACGTTCCGTGATGTGAGTCACATCACGATACCGATAGTCGAGGGTTCACGACGTCCAGCCGCAGTCGTCAGGGTGATGACTGCACGCCTGTGCGAGCTACGGTGGAAGTCCTGCGTGTCGGAGTTGGAGGTGACCATGAGCATCTGCGTTACGCCCGAAGAGAGGGTCGCCCGTGAGGTCGCCGAGGTGGCGCTTCCCCAGCCCGCCTTGGCCAACTCTGCCGACAGGCGTGAGCAACGCCTCGACCACGACGAGGCTCTCGACCGCATTCGGACTCGCTACCGCAACGCGATCGAGCTCCTCGGCAAGATCTGATCTTGATCGAGGCCGACGGGTGGCTTGTATCTCGAAGCCGAGGATGCCATCGAGATCATGCGCTCGTTCGGAGTCCGCGAGCTTCAAGGCCGTGGCCAGTTGGAAGGCGCTGTTGGCGGTGACGCTGTCCACAGACTCCGGGCGTGTGTTCTGCAAGGGGATCACGACGGGTTCGTCCCTGGCGGTGCAACACCGCAACGAGATCACGGTGAGCCCGTTCCTGCCCGAACGGCTCGCCCCGCGCCTGCTGTGGCATCTCGACGTGGACGGTTGGCTGTTGCTCGGATTCGAGCACGTCTCCGGGCACCGCGCGCGTCGTGGGCTCGGCGGTTCGACGGCTTCGCGACGGCTTCTCCAGACGCGATCACCGCCTTCTCCGCGTCCGTGCTCCGCCTGTGGGAGCGCAGGTTCGCCACGACACCCGCGACCAACGCCGCCCGCGCGTGGGCTGGATCGCGGCTGGCCTCAACCCGGATACACCGGCAGCCCGGCCCGGATCTCTCCGAACGAGGGTTCCGGCTCGCTCCGATTCCAGTCGCGGCGCAGGGCGTGCCGACGGCATACAAGGTATGACCGAGATCACACCAGAGGAAGAGCTTCGTAGCCAGCCGTGCTCCGGTCCAAGATCCGCAGTTGTGTTCACCGCGAAGCCGCACGGACCTGGCGCATCCGGGAACCAGAACGGGGCCTGCCTGCGAACTCGCAGGTCAGACCCCGTACAGCGGTGGCGGTGGGATTTGAACCCACGGAGGCTTTCACCTCACACGCTTTCGAGGTCTGCGACCGGCAGCGGGCGGACCGTTGAGCCCGGTCACCGTCTCGGCGCGAAGTGCGATGTGGTGCGCCTCCGCCTGGGCGATCCGCCGGTCGACGTCGCCGTAGACCCGCAGCGTCGTGTTGACCTCCTGCCTGCGCCGGGCCTTGAAGTGCTCCGTCGCGCGCGTCCGGCACAAGAGCAGCCTTCGCGTCCGCATCGGATGGGAACGGACGTTTTCCGTTGTGCCACAACGGGAACAGCGCAAACCTCCACCCCCTTACACCTCGGCTCCGTACAGGGAATCCCACGAGTAGCCGCCGACGTCCAGGTCCGTCGTCAGGGGAACGCCGAAGAAGTCCTCCACGGCCATTGCGTCCGCGATGGCGCGCCCGACCTCCGCCGCGTCGGCTCGCGGGGCGGTGAAGATCATTTCGTCGGGTACCGGGAGCCTGACGAACTCCGTCAGCCCCTTCTCATCGAGCCGGAGCAGCGCCTCCGCCAAGACGTCCCTTGCGCTGGACTGGACCGTGTAGTTCGTTGCGGCGTAAAGCCTTCTGCGGTCGAGCGGGAGCACCCGCCCCGCCGGGGTGACGACTTCCCGCCGGCCGTACTCGGCGCGCTGCTCCAGCCGACGCGAGTAGCGCTCGATCGCCCGGTGCACCCGGTCGTACTCGCGGACCGCGTGCCGGATCTGGGAGAGCGGCGCTCCGGTCTGCCGCGCGAGCGAGTCGGCCCCGCCGCCGAACAACTACCCCGGCCCGACCGCTTTCATCACGTGGCGTTGCCGCGTCGTGTACCCGTCGCCGTAGACCAGCTCCGCCGTGTAGCCGTGGAGATCACGACCGGCCAGGATCGCCGCGATCATCACCGGGTCGCCGGAGAGCGCGGCGATGACCCGCATCTCCACGGCCTGATAGTCGACCGACCCGATGACCCAGCCCGGTTCGTCCGCGACCATCGCCCGGCGGGCCCGCCACTCCTTCGACGGGAGCTCTGTCGCAACGGCGGACGCGAGATCGACATGCACGACACCGGACCGAGGACCTGGAACTCCAACCCGCCATCTCCTCCCCCGGTGTCGCCACCGCACCCGTTCAGACCGTGTGGAACGGAGCAATTCGGGCCGAACGGCGGACATGCCCGACCGCCGGCCGCAAGCGCGGCGAAAGCGGAAGGAAAGCGGCGTTCGCAGGATCTGCGGCCACAACGCAACCTTGATCAAGGAGGAGTTACATCGGCGGCGTACCCGTCCCTCGCCGACCAGAGCCGCAGTGCCTTCCCCGAAGTACCTGTCACAAGGCCGCGTCCGCCTTTTTTCGCGGCGGAATCCGACCCGGCGATGACCGTGAAGCTCGTCGAGCGGCTTCGCGGGCGCTTCGGGGTCGAGCCTGTCCTCCGGGTTCCGGGCATCGCCTCCTCCACGTTCCACGGCTGGGTGGCCCGCCGGCCCGAACGCTCCCGACACGAGCG
The DNA here is from genome assembly GCA_965995405.1 of uncultured Saccharothrix sp. GTDB lineage: Bacteria > Actinomycetota > Actinomycetes > Mycobacteriales > Pseudonocardiaceae > Actinosynnema. Next base: position 14,624 of record CBHFOL010000052.1, read on the forward strand.
CGACGACCGGGCGATCACCACCGGGATCGCCGACATCCACGCCGCTTCCGGCTGCACCTACGGCAGCCCTCGGGTGCACCGGGTCCTGCACCGTCGTGGCACCCGCGTCTCGCGCAAACGGGTCGAGCGGCCGATGCGCCAGGCCGGTCCACAGGGCGCGTTCCCGTGCGAGTAGTGGCGCGTCCCGTCGACCAGTCGGGATCGGCGGGCCGCGCCGGCGTCCGATCGGGTCAACCGGGATTTCACCGCGCCGGCGCCGGACCTGTCGTGGGTGGCCGACGCCACCCGGATCAGCACCGGCGAGGGCGTCTTCTGACCGGCCGCCGAGCGTGACGCGTTCTCCAACCGGATCGTCGACGGGTTCTACAACACCGAACGCATCCGAAAGATCCCGGCCGGCTCAACCCCGACGAGTACGAAGCCGCCTGGCACACCGACCAGACCGGACCGACTGCGATCCCGGCATCACCAACCGGAACCAGATAACAACCACCGTGGGTTATCGGGGGAACCTCAGCTCCGCGACAAGCACGGCACCCAAGTCTGGACCGACGCAGGTGGGTACCTGGAAGACCGACGCTTCCGGCGATCACGGCCGGTGAGGTTCAGCTGGAATAACAACTACTCGATCAATGAACGCTGCCAGTCTGACGCCCAGAAGATAGTACCCATTCGCGCCACAATTGACCGGACAGTAGTGGGCCACAGCTCCACCTGGGAGGCGCAGCCAGTTACGCAGTCGCCCGGTAAGCGGCTCAAGCCCCGATGACCAGTCACGCACGGTGAACTTTCGGATGATCAGAGAACCGCAACCGGTCCACGTCGTCCTGGATCGGATCGCGCCGGGGCTACTGTGGTGGACGGTCACCGATCAATGAGCCGGAAGCCCTGAAACCGCACACTTCGACCTCCTCCGTGCGGGATCGCATTCTATCGACTGCGCCGACGGCGGAAACAGGGCGGCGAATGAGAGGACCGCACGCAGATCGTTACGGAGGATATTGACCTCGTCAATATCGCGTGCGACGAGCGCAATCCATCTTTGACCGGGGCTCGCGTGTGGGCTTTCGGCCCGCACGCTGCGGAGTCGGCCGAGTTCATGCCCTGCAACGCCATCTTGCAGACTCCGGTGGGTGACACGACGTGCGATGACCCGATCATTTCCATGCCGGCTTCGTGATCACGAATTACCCACCATTCCCCCGGACCGTAGCAGACCTCACGAAATCCGCTTCGAGAAAGGATTTCAAATGGAATCCCGACTAAGGGTCCCCATCCCGCAATACCCGTGGCCCACCATCCACAGCCCTCTTTCAGAAGCACTGGAGGAGGAAAGTTTTACGTGGTACCGCGAAGACCATGACTGGATTCCGCCCGATCAACTTGAAAAGTATCGGAGCCAGAAACTCTCCCAGTGTGCGGCCGGCATGTCCCCAACTATCACGAGTGTCGACCGACTGCGTCCCATTACCCGAATGTTCATCTGCATCACACTGTTCGACGACTACTTTGAAGTGACGCCGGTCGAGGAACTAGAGCCCTTGCGAGACCGTATTTGCGAGGTTCTCCTGGGTGCCACCCCTCACCCTGATGAGCCAGGGTACCTGCGCCAGATGGCCCAGGCGAGGAGGGAATGGCTGGAGTACATGCCGGAAGCTTGGATGGAGCGATATGCCTACAGCAACTGGCAGTACCTGACCTACGGTGTAATGGAAGAATTTCCTTTTCGCCTCAACAACACCCGGCCCAGCATCGCGCGTTGCCTGATGCTCCGCCAGCATGCAATTTGGATTCTCCCGTACACCGACATGGCCGAAGCGTCCGCAGGGCTCTTCGTGCCGGATCACATCTTCAAGCACCCGACCATCCAGCGCATCAGGGTGCTCGCCGCAATCATAATTGCAATGGCAAACGACATCTCGACCGTCGAGAAGGAGATGCGGCGGGAAAACGAGATAATGAACACGATATTCATCATTCAACATGAACGATCCGTTACGATGCAGGAGGCGTGCAGCGAGACGTTTCGGATCCATGATGAATCTGTCGAGGAAATGTTCTCCTTGCAGCGATGCCTCCCCGACTTCGGCCCCCACAACAAACTGGTGGAGGACTACGTGAATACCATCACGATGGAGATCACAGGATTGAATCACTGGTACTTCCACTCGGGCACGAGACGCTATCAGGGCGACCACAATAAATTCATCATCCCGCAGTACGGGAAAGGAGACATTGCAATTCCCTTTGAAGTGGAGCACTATGGCGATGTCCCACGTGGTTAGTTTGGTGAGTCGTTTGAAGCAGGTCAGGGCAGCGGCGAGGGTGGCGAATGCGCTGTAGTCGTCGGCGTGGCGTTCGTGACGGATGGTCAGGCGGCGGTAGCCGGTCAGCCGGGAGATGGTCCGTTCGACGACCCACCAATGGCGGCCGAGTCGTTCGGAGGAGTCGAGGCCTTTGCGGGCGATGCGCGGGATCGTGCCTCGGTCGCGTAACCAGCGGCGGAGGTGGTCGCTGTCGCAATGCCTTGTCCGCGTGGGGTCTCGCGGGCCGCCATCGGCGCGGACCACGTCGTGACCGGATGCGCGGGACGGCTCGGAGCATGGACTTGAGGGCCTGGCTGTCGTGCAGGTTCGCGGCCGGGACTCCGATCGCGAGTGGGAGTCCCGCCCGGTCGGTCACGACATGGATCTTCGAGCCGGGCTTGCCGCGGTCGACCGGGTTCGGCCCGGTCAGGTCGCCCCTTTTTCGCCCGGACCGAGGCGGCGTCCAGGATCGCCCGCGACCAGATCCACGCCGGTCGACAGCCCCGAACTTCGGGACCGGCTGGACCGGCTGGACCGGCTGGACGACATCACTCCCGATAGCACTCCCATCTTTGTGGGTGGCTGTGACGAAGTGGTGATCGACCCCCAGCCGACACCCGCTCAGTGCGGACGCCGCGCCACGGCTTCGTCGTCCGTCTTCACCCGGTGGCAGCCCACGCACAGCGGTTGCACGTTCCGCGGTTCGTCAACCTTCGGCTGCACCGTCCCCGTGCTCTCGTCGGCTGTGCACAACTCGTCCTCCGCGATGAGCCACGCAATGAGGTGGCGTACAGCCGTGAGGTAGATCCGGATCGTCGCGTCACTCCGAGTACCGGTCCAAGATCCGCAGTTGTGTTCGCCGCGAAGCCGTCCGGACCTGGCACACCCGGGAACCAGAACGGGGCCTGCCTGCGAACTCGCAGGTCAGACCCCGTACAGCGGTGGCGGTGGGATTTGAACCCACGGAGGCTTTCACCTCACACGCTTTCGAGGCGTGCTCCTTCGGCCGCTCGGACACGCCACCGCCGAGAACAATACAAGACCGCAGCACCCATCCGTCACCGGGGTCGACCGACCGAAGGCGAGCAGGTCCCGACATCACGAGGACACGGTCGGCACCCGGTCGACCGGGGCTACTTGTCGCCGGAGAACTTGTCCTTCACGTCCTGGACGGCATCGGCAGCCTTGTCCCGCAGGTCGTGACCGGCCTCCTTGACCTCGCCGACGACCTGGTCCCGCTCTCCGGCGGCCTCCAGGTCCTCGTTGCCGGTCAGCTTGCCGATCTTCTCCTTGGCCTCGCCGATCAACTGCTCGGCCTTGTCCTTCGCCTGGTCGAAAACGCTCATCGCGACTTCCCCTTCCGACGAGTGGTCCTTCCACCACCTGGGATTCCTCGTCCGAACGGCCTAATAACAGAAATGTGTCCGGCGTCACATTCCGGCGAAGAAGTCGGCCAGCAGCGAGGCGCACTCGTCCTCCAGCACGCCGCCGACGACCTCGGGGCGGTGGTTGAGCCGGCGGTCGCGCACCACGTCCCACAGCGAGCCCACCGCACCGGTCTTGGGTTCCCACGCGCCGAACACGACCCGTTCCACCCGGGCCGACACCAGGGCTCCGGCGCACATCGTGCACGGCTCCACGGTCACCGCCAGGGTGCAGCCGCCGAGCCTCCAGCCGTCGCCGAACACGGTCGCCGCCGCACGCAGCGCCAGGACCTCCGCGTGCGCGGTCGGGTCGCCGAGCGCCTCCCGGGCGTTGCAGGCACGGGCCAGTTCCGTGCCGTCCGGGCCGAACACCACCGCGCCGATCGGGACGTCGCCGGTCCTCGTCGCCAGCCGGGCCACGTCCAGCGCCGACCGCACCAGGTCCTCGTCGGTCACGCCCTCGCCGATCACGCCTGGATGGTGTCCAGCAGCTTGGTGAACTCGTCGCCGAAGCCACACCGCTGGGCGATCATCTGCAACTGCTCGTCCGGGTACAGGTCGACCTCGTCCACGATGACCTGCAACTCGTGCTGTGGCATCCCGATGTCGGCGAGGACGGCCAGGTCGCCCTCCGGCCACAGTTCGTCGTCCTCCTCGTCGGGCGGGTCGACCCGCAGGAGGTCCAGCACGTCGGCGGCGATGTCGTAGTCCAGCGCAGCCGCCGCGTCGGACAGCAGCAGCGCGACCCCGCCGGGCACCGGCCGCAGGACTATGAAGAACTCGTCGTCCACCGCCAGCAGCCCGAAGACGGCACCTGTGGATCGGAGTTGGCGCAGTTCCGTGATGGCCGCGTCGAGTTCGGACAGCGCAGAACTGTCCATCCTGCTGCACCGCCAACGGCCGTCTTCCCGAACCACCGCGACAGCGAAGCCGTTGACCGGCTCCTGGTGTGCCATGTGCACACCGTAGGGCCACCGGACCGCACCCGGTAGCACGGGGGCCTCGGGGCCGGGCGTCAGGGGGATTCGGGTGCCACTATCGAGGGATGAGCACAACTCTGCCGAACGCACAGACGACCGCACCCGAGCCCAGGTTCACCGGGCTGGTGGAGGCAGCACGTGCACTTCAGCCCAGGACGGTGGCCTTGCGCCGGCAGGTGCACAAACACCCCGAACAGGGCCTGGACCTGCCCGCGACCCAGGCGGCGATCCAGCACTCGCTGGCCGGCCTGCCGCTGGAGATCACCACCGGCAAGTCGAGCACGTCGGTCGTCGCGGTCCTGCGCGGCGCGCGGCCGGGGCCGACCGTCCTGCTGCGCGGCGACATGGACGCGCTGCCGTTGCAGGAGGAGACGGGCCTGGCGTACGCGTCCGAGATCGACGGCTCGATGCACGCGTGCGGCCACGACACGCACGTCGCGATGCTCGCGTCCGCCGCCCGGCTGCTGTCGTCCCGGCGCGAAGCGCTGTCCGGCCAGGTGGTGTTCATGTTCCAGCCGGGTGAGGAGGGCATGCACGGCGCGAAGCACATGCTCGACGAGGGCGTGCTGGACGCGGCGGGCACGCCGGTGGAGAAGGCGTTCGCCCTGCACATCACGTCGACGTTGCAGTCCGGCGTCGTGGTCGCCCGACCCGGGCCCGCGATGGCCTCGGCGGACACGTTCCACGTCACCGTGACCGGCCGGGGCGGGCACGGCGCCATGCCGCACGACGCGATCGACCCGATCCCGCCCGCCGCCGCGCTCGTCGGTGCGCTCCAGACGATGGTCGCCCGCCGGGTCAGCGTCCACCAGCCGGCCGTGGTGACGATCGCCCACCTCAAGGCGGGCACGACGACCAACATCATCCCGGAGACGGCCCTGGTGGAGGGCACGATCCGCACGTTGAGCGAGGACACCCGGGCCCTCGTCCACAAGGAACTGCCGGTGGTCTGCGAGCACATCGCGGCTGCCCACGGCTGCACGGCGCGGGTCGAGATCATCCCCGGTTACCCGGTCACGGTGAACGACGCCGAGGTCGGCCCGCACGTCCTCGACATCACGGCGTCCGCCCTGGGCAGCCGCTGGGCGGCGCCGATGGACGACCCGCTGATGGGTGCGGAGGACTTCTCGTACGTGCTGCAACGGGTGCCCGGCGCGATGGCGTTCCTCGGCGCCTGCCCGCGCGGCGTGGACCTGGCCCACGCGGAAGCCAACCACTCCAACCGCGTCCTGTTCGACGAGGCCGCGATGGAGCACGGCGTGGTCGTCTACACCGCGTTCGCCCTGGACGCCCTGCGCTGACCCGCTCCGGCTCCCGGCGCGGTCGGTGGCTCCACGTCCACCGCGCCGGGATCACCGGCCGCCCGCGCACCGGGGAGCCGTCCGGACGCCGGATCGGGTTGCGGCGAACGTCGGGATCGTCGGACCCCGCCGGCAGGATGTGCCACGTGCGTGACGTGTGCGTGGTCGGACTGGGATTGATCGGCGGCTCGGTGCTGCGCGCCGCGGCGGCGGCCGGGTGGACGGTGTGGGGTGCCACCGCGTCGGCGGAGGACGCGACGGCGGCCCGGGCGGACGGGTTCGACGTGGTGGGCCTCGGCGAGGCACTCGCCCGCGCCGGCGAGCGCGACGCGCTGGTGGTGGTCGCCGTGCCGCTGCCCGCCGTCGAAGAGGTGCTCCGCGCACTGCCCGCCGGGGTCCGGCTGACCGACGTGGTGAGCGTGAAGGGCCCGGTGCGGGACCTGGTCGCGCGGGTCGCGCCGCTCGCCCGGTACGTCGGCGGGCACCCGATGGCCGGCACCTCGGCGTCCGGCTGGGCCGCCGGGCGGGACGACCTGTTCCACGACGCCGCCTGGGTGGTGACCGCCGAGGACGGGACGGACCTCGACGTGCTGGCCGACGTGCTGGAACTGGCGCTGGCCACCCGTGCGCACGTCGTGCCCGCCACCGCCGTCGAGCACGACGCGGCCGTCGCCCGGATCTCCCACCTGCCGCACGTCCTCGCCGCCGTGCTGGCCAGTGTCGGCGCGGACGGCGGGCCGCTGGCGCTGGCGCTCGCGGCCGGGTCGTTCGGGGACGGCACGCGGGTCGCGGGCAGCCGGCCCGAGCTGGTCCGGGCCATGTGCGAGGGCAACCGGTCCGCGCTGCTGGACGCGGTGGACGACGCGTTGGGGCGGCTGGGCGCGGCGCGCGGGTCGCTGGCTTCCACGGGTGGGCTGGCGAAGACGATCGACGCCGGCCACCAGGCGCGGCAGGCGCTGGTCGGGCAGCAGCGGGCGGACCTGACCGACCTGACCGTCGACCTCACCTCGCCGGGTGCGCTGGAGGCGCTGCGCGCCCTTGGGTCGCGCGGCGGCCGGATCGTTGGTCTGGACGGACGCACCGCCCTCGCACGCACCTCATAGGGTCGACGGGTGGACCGTCGCAGGCTCGTCGGCTGGCTCGGCGGTCTCGCGCTGGTCTCGGGTGTCGTGGTGGTGCTGCGGAACGAGGCCGTCCCGCCCGCGCCGGTCGAGTTCACCCGGTTCCTGGCCGACCGCGTCGAACACGTCGACGACACCCGGCCGCCGGGCAAACCCACCGACCTGGCGCTCACCGCGCTGGACCGGACGAGCCTGCGCGCCTCGTGGACCGCGACCGACGGCGTCGGGTACGGCGGGTTCGAGGTGCGGTGGGGCGACCGCACCCGGCTGGTGCAGGCCACCGAGACCGAGCTGCCCGACCTGGACGCCGACGCCGAGGTGGCGGTCGAGGTGCGGGCCGTCGACGGGCTGGGCCGCCGGTCCGAGCCGGCCGTCGCGAAGGCGGTGCCCCGGCTGGTGCACGACGGGTCGTGGGCCGCGCGGCTGGTGCAGCCGATCGACGTGTTCGACGGGGCGGAGGCGCTGGACCCGCGCCGCTGGCGGGTGTTCGACGCGCGCAACCCCGACTGCCTGGGGCTGCGCCCGCTGAACGGCAGCCGGCTGGAGGTCGGCTGCGACATCCTGGATCTCCAGTCGAACGTGCCGCTGCGGCTGGGCGAGCCGCAGCCGGACGGCGCGGTCGGCCGGGTCGTGTTCACCACAGACGGGCCGAGTTCCGTCCGGCCGGGTGACGGCGAGCTGGCGCTGGCGCTGCTGCCGGAGCCGTTCCAGGATCTCGGCCACCTGTCGAAGCCGTACCCGCCGGGCACGCTGGTCCTGCACATCACCCCGTACAACGCGAACTTCGAGGTCGGCCCCGGGGTGCCCGCGACGTCCCGGGAGCTGCCCGGCGGCGGCGCGTTCCCAACCCCCACGGCCGGCGTCCGGCACCGCTGGGAGGTGCGGATCCTGCCCGACGGGGTGATCGCGCTGCGGGACGGCGAGGTGCGGGCGTCCGCGGCGGTCGCCGTGCCGTGGACGGTGGCGCGGCCCCGGCTGGTGTTCCGCAACATCCGGCACACCCAGCTCGACTCGTTCGGCGTCGCCGGCGCGCCGGCGGGTCCGCTGCCGGCGTCCGTGTGGCAGTTGGGCGTCGGCACCGCGCAGGACGAGTCGGTCGTGCTGGGCGCGGTGCCCGCCGGGCGGCTGGCCGGCGGCAGTTCGGTCCGGGTCGTGGCGTCGGTGGTCGCGGTGGACGGGAACGCGCGGGACATCCCGATCACGGCGCACCTGGGCGACCGGTCCGCGCCCGCCGTGTTCATGCCGTCGGCGGAGCCGGCCGACCGGGTCGGGGCGGCCGTGGTGTACGCGGACTTCCCGTTGCCGGGGCCGGCGGGCGAGCAGGGCGTTCGGCTGAGCGGACCGGGGAAGTTCCTGGTCGACGGCTCGCACGTGGTGGTGGACGACGGGCAGGCGACCACACCCCGGCGGCTGCCGCAGGTCACCGATCGCGGGCTGCCGGAGGTGACCGTGCCGGCCGCGACCGTGAGCCTCGTGCCGGACCGGGGCCCGGCGGACGTGTTCACCCCCGGCGGCAAGGCCCGGCTCGCGGTGGAGCTGTCCGCCGACTACGTGCGGGAGGTGGCGGCGGTCAAGGGCATCGAGGTGGACCTCGACGGGCAGCGGCTGGTCGTGCTGCCCACCAACGGCTCGGTGGGCGGGCGACACGAGTTCCTGGTCGACCTGGCCGGTCTGGGCGTCGGCCGCCATACGGTGCAAGCCCGGGTGGTGCCGGTGGACGAACGCGGGCGGACCACGTCCGCCGACCGGTCGTTCGAGATCCGGCCGGTCTAGATATCGGGTGCGCAACGCCTAGTGACCGCGATCAGCCGGACACATAGCTTGACGCCATGGACCGTCGCCGGATCGCCGTCATCGCCGCCGGCGTGGTGCTCTTCGGCGGGGTGGTTGCGGTGCTGCGCACGACCGGCGGCGACGACCCGGCCACCCGGTCCAGCACGTCCGCGCCGCCGCCGACCTCGCTGGCCCCGTTCGCCGCCGAAGGCGTGCTGGTGCCGAAATCGGGCGCGCCGCCGCAGTCGCCGACCGGACTCCGGGTGGTGCCCGGACCGCGCCGGCTCCAGGTGCTGTGGTCCGGCGACTCACCCGGCTACGAGATCAGGTGGGGCCGCGGCGACCGGCCCGACCGGGACCGGCTGACCGCCCAGTCCACGACCCAGCTCGACGGGCTGGACGACGGGGCGCAATACGTGGTGGAGGTGCGGGCGGTCGACGCGTTCGGGCAGCGCTCCGAGCCGGTCCGCACCCACGGCACGCCGACGACCGCCGACGGCGGCGAGTACGCGTTCGCGGACACGTTCGACCAGCCGAACGCGCCGGACCCGGACCGGTGGCGGCTCGCGGTCCGGGCGAACTGCGCCCGTGCGACCCCCGGCCGGGAGGACGACGGGCGACGGCTGGTGATCAGCAGCAACTGCGCGGCGGCGCCCGCGTCGCTGCGGTCGCGGACACCGTTCGTGCTGCGGGACGCGGAAGACCTGGGCCGGGTCGTGGTGGAGACGGACGCGCCGGGCGCGGACGGCGAGCTGACCGTGGACCTGGTGCCCGGCCCGGTGGGCACGCTGATCGGCGACGGGCTGCCACCGGGCACGATCCGGCTGCGGGTGGCGTCCGGCAACGGCAGGACCTCCGCCGAGGTGCTGACGCCCGAGGGCACGGCGACCACGTCGGTGCGCGCGGTGCCGCCGTTGGAGCAGGGGCTCAGCCACCGCTGGGAGCTGTCGCTGCGCCGCGACGGCGCGCGGGTGCTGCTGGACGGCGACGTGGTGGCGACCAGTCCGGCCGTGCCCGGGTGGCGGGAGGCGACGGCGCTGGTCTCGATCACCGGGCCGACCGGCCAGCGGGTGAACGTCAGCCTGGTCGCGTTCGACGCCGTGCCCGCGTCCGCGCCGCCGAACGTGCCCGCGCCCGAGGTGGCGGTCACGGTCGCGCCGGACGCGGCCCCGGTGTCCGGGACGCCGGTACGCGGCGTGACCGGCGGCCAGGTGCGGATGACCCTCGTGCACACCGAGGAGTCGCCGGCCGCACCTGAATTCACGCTCGCCGTCGGCGACCGGCGGGTGCCGTTGCGGCCGGCCGTGCCGGGTGCCCCGTGGCGGGCGGGCGTGGGGTATCCGGTGGTGGCCGACGTGCCGGCGGCGGCGCTGGTGCCGCGCGGGGACAAGCTGCCCGTGACGGTGGTGACCGGGCTCCGGGTGCAGGCCTCGCACGTCGACCTGGAGCTGACGCCCGAGCCCGGCGCGCCGCGCGTGGCCGCGCCGAGCACCGACACGACGCCGTTGAACGGCCTGGAGCCGGCGCTCGCGCGGGCCACCGGCACGGTCCTGGACGCCGGCGGGCGGCCGGTGCCGGCGGGGTCGCCGATCCAGCGCGGGCGGGTGGTGCTCGACCTGGTCCTGGACGGGCGGTCCGGGCAGCGCGGCACCGGGCTGGCGGGCCTGGCCGGGTTCACCGTGCGGCTGGACGGGGACCGGGTGGCGGCGGTGCCGACCAACCTGGGCGGGCCGGGCATCGCGGGCACGTACCGGCTGGCGCTGAACACCAGCGGACTCGCGGTCGGCCCGCACATGATCGAGGTCAAGCTGTTCGGCACCGCCGGCGAAACCCGGCCGACCTCGGCGTTCGTCCCCTTCTTCATCGGCTAGCAACCCGCCCCGAACGGCCGGAGACATCGGCGGCGGCGACCCTCCGCCCCGGTCGGCAGGCCGTGCTGTCGGAGACGCCGGCGGCAAGCGGCCCGACCGCCCAGCGCCCGCCGCGTTCCGGCCCGGCAGGCCGTGTTGTGGGGCTGGAGACACCACCGGCAGGCAGTTCGACCGTTCGGCGCTCGCCACGTTCCCGGTCGGCCGTGCCGTCCGGTGCTGTCAGGGACGCGGTCGGCGGGTGGGCGGTGTGGTCGCCGGGTGGGCACCGTCCGAACCAGACCCGGATGGGCGCACGGCCGATGCCGGCGGGCAGGCCGGTGACAGGACAGGATGTCAGCCATGCACCGCCCGCTGATCCTCGACGCCGCCCGCACCCCGTTCGGCCGCTACCGCGGCGGGCTGTCGGGGGTGCGCGTGGACGACCTGGCCGCGCTGCCGATCACCGAACTGCTGCGCAGACACCGGCTCGACCCGGCACGGGTGGACGACGTGCTGTACGGCAACACCAACGGCGCGGGCGAGGAGAACCGGAACATCGGCCGGATGGCGGCGTTGCTCGCCGGGCTGCCCGCGACCGTGCCCGGGGTGGCGGTGAACCGGCTGTGCGCGTCCGGCGGCGAGGCGATCGTGCAGGCCGGCCGGGCGCTCGCGATGGGCGACGCCGACCTGCTGGTGGCGGGCGGCGTGGAGGGCATGACGCGGGCGCCGTTCGTCGTGCCGCGGCCGGACAAGCCGTTCGCGGACCGGTTGGAGCCGGTGTCGACCGCACTCGGCTGGCGGCTGGTGAACCCCCGGATGCACACCGAGTGGACGGTGCCGCTGGGCCGGGCCGCCGAGGACATCGCGGTGGCGCTGGGCGTCACCCGCGACCTGATGGACCTCTACGCGCTGCGCTCGCACCGCCGGGCGTCGGCGGCCTGGGACGCGGGTGTGCACGACGGGTTCGCGTTCCCCGTGCTGCTGCCGGACGGTTCGGCGGTCCGCCGGGACGAGTCCGTGCGGCCGGACACGTCGCTGGAGAAGCTGGCCAGGCTGGCGTCCGCGTTCTCCGAGTCCGGCCCGGTGACGGCGGGCAACTCGTCACCGCTGAACGACGGTGCCGCCGCCGTCCTGATGAGCACCGAGCAGACCGCCGACGAGCTGGGCATCGCGCCGCTCGGCGAACTGCTCGGCAGCGCCGTCACCGCCGACGAGCCGCACCGGTTCACCCTCGCCCCGGTCACCGCGATCCGGAAGCTGCTGGCCAGGCTGAAGATCTCCGGTGACGACGTGGACCTCTGGGAGATCAACGAGGCGTTCGCCGCGATGGCCCTCTCGGTGCTGCACCACCTGCCGGAGGTCGACCGCGAGAAGGTCAACGTGCACGGCGGGGCCATCGCCTACGGCCACCCGCTGGGCGCGTCCCTGCCCCGGATCGTGGTCGACCTGTGCCGCCACCTCCGGGCCCGGGGCGGCGGACTCGGCATCGCAGCGGCGTGCGTCGGCGTTGGTCAGGGCATGGCCATCGCCGTCCGGGTCGGCTGACCCCGGGCTCGGCGCGCAGGGCGGAACCGCAGGACGCCGGCCTGGTCAGGCTGCCCGACGCACCCAGGCGGCCGGCTCAGATCCGGTGCGACAGGCCCGGGTAGTCGACGACCAGACCGGTCTTGTCGACGGTGATGTCCTGCTGGAAGTCGCCGCTCGCGAACGACACCACGGACTGCTCCGCGCCCACCGACACGCTCCGGTACTTCTGGCGCACCAGGCGGACCGACAGGTCGGGCAGCGTCACGTACACGACCGGCAGCTCGTACTCGCCCGGCTCGTGCTGGAGGTTGAGGCGACGCACCGGGATCGCGTTGAACAGGACCGCGAACTGCACGTCCACGTCCACCGCGCCGTCGAAGTCGGCCCGTTCCACGCCGGAGCCCGCGTCCACCAGCCACACGCCCTCCGACGACCGGGACACCGAGATCTGGCGCTCCTCGGACACCGTCGCCGTGCGCAGCAGCAGCCGGGTGACCTCGCCGGTCTCGCCGACGGACACCTCGAACGACCCGCTGAACTGCCCGTCGGGCCCCGCCGACACCAGCCGGCCGGACGCCCGCAGCTTGCGCTCGGACAGCAGGAACCGGACCTGCTCCAGCCGGGGCGCGTCGTAGCCCTGCCAGGTCACGATCTGCGCGGACGCCGAGCGGGCCTCCCCGACCGGGGCGACCCGCTCAGCCGTGTTGAACGAGTTCACTCTCCACCCGGAAGGATGTCCTTGGCCTTCTCGGCCACGCCCTTGACCTGCTCTTCGTGGCCGAACTTGTCGGCGATGAAGTCGGCCGCCGCGTCGATGCCCTGGTCCACCTTTTCGTGGTTCTCCTCAAGCAGCTCGGACGCCTTGTTCTTGATCTCGTCGAAGTTCATCGTGCTCCCTCGCACTCCTGACGCAGGCTACCTGAACCGACCTCGCGTCCCCAGCGCCAAACGCTACCTCCGGCCTGCGCCGACGGCGCGATCGCCGGGCCTTTCCCACCCTCCCGACATGCGGAACGGCCCTCCCGGAGGAGTCCGGAAGGGCCGCGCCGAGCCGTTCGGTGTTACGCGGTCTTCTTGCGGCGCACGATGATCAACGCCGCCGCGCCCGCACCGAGCAGGCCGAGGCCGATCAGCAGCGGCACGAAGATCGAGGCACCGGTCGACGCCAGGTCGTCCTCACCGCCGGCACCGGGGGCGGCCGGAGCCGCGGTGGTGGTCGTCGTGGTGGTGGTCGGAGCCGTCGTCTCGGTCGTCGTGGTCGGGGCCGGGGTCGTGGTGGTGGTCTCCACCGTGCCCTCGGTCCACTTCGCCTTCGCGGAGTCCTTCACCTTCACCTTGGACGGCTGGGCGATGATCAGCGACTGCGTCTTGTGGTTCTTGTAGTCCTCACTGACGAACAGCCGGCCGTGGCGCAGTTCGGCGTTCGCTTCGAGGGTGAACGCGGCCTCGCCGGGCTTGGTGCCCTGGGCGACCTCGACCCAGATCTCCGTCACCTTGGGCCCGCCCTTGGCCTCGACGGCTCCGGCCGACGGCAGCTCGTTGCCGTCCTTGTCGGTGAGCTTGACGCCGGCGGGCAGGTCGGAGATCCGGGTGACCTTGTCCGCCGTCGTGGAGACGGTGAACGGACCGATCCGCTCGCCCGCCTTGCCCTCCAGCAGCTCTTCCTTGATGTCCAGCGTCGGGTCGGGCTCCAGCGCCTCACCGGTGTTCTGCTCGCCGATCAGGTACTGGTAGACCGCCCAGACGTCGGCGTCGACGCCTTCGTTCTGGTCCTTGGTCGGGTTGTCCTTGCGCAGGTTCGCGTCATCGCTGAAGTGCCAGATCGCCGCCTGGGTGCCCGCGATGGCCTCCCGGTTGTCGATCTCACGACCGGTCTTCCCGTTCAGCGCGGAAGCCTCCAGCAGCGGGTAGCTGTGGTGCAGGATCCAGTTGATCTTGGCGCTGTTTTCCTTGAACTTCGAGGTCGGGTTGGGGTGCTGGTCCCACGGCACCTCCTGGAGCGGCGTGCCGTTCTGCAACAGGGTCGGCAGCTCGACGCAGTACGCCCGCGCGGTCTTGTCGTCGGCACCCTGGGTGATGGTGAGCCCGAGGAGGTTCGCGTCGAACGCCCGTTCGTGGCCTTCCAGGTAGACTTCGATGCCCTCTTCGTTGGCATCGCGGTTCGGCTCCACCTTCACCGGCTCCGCGAGGGCGGGCAGGGCGGCCGTCATCAGGACAAGGGAGGCGCCGAGGACCGCAGCCCCCATGCGCTTCAGGGTCAACCGGGGTGCCATGTGTCTCCTTGAGGCTCGTGGGAAAGCCCGTGGTGTGGTTCAAGGCGGCGGTCCGTGTCGAATGCGGCGGGCTGCACGGCTAGGCGCGCCGACACCGAATACGACAGGAATCGCCGGAACACTATCCGATCGAGTTACCCCTGAACGGGTATGGGGCACACTGTCGGTAGCACCGGCCGTGATCAGCCGGAACACCCCCCGAAAGTCCACAGTGGACGATCGAGAACTCGTCCGGACCACTGCGGTCGCACCACCGAACGGCCGGTTCGATTACCGACGAAAGGTCGCAACCAGCCGGACGTGAAATAGATCACCGCAGGTCAGAGCACGTATGACCCAGATCACGTCGCAAGCGTGCCGCACAACTGTCGCCACACCGTTGCGAAATAGTGATCTAGGCGACCAGCTCGGCCGCCGCGGTCGGCCGGATGTCGCCCACCCGCAACGACGTCCCGGGCAGGCACAGATCTTTCGCCGTAGGCGGCTGACCAGCGAGGATCCATTTGCACAACGCCGCCAGCTGGAATGACACCAATGGCGGAACCGCATCCCCCAAATGGCGGTACGCGTTGCCGATGATCGACACGTCGAACCGGAACTTGCGCGGGAACCCCTGCAACAGCGCCATCTCCCGCACCGTGCACAGCCGGTGCTGCTCCGGGTGCGCGTACCTGCCGTTGCCGACGTGCCCGCACTCCCGCTTGATGGTCCGCGCCGGCTCGTCCCACCACATCCGCCCGTACACGTCCGGGTGGGAGCCCCACTTGCCGTCCTCGATGATCTTCAGCTGCGCCGGGTTCAGCAGCTCCTCGGACGTCGACCCGACCAGGTCGCCCCACGACCCGCCGTCCGCCGGGATGGCCCGCATCCGGTCCAGCGACCGGCCGCGCCGGAACGACGGCGACACGTGCATCCCGTCCTCGGGATCGCTCTCCCCCGCCGGCACCCGCGGCAGCTTGCCGATGGCCCGCCGCACGGTCACCGCCGCCGGGCGCACCTCCCAGCCCGCCCACAGGTCGTCCATCGTCCGCAGCGGCACACCCCGGTCCACCGCCACCACCATCGCCCGCTCGCGCAGCTGGGGCAGCCCGAACCGGGACAGCATGTGCGACGACGCGTCCACCTCGTACCCGAGCTCCAGCAGCTGGTCGGCCAGCCCGTCCAGGTGGTGCCGCTGCTTGCCCTTGATCAGCTCGCGGGCGTTCTCCAGCAGCATGACCCGGGGCCGGAACTCCGCCACGTACGCGGCGACCCGGCCGACCAGCGAGTTGCGCGGGTCGTCCCGCAGGTGGTTGGCGGGCGAGATCCGGGTGAAGCCCGAGCACGGCGGGCACGCCACCAGCACGTCCAGCTCGCCCCGCCGCAGCCCCCACACCTCGCGCAGCACGGCCGGGTCGAGCCGGCCCAGGTCCACCTGGAGCGGGTCGACGCCGATGTTCTCGCGGTAGGTCCCGTTGCAGCGCAGCGAACCCAGCCGGGACGACGGCTTGCCGATCTGGGCGTCCGCCGCGCCCACCACGGTGAAGTCGCGGTGCGCTTGGAACCCCAGGCTCATGCCGCCCGCACCGGAGAACAGGTCGACAACCTTGTAGGAGGGTCCGCGCACGACGGTGATCGTACGGCGCGCGCAAAACGCGCCGCGCCGTGCCGCCATTCGGCCGCGTCGATCACGTAGCTTCCCGCACATGGAGCTGCCACCCGCCTGGCAACGACCGGATCCGTTGCGCGGCTTGGACAAAGTCCCGTGGACCGAGCTGTCCCGGGGCGCGGGCGTGGACGACCTGCTGCGCCGCACGGCGGAGGGTGACCCGGAGGCGTGCGCCGAGCTGGAGAGACGGCTCCTGGACGAGGACACGGTGTCCGAGGCGAGCGTGCACGCCGTGCCGTTCCGTCGCAAGGTCCACTTCGAGTGCAAGCCGGAGCGGTG
>CBHFOL010000053.1:0-31084 GCA_965995405.1 uncultured Saccharothrix sp.
TAGCGGTGGGCGTCGGCGACTTTGTGCGCCGCGATGCCGTACACGAATGCCAGGAACGGCCTGCCCTGGTCGCGGTAGCGGGGGAGGGCTTTCAGCACGGCCAGGCACACCTCCTGCGCCACGTCGTCCGGTGACGGCAGCGAGCCGCTCAGGCGGGCGCGGCAGTACCGGAGCACCGCCGGCCGTACCGCCCGGAGCAGTTGCTCCACCGCTTCCCGCGCCCCCGTCACCGCCGCTGCCACGACCTCCGGCGTCACCGTTTCCCGTAACGGGATCGTCCGGTCGTCCGCGAACACCATGCCCGGCACCTCCACCCCAGCCGCAGCGCCCACTGCGACATCACTCCGGGTGACGTGCACTCAGCGTGGCCCTTACGCGGGCATTCGGAGTAATTTCGGGTGACTTTCGGACCAACTTGGCGCAGAACAGGTTTGGAGAGTAGCCGGCGTGCTCCGGTCGAGGGGTCAGGGCACCTCGGCCAGTAGGCGGTCGACAGTAGGATCGTTCAACGATTCTACGATGCACTGCCAGAGTTCCAGGTTCGCCGTCGCCCACCGCGAGTAGGTCGCCGCCGCCTCCGGGTCGTAGAAGTAGTAGCCGTCGTCCTGCTTGGCCTGCTGCTCGCCGACGATCTTGTGCGCCAGCTCCCGCAGCGTGATCCCGTTCTCCTCCAGGTACCGGGGCGCGAGCACGACCGGCGTCACCGGCAGCGCCTTGAACAGGGTGTCCGCATCGGACAGCGCCTGCGCCTCCAGCGAGATGTGCCGGTGCCGGGTGCGCATCTCGGCCTCCTCCACCACCGCGTCCACCCGGTCGGCCGTGGACGCGTCGATCCCGGCGTCGGCCAGGATGGACAGCCGCAGCTCCCGGCCGTCCACCGGCAGCGAGTTCTTCCGGACCATGTAGTTCACGTCGTGCACCAGGGCGGCGACCTCGACCAACGCCACGTCCGCGCCGTTGCGCCGGGCGAAGTCGACCGCCTTGTCCCGCACGAAGCTGACGTGGTGCCAACCGTGGAACTGGAGCTTCGCGGCCAGCTCACGGCACAGCCGCCACACCTCGCGCTCCACTTCGGAAACCGCCTGTGCCGAGATCGTCGGTGTCGAGACCGTACTCATCGGACCTCCCGAGCCGGGTGGGCCGATGGTAGGGCGGTCTGGTGATCGTTACAGCGTGTTGGTCAGTTCCTCCAGTCTGGACTCGACCGGGACGTGCCGGTGACTGGTCCGCGTGTCCGGGTCGTAAGACAGGCTCCACGGTGTGACCGCGCGGCTTTTCACCAGGAACGTCAGCGTGTCGTCCGCCGCTTTCGGAATGCGGTGGAATTCGTGCGCCAGCATCGTCCCGGAATCGCCTTCGAGCGCCTGCGTGCTGCGCAGCAGCGCCGTGTCCTGGACGGACCGACCGTCCTCGGCGAGCCGGGCCGTGAAGCGTTCGTGCAGGTAGGAGCCCGACAGCAGGGTCGTGCAGAAGTGGTAGCGGTGGTTGTGGATGGAATCGGCGTAACCCGCCCGCCAGTCGCACTGCGGTTTGTACTCGTGCAGCCAGAACGTGAACGGCTCGGCCGGCTCGTCCCGCAGGCACCACGCGAAGTGCGTCGTGGTCTCGCGCGACCTCGCGGCCACCCGCATCTGTTCCTTCGGGCTCAGCGCACGCAGGTGCGCGCGCAACCCCGCCCTGAGTCCGGGCCGCGCCGCCCATTCCGGGAACCGCGTTCGCACCTGCTCCCAATGATCGACGACAGGGGGGTCGGCCACCGCGACGATCGTGGCGAGATCCGCGAGGGCGGACGACCCGGAAGACTCGGTCAACACGACTTATCAGCTCCCCAACCGCGCGGACGCGGTGAATTCACGGCGGAACCGGTGGAACTTGTCCTCAAGCGCTCGGAAACCGTCTTCGGACAGCGCCGCACCGGTGATCTTCTCGAACAGCGCCCGGAAGTCCACGCGCGTGGTCCCGGGCGTGATGACGATGTGCAGCCCTGCCTTGGAATTGCTCACGCGCAGGAACTCCGCGCGTTCCATCCCGTACAGGAACGATCCCTCGGAGAAGCGCAGCGTGCGCGGGTACAGGCGGACGACGCCCGCTCCGGCGTTGCTGTAGAGGGTGAGCCACGCGCTTTCGTCGAACAGTTCCAACCGGTCCAGCGGCGGGTCCGACACCATGGTCAGGTCGATCCGGGAGCACCGGCTGCGGGCCAGGAACAGGCCGACCAGGCCGACCTGGATCTGGTCGCGCAACCGCGCCACGATGGTGTCGTAATCGCCGTCCGCGCCCTCGTGGCGCAGCAGGTAGCGGGCCCGTCCGCTGATCGCGTCGTCGTCGGTCGGGTCGGCCAGGACGGCTCTGAGCTCGCACTCCGACTGGGACAGCAGCAGCCTGCCCGCCGCGTACCGGCCGGCGAAGCCGCGGAACCCGTACAGCCGGGTGCGCTCCAGGTCCTGCATCATCAGCTGGTTGAACGCCGGGTCCGGCGTGGCGGTGGGCTCGAACACGTGGCTGGGGAAGAACTCGCGGTCCAGTGCCCGGTACTCGGCGGTGAGATCACGCAGCGCCTTGCGGCTCTCCTCGACCACCGGTGTGATCAACGCGCGTTGCGCGGCGGAACTCGTGATCAGCGTCTGCGTGAATCCGACCACGGCGGAGATCATGGTGCCGGTCCCCGCCGACAGGATGAAGTTCCGCGCCGAACCCTGGTCCATGCCGCTGGAAATGGCCAGGCAGGTTCCGGAGATCACCACGAGGATCAACAGGAGCAGACCCGTTCTGGTCCAGAACAATTCCCGTAACAGGAGGCCGCGTTCGCCCGTCGGCTCCGCGGACAAGGTGTTCACCTCCTTGGCGGGCACCCGGAAGGCCGAATGCCGCCGGTATCCGATCAAGTGCGCGGAGTTACTGTACGCTCGGGTGCCGAACTGCGGAAGCGGCGATTAGTGGCACATTTGCGGATTGATTCGGAGATCAACGACAGCGGACCGTGATCGGCGTTGCGCCTGCCGGTGGGCCTGGCCGTACGGCGTCCGGGGCCGCACCATAAGCTCCGCAACCATGCGTACTGTCGGCCGTACGGCCCTGGTTCTCGTCTCCCTGTCCGCCGGACTGGCGCTGACCGCGTGCACCGCGAGCGACCGGCCGTCCACCAAGACCAACTCCCCGACCACGACCACGCAGGCGGCCGAGAAGCCGGCGACGGGCCGGCCCACGTCCACGCCGCAGCTCGCCGCGCCGACCGGCCCGCCGTGCGAGGACGCCCAGTACCAGGTGACCGGCGAGCCGGGCGCGAAGCCCGCGATCACCGTGCCGACCGGCTGCAAGCCGAAGGACGGCCTGCTGATCAAGGACCTCACCGAGGGCACCGGGCCGGAGATCAAGGCCGGTTCGAGCGCCGACCTGCACTACGTGCTGGCGACGTTCCGCGACGCCAAGACCCGTGAGGCGTCCTGGGACAGTGGCAAGCCGTTCACGCTGGAGAACATCGGCCAGGCGCGGGTCATCCAGGGCTGGAACGAGGGCCTGATCGGGCTCAAGGAGGGCGGTCGGCGGCTGCTGGTCGTGCCGTCGGACAAGGGCTACCCGCAGGGCAAGGGCGACATCCAGCCGGGTGAGACGCTGATCTTCGTGATCGACGCGGTGAAGGTCCAGGGCTGAGTCCCGTTCCGCGACATCCCGGAACGGTTCGTTGCGGGTCGGCCCGTTGCCAGGCAGTTCGTTGCGGAACAGGCCGTTGCGGCGCGGGTTGTCGCCGAGCGGTTTGTCGCGGAGCGGTCGGTTTCGGAACGCTTTTTTGCGGAGTGACCCGGGGCCCCGGCGCGTGCCGGGGCCCCTTCGCGTGTCACGGGACGAGCAGCAGCTTGCCCGTGGTGCGGCGACCCTCCAGGTCCTCGTGTGCCCGCCGGGCGTCGGCCAGCGGGTAGCGCCCGCCGATCCGGACGTCCAGCGACCCGTCCAGGACCGCCGCGAACAGCTCGCCCGCCCGCCACTCCAGCTCTTCCCGGGTGGCGGTGTACGCGCCCAGCGACGGCCGCGTCAGGTACACCGAACCCGCCTGGTTGAGCCGCTGCGGGTCCACCGGCGGCACCGCGCCGCCGGCGGCGCCGAACTGCACCAGGTAGCCCCGCGGGCGCAGACTGGCCAGGCTGCCGTCGAACGTGGCCGCGCCCACCCCGTCGTACACCGCCGCGACACCCTCGCCGCCGGTCAGCTCCCGCACCTTCGGCGCGAAGTCCACCAGGTCGTACCGGATGACCTCGTCCGCGCCGGCCTCCCGCGCGAGCGCCTCCTTGGCCTCCGTGGACACCGTGCCGATCACCCGCGCGCCACGTGCCTTCGCCAACTGCACCAGCAGCAGGCCCACCCCGCCCGCCGCCGCGTGCACCAGCACCGTGTCGCCCGGCCGCACCGGGTAGGTCGACGCCACCAGGTAGTGCGCGGTCAGGCCCTGCAACAGCAGCGCGCCCGCCGTGTCGTCGGCCACGCCGTCCGGCACCGCGACCGCGTCCGCAGCCTTCACCAGCGCCTGCTCCGCGTAGCTGCCCAGCGCCGCCGCCCACGCCACCCGGTCGCCGACCGCGAACCCCGACACGTCCGCGCCCACCGCGGTCACCCGGCCCGTGCCCTCCAGACCGATGCCGAACGGCAGCGGCAACGGGTAGCGGCCCTCGCGGTGGTACGTGTCGATGTAGTTCACGCCCGCTGCGGCCACGTCCACCAGCAACTCGCCCGCATCGGGTGACTTCGGCTCGACTTCGCCGAACTCCAACACGTCGGGCCCGCCGGTCGCGCGCACCACCACTGCCTTGGGCATGTCGCCGTCCTCCGTAGTCACTTCGGTTGTGCTCCACACCAACCTTCGCGCGGCGCGGCCTGTTCCGCGTCCCACGGATCGGGAGGTCACCGGTCCAGGGGTCACCCCGGTCGGGAGGTGATCCCGGCAGGTCACCGTCCCAGCACGGCCCGCCGCGCCAGACCGAGCGGCAGCGCGCCCGACCCCGCCAGCCGGTCGTGGAACTCGCGCTGCGTGCCGGTGAAGTCGTCCCGGATGCGGTCGATCTCCAGCGCGCCGGTCAAATAGGCGGGTGCCTGCGTCGGCCACGCGCAGTACCGGGTGACCTCGCCCTGCGCCGTGCCCGGCGTGAGCGACGCCTTGGTGGTCATGAACGCCTCGGCCTCGGCGACGTCCATGTCACCGCAGTGCATCGCCGTGTCCACGATGATCCGCGCGGCGCGGAACAGCCGTGCCTCCACGTGGGCGAGCTCCTGGGCGTGGGCCTTCTTCGCGTCGCCGACGGCCTCCGCGCTGAAGTAGCCGTGCTCCCGCAGCAGCTTCTCCGCGTACAGGGCCCACCCCTCGGAGAAGTAGGGCGTCCGGAACACCTTGCGCACCGGCCGGTCCTGCGCGGCCAGCCACGACAGGTGCCAGTGGTGGCCCGGGTACGCCTCGTGCACCGCGATCGACGCCATCTGCGCCCGCGAGTTCGTGCGCAGCCGTTCGGTGACCTGCTCGGCGGTGAACTCGTCCGGCGGCGACGGCACGAAGAAGTGCCCGATCCGATCCGACGTGAGCGGCGGCGGCGACATGTACGACGCCACGCTCAGCATCGGCCGCTGGAACACCGGCGACGGCACCACCCGGCACTCCTCGCCGTCCGGCAGCGTCACCAGGCCGTGCTCGACCAGGAACGCGCGGGCGCGCCGCGTCTCGGCCTCGTACTCGGCGCGCATCGCCTCGGGCGTCGGCGGGTGGTCGTCCTGGAGGGCCAGCATCACCGAGTGCCAGTCGTCCGCGCCCGCGAGGGAGCGCATCTCGGCGTCCAGTTCGGCGTAGGCGGCCTTGCCGCGTTCGTGCAGCTCGGCCACCCCGTAGCCGAGGACCTCGCGCTCGCGCAGGAGCGTCGAGTAGAGGCTTTCGCCCATCCGCCAGTCGCCGCGCGCGGTCTTCGCGAACTCGTCCAGGAAGGTGGCGAGCCGGTCGAACGCGGCGGCGGCGGGTTCGGCGGCGTCGGCGAGCTTCGCCCGCAGGTCGGGGTCGGCGACCTCGGAGGGCAGGGTGTGGGTGAGGAACGCGCGGCCGGTCCTCGCCTGCGCGGCGGCCCGTTCGACGATCTTCGGGGACGCCAGGTCGCGGTCGAGGTTGGCTTCGCACGCGGCGAGCAGCGCGGGCACCTCGGCGAGGCGCGCGATCACGCTGTCGACCAGCGCCGGTTCGGGGCGCAGCCGGTTCAGGAAGGCGGTGAACAGCGGGAAGAGGACGGCGCTGGAGTAGATCGACGGGTCGCGCCGCCAGGCGGGCCAGTTCGCGTACGCCAACTCGCCGCGCAGCACGGAGATGACCAGGTCCCGGTCGACCGATTCGTCGAGCCCGCCGCTGTCGGTCCGCTCGAACCGTTCGAGCCAGCCCGCGGCCTCCCGGTTGTAGTCGGTGAACGCCCGGGCGCTGAAGTCCCCGAGGGTGTGGTCGTGTTCGAGCGAGCCGAGCATCGCGGCGCGGCCGGGGTTGCGGTCGAACTGCCAGGACAGGAATTCGTCGACCAGTCGGCCGAGTGTCGTGGTTTCGGTCACGTGCACCGAAGTTACCCGCAGGTTCTAGGCTGGCGGGGTGGCTGAGGAGAAGAAGATCGGTGCCGCCGTCAAAACGGCGCAAGGTTTCGTAGCGGCGCACGGCAAGCCCGTGCGGGCCGTGGTGGAGAACATCGGTCGGGCCGGTGCGCGCGTGGTGCTGGTGGGCCGGGACGGCGCGATGGGCGACGTGCTGCTGCCGGATGTGGCGTCGGCGGAGGCGGTCGTGGCGGCCGTGTCGGACCTGGACCGACACGACTGGGACCGCGAGACGACGGCGGCGGTCAAGATCGGCGCGGCCCACCGCCACAAGATGGCAGGTCGCTGACCAGCGGTTTCCAGGCAGTTGATCACTCGATCGGGCGAACCATCCGAATTCCGGGCACTTTTTGGTTTCCATTCACGTTGCCAGAACAAGGAGGCGGCGCTGGCGGGGACAACGTGCCCAGGCTATCCCGACGGCTGCCCGCACACCCCGGCTCGGCTCCGCTGGATCTCGGCTCTGCGCTGGACCTCGGCTCTGCCCGGCCCGGTCGGCTCGGCGGAGGCAAGGTGCCTGCGGTGGGCGCTGTTCGCGCTGGCGCGTTGCGCGGGCCGGGTGCCGTCGCGGGGTTGTCTAGGCTGCGGAGGTGAAGGTTCTTCTTGTTACCTGTGCTTCGTTGCCTGCCGGCGATGGCGACGATGATGCGCTGATCGGGGCCTTGGCGGAGGTCGGGGTGGATGCCGCCTGGTCGGTCTGGGGTTCCGGCGAGACCGCCGACCTCGCCGTGTTGCGGTCCACCTGGGACTACACCGAGCGGCTGCCCGAGTTCCTGGACTGGTGCGGGACCGTGCCGGGGCTGGCCAATCCGGCTGCGGTGGTGCGGTGGAACACCGACAAATCGTATTTGGTCGAGCTTCAGGGCCTCGGGGTTCCCGTCGTGCCCACCGCCGTCGCGACGCCCGGGTTTTCCGACTGGCCGGACGGGGAGTTCGTGGTCAAGCCCACCGTCGGGGCCGGTTCGCGTGGGGCGTTGCGGGTTGCCGCTGGGGATTTTGGGGCAGCTATCGCCCATTTGGGTGAGCTTGGCGTGCCTGCGCTGGTCCAGCCGTACCAAGCCGCCGTGGACGCGGTGGGGGAGACGGCACTGGTGTTCATCGGCGGCCAGTACTCGCACGCGTTCACCAAGGGCGCGATGCTCACGCCGGACGCCGAGTACGACGAGTCCGGGCTGTACATCGTGGAACGGCTGTCGGGCGCGTCGCCGTCCGGGGCCCAGCGGCGCGTGGCCGAGGATGTGCTGGATGCGGCTGCCGGGCTGCTTGGCTTGCGGCGCAACGAATTCCTGTACACGCGAGTCGATCTTGTGTCCGGTGTGGACGGTGCTCCGTTGCTGCTGGAGCTGGAGCTGGTCGAACCGTCCCTGGGCTTCCGGCAGACCGACGCGGCGGCACCGATGCGGTTCGCCTCGGCCGTGCGTGCGGCATTGCGGAACAGCTGAGTCGACAGGTGAGTCGCCGGACTGGGGCGTGAAGGAACACCGGGGGAGTCGGGCGGGAAATCCGGCTTCCCCGGGCAACCCCGACCGAGCGCCCGAAGGACCGTGCGCCGAAGGACCGGGCGCTAGCGCAACCCGGAACCGATGCCGGTCAGCGAACGGACCTCCATCTCGGCCTGCTTCGCCGGATCCGCCTTCTCCTTGCTCAGCAACGTCCCCAACCACCCGCACAGGAACGAGAACGGGATCGACGCCAGCCCGGGGTTCCCCAACGGGAACCAGGCGAAGTCCACGTCCGGGAACACCGACGTCCGCGCCCCCGACACGGCCGGCGAAAACGCGATCAGCAGGATGCACGACCCCAGCCCGCCGTAGATCGCCCACAACGTCCCGTTGGTGTTGAACCGCTTCCAGAACATCGAGTAGATGATCGTCGACAGGTTCGCCGAAGCCGCCAACGCGAACGCCAACGCCACCAGGAACGCCACGTTCTGCCCGTTCGCCGCGATCCCGCCCCCGATCGCCAGCACACCCACCGCGACGGCGGTCAGCCGCGCCACCCGCACCTCCGACCGCGGATCCGCGTGCCCGTCCTTGATCACGTTCGCGTAGACGTCGTGCGCGAACGAAGCGGACGCGGTCAACGTCAACCCCGCCACCACCGCCAGGATCGTCGCGAACGCCACCGCGCACACGATCCCCAGCAGCACCACCCCGCCGATCCGGAACGCCAGCAGCGGCGCGGCCGAGTTCTCGCCGCCCGGCGCGTTCTTGATCGTGTCCGAACCGACCAGCGCCAGCGATCCGTACCCGATCACCAGCGTGCACAGGTAGAAGACCGCCATCATCCACGTCGCCCACACCACCGAACGCCGCGCCTCACGCGCGTTCGGCACCGTGTAGAACCGCATCAGCACGTGCGGCAGCGACGCGGTCCCCAACACCAGCGCCACCGCCAGCGAGATGAAGTCCAGCCGCGACAACGCGGACTCGCCGTACCGCACGCCCGGCTCCAGCACCTCCGGCCCCAACGGCGTGTTGCGACTGGCCGTCTCCAGGATGTCGGTCAGGCTGAACCCGAACTTCCCCAACAGGAACACGGTCATCAGCGTCACGCACAGGATCAGCAGCACGGCCTTGATGATCTGCACCCACGTGGTGCCCTTCATCCCGCCGACCAGCACGTACATCACCATCACCACGCCGACGCAGGCGATCACCAGCGCCTGCCCGCCCTTGGTGTGCACGTCCAGCAGCAGTGCCATCAACGCACCCGCGCCCGCCATCTGCGCGATCATGTAGAACAGCGAGATCACCAGCGTCACGTTCGCCGCCGCCGCCCGCACCGGCCGCTGCCGCATCCGGAACGCCAGCACGTCGCCCACCGTGAACCGGCCGGTGTTGCGCAGCCGCTCCGCGATGATCAGCAGACCCATCAGCCACGACACGACCCAGCCGATCGAGTACAGGAAGCCGTCGTAGCCGTTGACCGCGATGCTGCCCGAGATGCCCAGAAACGACGCGGCGGACAGGAAGTCGCCGGACAGCGCGACCCCGTTCTGCGGCCCGGTGAAGCTGCTGCCGGCGGCGTAGTAGTCGGACGCGGTCGCGTTGCGCGAACCCACCCGGTACACCACGAACAGCGTGATGATCACGAAGACCGCGAACACGCCCAGGTTGATCGCGGTGTTGCCGCCGGTCATCGGCGGTCCTCCGCGGTGAGCGCCCGGACCTCCGCCACCTGCGGGTCGATCCGCCGACGCGCGTAACGGGAGTACAGGATCGTCAGCGCGATGGTGGTGGCGAACTGGAGCAGCCCGAAGACCATCCCCACGTTCACCGCGCCGGACACCTTGGCACCCATGAACGCCGGCGCGTACGCCGACAGCAGCACGTAACCCAGGTACCACGCCAGGAACCCGACGACGGCGGGCAGCACGAACACCCGGACGCGGCGGCGCAGTTCGCGGAACTCGGCGCTGTCCCGGATCGCGGCGAAGTCCGGCCGGCCCGCGGCGTCCACCATCAGCGGCGGCGGCGGTTCGTCGAACGTCGCGAAGCCGCGCGCGCGTCCGGAATCCGGAGGCAGGATCGCCTTCGTCATCAATCCTCCACGGGGATTCGCCTTCTCCACCGCAGGGATCGCGCGGCTCGGTGAGCGATCAGCCTAATCCCGAGCGGCCTTCAGTCAACGGGCGATTCGTCCGCCCGGACCGCCGCCTGATCCGTTCGGGCAGCTCAAAACCCGTGCCGTGGCGGAGGTATCGATTGGGTCGCGTGGCAAACGCGCGGGAAGCTCACTGTCCGTGGTTGGGCCGAACGCCTGAGCACATGCCGCGAGATCGTTGTCCCGACACGGATCACGACCTACTATCGCGCAACAGCCTCCGCCGCCGCCGGTTGTGATCTTCGCGTGGGTCCCGATTTGCGTGGCGGATCAACTACTCGACTTTTCCGGGACTTGTCTGGTGACTGGCGACAACAGCACACGCCGGCAGTGGTGGGGTGCTGTCGCGGATTGGCGCAACTGGCGGCTGCCGGTCAAGCTCGGCGCCGTGCTGGCGGTGCCGGTGCTCGTCGCGGTCGGCGCGGGCATGATGCAGATCCGCGACTACGTGCTGGCCGCCGACAGCTACACCGCGATGCAGCGCATGGTCACCCTGCGCACCGGCCTGGACCCGTTGATCGCGGGCGTGCAGGCCGAACGCGCACTGGCCGCCCGTCGCGCCGAGAACGCACCCGTGGACGAAAAGCGGTTCAAGGACCTCGTGCGGATCACCGACGGCGCGGCGGCCGGCGTGCGGAACCTGGCCGACCGCACGGCTTCCTCGCTGGGCCAGGTCGCGACCACCCGCTACAACGACGCCGCCACCCAGTTGGACGGCCTGCCGCAGCTACGCGACCGCGTGCTCGACGGCACCGTCGACCTGACCGGCGCGATCGGCGGCTACACCGTGGTGCTGCGCGCCCTGCTGGACTTCGACCAGGCGATGGTCGGCGACTTCGGCGACCCGGCGCTGGCGGGCACCGCGACCGCGCTGCACAACCTGGCGATGGCGGGCGAGCAGATGTCGTGGCAGCACGCCATGCTGCTGGCCGGCGTCAGCCGGGGCTCGCTGCTGGTCGACGAGCAGACCGCGCTGGAGCAGTCGTGGACCCGGCAGCAGGACAAGCTGGCCGACTACATCGCGGTCGCCACCCCGCAGCAGCAGGCCGAGTACCGGACCGTCGTCGCCGGCCAGGACGTGGACATCCGCAACAGCCTTGTGCAGCAGGTCCGGTCGGACGCGGACACGGTGCGCGTCGCGCTGGACGTCAAGGCGTGGCAGGACAGTTCGGCGGGCACCGCGAAACGGGTCGAGTCCGTGCTGCGCAGCCTGGAGGACCAGCTCAAGCAGGCCGCGGGCAAGCTCCAGGACGAGACCAGCGACCGCGCCGGCCTGGCGTCGGCGATCCTGGCGGCGTCGCTGTTCCTGGCCTGCGCGGTGGGTTTCGTGGTCGGCCGCTACCTGCTGCGCTCGCTGCGCGCCCTGCGGGTCGCCGCGCTCGACGTGGCACAGCACCGGCTGCCGACGCTGGTCGCCCAGCTCCGCGAGGACGCCGAGCCGGACGTCACGATCGACCCCGTGCCGGTGCACACCCTGGAGGAGTTCGGCCAGCTCGCGCGCGCGTTCGACGCGGTGCACCGGCAGGCCGTCGACTCCGCGACCGAACAGGCCGAGCTGCGGACGTCGATGCGCAACGCGTTCATCAACCTGTCCCGGCGCAGCCAGGGCCTGGTGGAGCGGCAGCTGCGGCTCATGGAGGAGCTGGAACGGCAGGAGCAGCACCCGGAGCGGCTGGCCGGCCTGTTCAAGCTGGACAACCTGGCGACCCGGATGCGCCGCAACAACGAGAACCTGATGGTGCTGTCCGGCAGCGACCTGGCCCGCCGCTTCACCCGCCCGGTGCCGCTGGGCGACGTGCTGCGCGCCGCCGCGTCCGAGATCGAGCAGTACCAGCGGGTCGTCGTGGAGACCGCGCCGTCGGTCGAGGTCGTCGGCTACGCGGCGGGCGACCTGGTCCGGCTGGTCGCCGAGCTGATGGACAACGCGACCGCGTTCTCGCCGCCGACCACCCAGGTCGTCGTCGGCGGGCGCGGTCGGCCCGGCGGCGGTGTGCTGGTGGACGTGGTGGACGTCGGCGTCGGCATGTCCGAGGAGGACCTGGCCGAGGCCAACGCGAAGATCGCCCGTGCCGCCGACGACGAGTCCGGTGAGCTGCCGGTGTCGCGGCAGCTCGGCCTGTACGTGGTGGGCCGGCTGGCCGGGCGGCACGGCATCCAGGTCGCGCTGCGGGAGGAGACCGAGGGGGTGCGCGCGGTCGCGGCGCTGCCCGCCGAACTGGTCCGCGCGGCACCGCCCCGGAACGATTCCGCCGGCGCCCCGTCGATTCCGGCCGCACGGGCGAACCGGCCGGCCGGTGCGGGCAGGCACTCGGCACCCGTCGAAGGCACCGCGCCCGGCAAGGCCTCGGCCGCCTTCCTCGGCGGGGCGGGCCAGGCCGGGAAGCCTTCGACCGCAGCGGGCACGGCGGGTGCGGGCTGGTCGACGTTCCGGGGCCGCACCGCCGATCCCGCGCCGTCCGGCCCCACGGCCTTCGGCGCGTCGGTCAGCCGGGGCTCGTCCTTCTTCACCAAACCCGCGCCGGCGTCCGCATCCGGCGCGAATCCCGCACCACCCACCCCCGCGGACGCGTACCGTCCGGGCTCGACGTGGTTCCGCAAGACACAGGTCCCGGCCGGGCCGCCGGAACCCGCGCGGCGCAACGGCGTTGAACACTCGGGGCACGCCGCCGGGCCCGAACCCCATGGGCCCGAACCCCTCGGGCAGCCGGCGGTGCCCGGACAGGGGGAGGCGCCGGTGCGGGAGAACGACGCGGGACTGCCCAAGCGGCGCCCGCGCGCCAACCTGGCCGTCGAACGGACGGAGACACCCGACGCGGTGGCACCCGTCCGGAGGGATCCGAGCGCGACACGCGGATTCCTGGCGAGCTACCAGACCGGGGTCCGGCAAGGTGTCAAGGACTCCGGTGAGAACCGAACGGGGCGGGAGAACGACACATGAGCGGGCAGAGTTCACGGCAGATCGACCAGTTCGGCTGGCTGGTGAACAATTTCGCCGAACGCGTGCCGGGTGTCGCCCATGCCGTGGTGATCTCCGTCGACGGCCTGCTGCTCACCGCGTCGAGCGGCCTGCCCCACGACCGGGCGGACCAGCTGTCGGCGATCGCGGCGGGCGTCGCGAGCCTCACCGAGTCGGCCGCGCGGTGCTTCGACGGCGGCGGCGTGTTGCGTTCGGTGATCGAGATGCAGTACGGGATC
Source organism: uncultured Saccharothrix sp. (assembly GCA_965995405.1). Lineage (GTDB taxonomy): Bacteria > Actinomycetota > Actinomycetes > Mycobacteriales > Pseudonocardiaceae > Actinosynnema. The sequence continues at coordinate 13,399 of CBHFOL010000053.1, forward strand.
ATGCTGCTGATGTCGATCCGGGACGGCTCGTGCCTGGCGGTGCTGGCCGCGCCGGACGCCGACGTCGGCCAGGTCGCCTACGAGATGACGGTCGTGGTGGACCAGGTCGGCCAGTTGCTCACCCCCGAGCTGCGCGCGGAACTGCACGGCGTGAAACGGATGATGGCCCGCCCGTCGGCGTGAGGTGGTCATGAGCAGGGACGACGAGGAGTCCGCCGTCGAGCAGACGTTCGCCGATCTGCTCAACGGGTTCAGCCTGAGCGGCCGGCGGTCGAAGCGGCGGGCCGAGCCGGACCCGGTGGAGCAGCCGACCAAGCCGCACCCGGTGTTCCAGGACGACCCGCACTTCCCGCGCGAGGAGGCCGCGTCGATCGTGCGCGCCTACTCGTGGACGGGCGGGCGCACCTCGTCGTCGCACCAGCTGGAGATCGAGACCCTGGTGTCGACGGTCGACCGGGACCACCCGGGCGCGCTGAAGTCCGAGTACCAGGAGGTGCTCAACCTGGTGGGCCGGCCGCGTTCGGTGGCCGAGGTCGCGGCGCTGCTGCGGCTGCCGCTGGGTGTCGCCAAGGTGCTGCTCGGCGACATGGCCGAACGCCGGCTGATCGACGTGCACGACACCGGGTCGGTCGACGGCGCACAGCCGGATCTGGGGCTGATGGAACGCGTGTTGTCCGGCCTCCGGCGGCTCTGACTGCCTACTATGGCTTCAGTGTCGACCGAAGCAGGGGGTTGGTCAGGGTGGGCGTCGGACGTGAGACTCGGCTGTCGGCGTGGATCGAGCGGTTCGCCGCGCACTTCGCCGAGGAGGGCATCCCGCTGATCGGCGGCCGGATCCTGGGATATCTGCTGGTGTGCCTGCCGTCGGAGCGGACGGCGGCGGAGCTGTCCCAGGAGCTGGAGGCGTCCAGCGGTTCCATCTCCACGAACCTGAAGTTCCTGGTGAACGCGGGCCTGGTGACCAAGCGGACGCGGCGCGGGCGGCAGGCGGCGCAGTTCCGGATCAACGAGAAGAAGTGGGCCGACCTGGTGCAGCGCAAGCTGGACGCGCTGGTCAGCGTGCGGGACCTGACCGAGTCCGGGATGCGGCTGATGAGCGGTGACCCGGAACGGGCCCAGCGGCTGCGCACCGTGGACGACCTCTACACGTGGCTGGCGACCGAGCTGCCCGCCGTCTGGGAGCGCAGGCCCGCGTCGTCCAGGTGAGCCCGGACGCGGGTGGACGTCCACAGGTTGGCGGTGGCGATGATCACCGTGCCCGCGCCCAGCACGTGCACCGAGACCAGTACTTCCGGCACGCCGGTCCAGTACTGGACCATGCCGACCGCGCCCTGGGCGAGGACGGTCGCGACGAGCACCAGGTAGGCGCGGCGGGCGTGCGGCCAGATCAGGAACCCGAGGCCGATGACCAGGCCGAGGAACAGGAACAGCAGGTCGGCGTGGATCTGGGCGAGCGTGGCGACCGGGATCTGGAGCCGGGGCGTCTTCGAGTCGCCCGCGTGCGGTCCGGCGGCGGTGACCAGGGTGCCCGCCACCATCAGCAGGAACAGCGCGCCGGCCTGCACGGCCTGGAGCCGCATCGAGTTGCGCGACACCAGCGGCACGGGCGGCCCGTCACCCTCGCGCAGCGACGACACCAGCAGCACGGCGGCCCACGTGAGCGCCATCGACACCATCAGGTGGATGCCGACGGTCCACCACACCAGGTCCATGTGCACGGTGATGCCGCCGATCACGGCCTGGAGCGCGACGCCGCCGAGTTGGATCAGCGCCAGCTTGAGCACGCGGGTGCGGCGGGGCCGGTCCACCCAGGCGGCCAGCACGCACAGCACGGCGATGAACCCGACCACGCCGGTGAGGGTGCGGTTGCCGAACTCGACCCACTGGTTGAGCGGCGCGACCTCGGGGTGCTCGACCGGGATGAGGCTGCCGGACACGCACTCCGGCCAGGTGGGACACCCCAACCCGGACCCGGTGACGCGCACGATCGAGCCGGTCACCGCGATGCCCGCCTGTGCTGCCACCACGGCGATGGCGAACACGCGTCGGAACTTCAGCAGGAAAGCGGTCAACCAGGTCGGCACGGTTACCGATGGTAGGTACCGCCTGCTGAGAGACGTCGGCGGGGTCAGCCTGCGATGAGTGTCGCCGTCCGTCCGACGATCGATTGGTGGATCGCCTCGTTCAGGAACGGCGTCTCCGACAGTGAATCGGAGATCTCCGGCCATGCTTCGTGCACCCGTGTGACGAGTTCCATCACGTGATGGCGGAGCTCGGCGTCCGGGGCGACCAACTTGTGTTCCAGTCGCGTGAACGAGCCGAAGGTGATCTTGTCGAACCGGTGGGTGCCGTGGAATCTCAACCCCAGTGTCTCGGGGTCGTTCCGTTCCCGGTACACCTCGGTCGACACGAGGTCGTACGCCGGCGCCAACGTGGGGATCCGGTGGTTCCGGTAGATGAGCGACCAGTTCTTGAGATGGGCGTCGCCATTGCTGATCAGGATGTCGAAGGCGAGCCGCCGGGCGAACTCGCGGAGCGCTGCGACGTCGTGGCGGCGGTAGACCAGCGCGGCGACGGACTCGTAGCTCCCGCGATATTTGTCATCCGGCCAGAATCCCCGCACCTGGGCCAGGTCCTCGATGTGGATCAGGCCCCGGTTCGGGTCGCGGTCGAACCGGCGGACGGCGAAGGCCCACTCCTCGTTCGGCGGCCACGCACCGTCCGGCAGCGCGGGCAACTCGTCGCGGTGAACCAGTCGGCATTCGGGCACCTCGATACCCGCGGCGGCGGCGAGCCGCATCATCGCGTGCTCGTTGCGCGGCACCTCCGGGTGGAGCTTGTCCGGGAGCTTGACGATCCAGTCACCGCCGATGCCGGACGCGGGGATGGTGAGGCGGTCCCCTTGCTGGAGCATGGAGAACTTCAGTTGTACGCCGGCGAGGGAGAATCGCCAGGTCACTGCCGTCGGTCGGCGGTCGTCGGGTGAGGTGGGATCACCCGCCGGGGTCGCGCCCGGGACGGTGTCCTCGGGCAGCACGCGGACCGCACCCGGCAGGTCGTGCCCGACTTGGGCGAGCAGTTCCATCTCGCGGTCGGCCGAGACGCCGCGTCCGTCCGCGATCCACTCCCGGAGCCTGCCCTCCAGGAGCAGGTTGGAGAACCACGGGTGCACCCGCATGTGCTTGGAGTGCCGGTCGGACAGCTTGTTCTCGAACCACAGACCGAGCACGCTCCGGTCGGTGTTCGCCCGGTAGGACTCGTTGAACTCGAACCAGGTGAAGTCGCCGCGCTGGTTGAGCGTGCCGATCCGGTCGTTGTACAGCCAGACGCCGTATGCGGCTTCACTCCGTGAAGCCATCGTCGTCCTCGTCGTCGAGATCGAGTTCCTCCAGCGCCGGGGTGTCCTCGAAGCTCCACTCGCACATCACCTTCAGGAACGTGATGAGTCGCTCCTCCAGGAGTTCGTGGCGGGCGTTCAGGAAGTCCTCGTGCCGCTCGTCGGCCAGCAGCTTCGCCGAGGCCGCGGTGATCGAGTGCGAATCGAGGACGGCGGCCCATCGGGCGTCGTCGAGGTGGTCAGGTCGGCGGGCCAGGATCGGCGCGATCTCGCTGTCGACCGTGCGCAACGGCGGCAGCAGCAGGCGGTTCGCGGCGTACTGGCGCATGGTGTCCGGGACGTCCCGGCGCGGTGCGATGGTCTGGACCGCACCGGAGGCCGTCCAGGCGTCGGTCAGGCAGTACGCCAGGGTCGACTGGTCGCAGACGTCGCCGGTCTCCGGCGATCGGGGTTCCGCGTGCCACCAGGCGCACAGCACGATCTTGGTCCGTGCCTCGTTCGCGCGGAACCGGTGCAGGTTGGGCAGTTGGTAGGACTCGGCGCCCGTCAGCGCCAGCAGGTTCTGCAAGGAGCCGGTCTGGTCTCCGGGGCGGATGGCCCCGTTGAACGCGCGGATCGCGCCGGAGGTCCCGCCGCGGAACCCTTCCGGCCCGACCACGGCGGCCCGCCAGAACCACCGGCGCAGGAGTTTCGAGTTCTGGTCCCCAGGTTCCGGGAAGTGTGCGAAGTACCGGGCCAGCACGACCAGGAGATTTCGGTACGGCAACATGCCGACGTGCGGGACCGAGGCGTGGTCCTGGACGAATTCGACGGCCTTCGACAGCGCGATCTGGGTCTGCTCGTACGCCCGGTCCCGGTCTTCGCCGGGGAACTCGATCCCGGACTTCCCGGAGAACTCGTTGCGGATGTCCCGCAGGACGTCGGGGTTCCGCCTGGCCAGTATGGTCTTGAGCACGGTGTCGCCGTCGACGACCCCGAACCCGCGTTCGGCGTTGATGTTCTCGGCGATCAGCGGAATGGTCAGCCGATCGGCGGCGTCCGTCTCCGACCCGGCGTTCAGGGCGGTGAAGATCTCGGCTTTGCTGAGTCGCTTCCCGTAGTTGTTCAGCCGGTCGAAGATGTCCTGGAGTACTTCCACGTCGCTGTTCTCGACCTGGTACGCGGGCACCTTGTACTGGCGGATCGTGGCGGCTGCCTCGGTGGCCTGACCGAGGTACTCGCCGATCTCGGGCCGGTCGTGGAACCAGGAGATGAGCTGTGGGAGGTTGAACAGCACGGGCAGTGGCACCACGGTCGGGTCGTGGCTCGACCGCAATCGGACGAAGGACCGTGCGCGCAGGTCGTAGCCGAGCGCGAACTTCGGGTTCTGTGCCGCTTTCGGGTCCAGCGCATTGGCCAGGCTGGTGATGCGTTGCTGGCCGTCGACGACCCAGAGCGCGTTCGGGAACTCAGGTGCCTCGAAAGTCAGGTCGCCCAGCGTGACCCGGCCGGCCGGCGCCGGCCGTATCCACAGCAGGACGCTGCCGATCGGGTAGCCCCGAGCCACGCTGTCGAACAGGCGGATGATGTCTTCCCGGCCCCAGCGGAACGGTCGCTGGAAGTGCGGAATCCGGATCCGCCCCTGCCACGCCTGCTTCACCAGCTCTTCCAGGTCGATGGTGACGGCCGTGGGTCTGGTGTCGAGTCCGCCTGTCATCGCCTGTCCTCGCCTCGGGGTGGTTCACACCCATCTTGGCGCAGGTGATCCGCCCGCGTTCCACCGCCACGCCGCCGGGGCTAGTCGAGCCGCGTCGTCCGTGACGCGAGCGCACTCGCGACCGCGCCCCAGGCGAGGAGGACCAGCACGGGTCGCAGACCCGGCGCGGCGCCGTCCACGATCGCGGTGTGGAGTCCTTCGGCGAGGGCTGCCGAGGGGAGGAGTTCGACGATCGCGGCCAGCCAGCCGGGCAGGTTGTCGACGCCCAGCGCCACGCCGCCGATGAGCAGCAGCACGAACCAGATGATGTTCGCCAGTGCCAGCACGATTTCGGCTCGCAGCGCGCCGCCCAGCAGCACGCCCAGCGCGCCGAACGACAGCGTGCCGAGGACCAGCAGCACCGCGGTCCACAGGATTCCGGTGATCGACGGCAGCTGCCAGCCCAGCAACAGGGCGGTCGTGCACAGGATCACGACCTGGATCGCGACGACGGCGAACGCGGCGGCGATCCGGCCGCCCACCAGCAGCCAGCGCGGCAGAGCGGTGGCGGCCAGTCGCTTGAGCACCCCGTAACGCCGGTCGAAACCCAGGGCGATGGCCTGGCCGGTGAACGCCGACGAGATCACCGCCAGCGCCAGGATCCGGGCCACGGCCGAGCCGACGCGGGGTTCGGGCATCGGGATCACCGACATCTTGGCCAGCGCCACCAACAGCGCCAGCGGGATGAGGACGGTGAGCAGGATCTGTTCGCCGTTGCGCAGGGTCAGCACCGTCTCGGTGCGGGCCTGGGTCCACAGCATCCGCAGCGGCTTGCCGCGTCCCGGCGCGGGGGTGAACGTGCCCGGTGCGAACGTCACGAGCGCAGCTCCCGTCCGGTCAGGTCGAGGAAAACGTCCTCCAGGCTGCGTTTCGCCACGGTCAGCTCCTCGGCCAGCACGCCCTGCTGCGCGCACCACGACGTCACGGTCGACACCACCTGCGGGTCGATCCGGCCTTCCACCAGGTATCCGCCCCTGGACGCCTCGCGCACCTTCATGCCCTCCGGCAGCGCGCCGGTGAGCAGCGTCAGGTCGAGCCCCGGCCGGGCGCGGAACCGGAGCTGCTGGTCGTCGGGGTGCTGCGCGGTGAGTTCCGCGGGGCTGCCGGCGGCGACCACGCGGCCCGCGTCGACGATGACGACGTGGTCGGCGAGCGCTTCGGCCTCGTCCATGAGGTGGGTGGTGAGCAGGACGCTCACGCCGTCCGTGCGGAGCGCGGCGACCAGGTCCCAGACGAGCCGGCGGGCCTGCGGGTCCATGCCGGCGGTGGGTTCGTCCAGGAACACCAGTTCGGGTCGCCCGACCAGGGCGCACGCCAGCGAAAGTCGTTGCTGCTGCCCGCCGGACAGCCGCTTGTACGGGGTGCGGCCCACGTTGGCCAGGCCGAGGATGTCGAGCAGCCACGCCGGGTCGAGCGGGTTCGCGGCGCACGCGGCGACCAGCCGCAGCATCTCGTCGGCCCGCACGCCGGGGTAGCCGCCGCCGCCCTGCGGCATGACGCCGACGCGGGGCCGCAGTTCGGGGGAGCGCGGGTCCAGTCCGAGGACGCGGACCCGGCCGCCGTCGGGCTTGCGGAACCCTTCGCAGATCTCGACCGTTGTCGTCTTCCCGGCTCCGTTGGGACCGAGGAGGGCGAGGACGGCGCCGCGTCCGAGGGTGAGATCGAGTCCGTCCACCGCGACGACCGAGCCGTATCGCTTGACCAGTCCCGACACTTCAACGGCAGGGTGTTGGGGGTGCGGGCTCACGACGGCAGAGCCTAAGGCGTGCTGCGGCCCGGCCCGGTGGTGGGGTCAGCCCCACCCAAGTGGTCGGGGTCGCCTCAGGGTCGTCTAGGGGGCAATCCGGATAGTTCTCGACACCCGAAACAGGCCAGTATTTCCCTGTGGCGCAGATCCGGGAGAAAAGACGCGTGGCGGTGCTGCCGCTGGCTGTTGCGGGGCTGGTCCTGTCGCTGTTCCCGATTGTTTACCTGCACGTGGCGTCGGTCGGCCAGCTTAGCCCGATCAGCCACACGATCAGCGATTACATCTTCGTCGCCAACGGCAGCGGGCTGCTGGCGATGACCGCGCTGTCCCTGGCCGCCGCGTCCGTCGGGTTGCTCGCCGTGCTGGTGGGGCGGGGTTTGCCCAGGCGGGGGCCGGTGGCGATCCTGATGGGGCTGTGGTCCGCGGGGTTGGCCGTGGTCGCCGTGTTCCCCACCGACCCGACCGGGTCGCCCACGTCGTTCTCCGGTGCGGTGCACCGGTACGCGGGCGCGGTGATGTTCGCCGCGCTGCCGCTGGCCGGCTGGCTGATTTCCCGCCGGTTCATCTCCAGTACGACAGTCCGTCGGTTTTCGGTCGCCGCCGGTATCACTTCGGTCGCATTCATGGTGAGCCACGTGTCGCTGACCTATGAAGGTGCGGTGCTGCTCGGACTTTTCGAGCGGGTCCTGTTCGCCCTGCTCTACGGGCTGCTGTTCGCGCTGGCCGCCGCCGTGGCCCGGGAGGTGTCGTCGTGACCTGGCTCGCGGTTCTGCTCGCGGTGGTCGGTGCCGTGTTCTTCGCGTTCGCCGCCCGGTTCCAGCACGACGCGGTTCGGGCTACCGAAGGCAATCTGCGGGTGCTGGAGCTGCTGGGCCGGCCCCGCTGGCTGGCCGGTCTGGCGCTGTTGGTCGCCGGGGCCGGGCTGCACGCGGTGGCGCTGGGCATGGCGCCGTTGAGCGTGGTGCAGCCGGTGGGTGTGCTGGCGATCGGTGTGACGGCCGTGCTCGACGGTCGTCGCCGGGAGCTGCCCGCGGTGGCGCTGACCACGTTCGGCGTGGGGGCGTTCGTGTTCCTCGCCGCCGGCAGCGCCACGGCGACCCCGGTCGCGCCGGAGGCCGAGCTGACCGCCGGACTGCTGGTGCTGGGCCTGATCGCGGTGCCCGGCCTGCTGGGGGTGCTGTCCGCGAAGCCCGCGTTGCGGGCGTTGGGGTTCGGCGCGGCGGGCGGTGTCGCCTACGGCTACGTGTCGGTGCTCATGCGCGCGGTGTCCCAGGACGTCCAGCAGGGCATGATCGACTGGAGCACCGGACTCTCGGCGGCGGGCATCGCCGTCGCCCTGCTCGTCGGCGGCTGGTTCATCCAGCACGCCTATGCCAGTGGGCCGCCGCACCTGGCGGTGGCCTGCCTCACCGTGGTGGACCCGCTCGTCGCCGTCGGCATCGGCGCGGGGCTGCTCGGCGAGGCCACCCGGACCAGCGGGCCCGTCGCCCTGGCCGAGCTCGCCTGCGCCGCCGTCGCCGTCGGCGGGGTGGTCGCGCTGGCCCGCAAGCAAAAACTTCCTGCACCTATGAGATCGGAGAGCACTGTGAACGACGGACGCGCCATGCGGATCGTGATCGCCGCGGAGACGTTCCCGCCGGACGTGAACGGCGCGGCCCGGTTCGCCCACCGCCTGGCCACCGGCCTCGCCGGCCGCGGCCACGACGTGCACGTGATCGCCCTCGACCCGGAGGGCAGGCCGCGCACCGAGCACGCCGACGGGATCACGATCCACCGGCTGCGGTCGCACCGGACGCCGTTCCACCGCACGTTCCGCATCGGCCTGCCGTGGCAGGTGGCCAAGGACGTGCGGGCGCTGCTCACCGAGCTGGAGCCGGACCTGGTGCACGTCCAGGCGCACTTCGTGGTCGGCCGGTACGTGCTGCGGCAGGCCGCCGAGATGGGCGTCCCGACCGTGGCGACCAACCACTTCATGCCGGAGAACCTGTTCGGCCACGCCCGCTGCCCGCAGTGGTTGCAGGGCATGGCGTCCCGGTGGGCGTGGCGGGACCTGGGCCGGGTGTTCGGCGTGGCGGACGTGGTCACCGCGCCTACGCCGCGCGCGGTGCAGCTGTTGCACGACAACGGTTTCCCGCCCCGCGCGGTGCCGGTGTCGTGCGGTATCGACATCGACCGCTACCGGCTGCGGCCGGCGGTGCGGACGAACGAGGGTCCGACGGTGCTGTTCGTGGGCCGGCTGGACGAGGAGAAGCGGGTCGACGAGCTGCTGCGGGCGGTGGCGCTGGTGCCGCGGCTGCACGCGGACATCGTGGGCGACGGGTCATGCCGCGCGGAGTGGGAGCTGCTGGCCGAGCACCTGGGCCTCTCCGACCGGGTCCGGTTCCGGGGGTTCGTGAGCGAGGAGGAGCTGCTCGACGCCTACACGGGTGCGGACCTGTTCTGCATGCCGGGCATCGCCGAGTTGCAGAGCCTGGCGACGATGGAGGCGATGGCGGCGGGCAAGCCGGTCGTCGTCGCGGACGCCATGGCGCTGCCGCACCTGTGCAACCCGGGTCGCAACGGGTGGCTGTTCACGCCGGGTGACGTGGCGGGGCTGGCGGACCGGCTGCACTCGGTGATCTCCGAGCCGGGCACCACGGCGCGGATGGGCGCGGCGAGCCTGGAGCTGATCTCGTCGCACGCGATCGGGGCGACGCTGGAGAAGTTCGAGGCGCTGTACGCGCAGGCGATCGGCCTGCCGGTGGTGACCCGCCCGGCGCTGGTGGCCTGACCCGGCGGTTCGAGCCGGTGCGGGGGACGGCGCGTCCCGTCCCCCGCACCGCTGTCAGCTGTTCCGGGTGGCCTGCGCGTGGGCGATGAGTTCCGCGACCCGTTCGCCGGCGGGGCCGAGGACGGGTTTGCCGGTGTCGTCCAGGGCGGTCAGGAAGCGGAACAGCATGGCGTGGCCCTCCAGGCGCTTGAGCAGCCCGCCCGGCACGTCGCCGGCGAAGTCCACGAACGACGCCTGCTCCACCAGGTTCCGCGCGATCTGCCGCCGGGCCCGCAGCGGCACCCACCAGGTCGTCACCAGCAGCAGCACCAGACCGAACGTCAGGGTGGTGGCGAGCACGGCCTCCCAGCCGACGAACCGCAGCGGCCACACCTGCACCACGGCGGCGATCACCAGCAGCACCGACCCGTAGACGGCGGCCCACCCGGCGGTCGCGGCGGCCGGCGGCTCGGCGTTCTCGGTGTCCCACACGCCGTCCACCTGACGCCACCGTTGCAGGGAACTCCCGAGCCGCAACGACACCAGCACGCCGAACCCGATCGCCACCGCCGTGCCGACCACGACGAGCGTGGCGTCCAGGTCGTAGAGCCGGAACCGCACCACGGCCCAGAACCCGACCACGATCAGCGCCGCCACCAGCAGCCGCAACAGGAACCGGGGCGACAGCCGGACCTTCTTCAGCACCGCGAGCGGCGTCCCGACCGGCGCGGGCAGGCTGCCGATCACCAGCAGCCCCAGCACGACCAGCAGCACACCGCCCACGGCGACCATGCCGGTGACGGCCTGCTCCTCCGTCTTGCCGGTGGCCAGCGCGATGCCCGTGCGGTCGACCGCCACCGCCACCAGCGGGATCACCGGCAACAGCAGCACCAGCCCGTGCAGCAGCGTCCCGGAACGCAGTGCGGCGTAACCGAAAGCGGCCAGCAGCGTGCCGGTGCCGAACGCGGCGGCCGGACCCACCGCCCACGGCGGCAGCAGGTCGAACAGCGCCAGCACCAGCAGCGCGCCGCCCAGCGCGAACCCGAGCAGCCCCAGGAACTGCGCCAGCTGCCCGCCCCGGGTGAGGCCGGTGATCGTCCAGTACGGCAGCAGCGCCGCGCCGCGCAACGTGCGGGTCAGCGGTTTCGCCGGACCCAGCCCGGAGTTCTCGCTGTCCGCCACGGTGATCGCGACGGCGGCGGCGGTCGCGGCGGTGCGGATCACCTGGTCGCTGGACGCCTCCTGGGACAGCGGCTCCCGCCCGATCCCGGCCCGGTCGAACGCGGCCAGCGCCTCCATCCCGACCCGGACGCGGTCCGCGTCGGTGTGCACCGGCAGCCGGTCCAGCAACGCCTTCTGCTCCTCCAGGAACAGTTCGCCGCGCGACCGCCGGTCCGCGCCCTCGCTGCGGTCGGCCAGGATCGCGGCGCGCAGCGCGGGCAGTTCCTCGCAGATGATCCGCACGTGCAGGCCCCACGCGGCCAGTTCCGCCAGTGCCTCGCACGTCGGCGGGTGGTCCCCGTCCGGCGCGGTGTAGACGGCGGTCAGCTCCCGGACCGCCTGGTCGCGGCAGGACACCAGGGTTGCCGGCAGGTTCCCGTCGAACAGCCGGCCGACCAGGTCGTCCACGCGCTGCGCGGCGCGTTCGGCGGGGGAGGCGTCCGAGGGGGTGAGCAGGTCGATCCGCAGCAGCCGTTTCGGCTCGCACACGACCCGGCACAGCATGGTCGCGCCGTCCATCCGGCCCCAGATCCAGTCGTTGACCCGCCAGGACCGTTTCAGGAACCCGGAGAACCGGTTCAGCGACGCGCCGCCCGCCTTGTCGTCCGGGGTGATGCTGTGCTCGGCGAACGCGTTGCGCGTCTGGAGGCTGATCTGCACCAGGTCCACCGCCTGGTCCAGGCCGCCGCGCGAGTCGTCGGCCAGGCAGGTCGCGGCGACCTCCAGCGCCAGCACCCGGGACAGCCACAGGTCGTTGCCCAGCAGGCCGGCTTCGGTCTCGTCGTCGGTGCGCGGCTCGGCGAGCAGCTTGCGCCACGACACCAGCCCGGCCATCCGCACGTGGTCGTCGTGCAGCCCGTCCAGCGCGTCCCGCGCGTCGCCGAGGATCCCGGCGATCCGGTCCACCTGGTCGCGCACCCGCTGCCCGACCGAGTCGGGATCGGGGTTCGAGGGCAGCATCCCGGCGGCGAACGCCTCGACGCGGTCCTCCCAGTACGCCTGGTTCAGCGGCAGCTTGTGGGCGGTGGTCCACTGCCGGTCGAGCTCGGCGCGGGCCGCCCGCAGCTCGGCCCGCAGGTCGTAGAGGTTGGTCCGGGCCAGCGCGAGCCGGCCGCGGTCGCCCGGCACCACCCAGACCAGGCGTTTGAGCAGGTCCATGGCGGCGGACGCGAGCCGGTCGGCCATGCCGATGCCCCACGGCCAGCCGTGGTCGGGCAGTGCGGCGGGCTGGGGTCGGGTCGGCACGTAGGGCAGGCTGCCCCACTTGGCCAGGTGCGCCCGCTGCGCGGCCTCGGCGGCGGCCCGGACCCGTTCGAACGTCCAGCCGGCCGCGTTCTCGCCCGGCACCTCGAACTGCCGGGCGGTGACGTCCCGGGCGGCGTGCCGGATGCGGATGTCCTCGTAATGGTCGTGCAGCGTCGCGGCCAGGGCGTAGAGCTTCCCGGTCACCGAGCCGCCCGCCGCCAGCCGGTCCAGCAACGCGCTGCGCCCACCGCGCCGGGACGCGGCGAGCCGGTTGTGCTCCTCGATGCGTTCCACGTAGGTCCGGCCGCTCTGGCTGGTCAACGCGCTGAGCAGCTTCGCGCCCGTGCCGATGGTGCTGGGCAGGTCGCCGTCGGTGGGCGTCGCCTGGCTCGGTGTGGACTCCTTCGCGTGCGGGAAGACCAGCAGCATCACGCGCCGCACCGGTCCTTCGGCGGGCATCCGGTCGATGGCTTCCAGCGCTTCCCGGGTCGGGGTGTTCACCAGCACACCGCCGTCCACGGCGTACCGGGACCGGTTGTCGCTGCCGTTGGCCCAGGAGGCGACCTCGGCCATGTCCGGCCGGTTGCCCTGGGTGTCCGTGCCGACCGGGATGTACGAGGGCTCGAACGCGAAGGGGAAGGAGGCGGACGAGCGGGCGGCCAGCGCCATCCGGTCCACCAGCGTGGGCAGTCGTTCGGCGGTGAAGTCGTCCCGACCGGCCGGGTCGCGGCGGAACGAGAAGCTGCCCTGGTGGGAGGACTGGACGAGGGCCTGCCCGAGGTCGTCGTGGGTGACGGTCGGGACGCCGCCGAGGAGTGTTGTGGTGATCCGCAGGTCGACCGGGCGTTCGTCGGGGAGGGTGGGGGAGAAGTCCGTCGTCAGCCGGTCCAGTGCCTCCCGGAGGCGGGGGAGGAAGAACTCGTCGCCCCGGAGGAGCGAGACGGGCGAGCCGCGGAACGGCGTCCGCAGCAGCTGCTCCATGCGCCCCTGCTCGGCCCACAGGTCACGCAGCCGTTCCAGCTTGGCGTTGCTGTTGACCTGCGACAGGGCGAGCGCGGCCCCGTTGATCCCACCGGCCGAGGTGCCGGTGATGACGTCGGCCCGAGCCGTGCTGCCGACCAGGTCCAGCAGGTCGGCGTAGGCCCCGTCGGCACGGGTGAGCCGGTCCAGTTCGAGGACCACACCCCCCATCCAGACGGCCAGACTGACTCCGCCGTTGAGCACGACGGCAAACCTGATCTGCTCCTGCGGCACGTCGGCCATCACGCGCTCCCCTCCCCGGATGCGTCGGCGATCCTCCCAGGTACCGGTAAGTCGTCCGCCGGAACCAACGGGTTACGCCCCGAACGGGTTATGCGCGTGCGCCGCTTCGGTGCGGGGTGCGGGGTGTCAGGCGGCGTCCGGCAGCGGATCGCGCCGGATCAGCGGCAGCACCTGCTTGCGCGCCACGAAAACGCACAGCAGGAAGGCGATCACCGAGCCCGTCACCGCCTGCGGCACGATGAACGCCCGCCCGTCGAACGCCGCCCCCGTCGGCGGCAGCACGATGGCGATGATCGCGCTGGCGGTGGTGGCGATCAGCCGGAAACGCTTGGCCAGCATCGCCGTGGCCAACGGCAACGCCGCCCACAGCACGTACCAGGGCTGGAGCACCGGCCCCAGCACCAGCACCGCCCCCAACCCCGCGCCCAGCCCGTTGACCGCCTTGATCCGCCCCTTGAACGCCTTCCACAACAGCACCACGACGATCACCACCGACACCGCCTGCGTCACCAGCCGCATCAGGTCGATCATCGAATCCGTGTGGTTCCCCAACCCCAGCGCCAGCCCGAGCCCGCCACCCATGAACCCCATCGCGGTCGGCGGCGACATCCAGCTCTTCACCGTCCCCGCCACGTTGAGCGTCTCCACCCAGCCGAACCCCAGCCCCGTCCCCAGACAGGTCGCGACCATCACCACCCCGGAGATCACGGTCAACAGCGCCGCCGACCGCAACAGGTCCGCGAACGTGCCGCCCATCCGCCGGGCGATCATCACCCCCAGGAACCCCAGCGCCAGCGCCGCCGGGATCTTCACCGCCGCCCCGAACGTGATCATCGTCGCGCCCAGCGTGATCCACAGCAGCTCTTCCCGGGTCATCGGCGTCCCCGGTCCCACCGGCATCTTCCGCAGCGCCAGCTCCAGCCCCACCAGCATGAGCCCGATCGCCAAACCCTCGTTGTGCACGCCCACCACCAGGTGGAACAGCACCAACGGGTTCGCCGCGCCCAACCACAGCGCACTCACCGGAGGCACGCCGAACCGCCGCGCCAGCCGGGGCAGCGCCCACACGATCATCGCCAGCCCGACGAGCACCAACAGCCGGTGCAGGAACACCCCGGGCAGCACGCTGTTCCCCGTCACCATCGAGATGACCCGGCCCATCGCCAGGAACAACGGCCCGTAAGGCGCCGGCGTCTCTCGCCAGATGTTCGGCACGTTCGCCGTCAACGGGTGGTCGACACCCAACGCGGTCTGCGGCCCCAACAGGTACGGGTCCTGCCCGTTCGCCGCGATCTGCGACTGCGCCAGGTAGCTGTACACGTCCCGGCTGAACATCGGCAGCACGAACACCAGCGGCGTGATCCACATCAGCAGCGTCCGGTCCAGCTGGCTCCGCGACACCAGCCGAGGCCGCCCCGGCCGGGCGAACCGCCCCAGCCACAGCCATGCCGACACCATCAGGAACACGCCGGTCCACACGACCGCCATGGCGACCGTCGGCATCCGGGTGAACAACCCGAGCACAGGGGTCCCCAGCAGCGGGTTGAACACCGGGGCCGCCCCCGCGCCCAACGAGCCCACGAACATCAACAACGCGCCAACGGTGCCCCAACGGCGGATGATGTCCAACTGTCGCCGTTCCGGAGCGTCGAGGGGCGCTGCCTCGCCTGTTCCGTCCCGGTCCACCGTCACCAATCCACCCGCCGTCACGCCCGAAGGGTAGCGACCGGTCCCGGCACGTGAGTCGGGTCACCCGATCCGGCCCGATCTTTGCGAGCGCCGACGAAATAAGCAACACTGGTGTTGTGAAAAACGTCGGGACCGACTCCACCGCTGTGCCCGCCGGGCACGACGGCCGGACCCGGCACGCCGTCGCACGCCTGCTGCTGGAGCAGGGCCCGGTCGCCGCCGCCTCCGTGGCGGAGCAGCTGGGCCTGAGCCCCACGGCCGTGCGCCGGCACATCGACGCGCTGCTCGCCGACGGCGAGGCGGTCACCAGGGAGGCCCCGCGCCGGGGTCAGCGCGGTCGGGGTCGCCCGGCCAAGCTGTTCCTGCTGACCGAGCAGGGGCGGGCCCGCTTCGGGCACGCCTACGACGACCTCGCGGTCGCGGCGCTCCGGTTCCTCGCCGAACAGGGCGGGGAGGAGGCGGTACGTGCCTTCGCGCGTCGGCGGGTGTCCGCACTCGTCGACCAGCACCGGGCCGCCATCGTGGCCCAACCCGACTCCGCCGAGCGGGCCAAGGCCCTGGCGGTCGCGTTGACCCGGGAGGGCTACGCTGCTTCGGCGCGGCACGTGGGAGCGGGCGAGCAGCTGTGCCAGCACCTGTGCCCGGTCGCGCACGTGGCCGCCGAGTTCCCGCAGCTCTGCGAGACCGAGACGGCGGCGTTCGCCGACCTGCTCGGCACCCACGTGCAGCGGCTGGCGACGATCGCCGGCGGTGACGCCGTGTGCACGACGCACATCCCGAACACACCCCGCACAACCGTCGGCACCGCCGACACCGAGCTTGAAGATGGAGGGGAGCCCGCATGACTGCCGCTGCCGAGCAGCGCACCACCACCGCCCCGCTCACCCAGGAAGAGACCCTGGCGAGCATCGGCAACTACGAGTTCGGCTGGTCCGACTCGGACGTGGCAGGCGCGAGCGCTCGCCGGGGCCTGAACGAGGACGTCGTTCGGGACATCTCGGCGAAGAAGAACGAGCCCGAGTGGATGCTGGAGTTCCGGCTGAAGGCGCTGCGCCTGTTCGACCGCAAGCCGATGCCGACCTGGGGTTCCGACCTCTCCGCGATCGACTTCGACAACATCAAGTACTTCGTGCGGTCGACCGAGAAGCAGGCCGCGACCTGGGAAGACCTGCCCGACGACATCAAGAACACCTACGACAAGCTGGGCATCCCGGAGGCGGAGAAGCAGCGCCTGGTCTCCGGTGTCGCCGCCCAGTACGAGTCCGAGGTGGTCTACCACAAGATCAACGAGGAGCTGGAGAAGCAGGGCGTCATCTTCCTGGACACCGACACGGGGCTCAAGGAGCACCCGGAGCTGTTCAAGGAGTACTTCGGTTCCGTCATCCCCTCGGGTGACAACAAGTTCTCCGCGCTGAACTCGGCGGTGTGGTCCGGCGGCTCGTTCATCTACGTGCCGAAGGGCGTGCACGTGGAGATCCCGCTCCAGGCCTACTTCCGGATCAACACCGAGAACATGGGCCAGTTCGAGCGGACCCTGATCATCGTCGACGAGGGCGCGTACGTGCACTACGTCGAGGGCTGCACCGCCCCGATCTACTCGTCGGACTCGCTGCACTCGGCGGTCGTGGAGATCATCGTGAAGAAGGGCGGCCGATGCCGCTACACGACGATCCAGAACTGGTCGAACAACGTCTACAACCTGGTCACCAAGCGCGCCAAGGCCGAAGAGGGCGCGACCATGGAGTGGATCGACGGCAACATCGGCTCCAAGGTGACCATGAAGTACCCGGCCGTGTTCCTGATGGGCGAGCACGCCAAGGGCGAGGTCCTCTCGATCGCGTTCGCGGGCGAGGGCCAGCACCAGGACGCCGGCGCGAAGATGGTCCACATGGCGCCGCACACGTCGTCCACCATCGTGTCCAAGTCGGTGGCGCGCGGCGGTGGCCGCACCTCGTACCGGGGCCTGGTCCAGGTCAACAAGCGGGCGCACCACTCGAAGTCCACGGTGAAGTGCGACGCGCTGCTGGTGGACAACATCAGCCGCTCCGACACCTACCCGTACGTGGACGTCCGCGAGGACGACGTGTCGATGGGCCACGAGGCGACCGTCTCGAAGGTGTCCGAGGACCAGCTGTTCTACCTGATGTCGCGCGGTCTCAACGAGGACGAGGCCATGGCGATGATCGTGCGCGGGTTCGTCGAGCCCATCGCGCGCGAGCTCCCCATGGAGTACGCCCTCGAGCTCAACCGCCTGATCGAACTGCAGATGGAAGGGGCCGTCGGCTGACATGGCCGCCCTGTCGACTCAACCTCACTCCCACGGTGCTGTCGTTCCGGTCACCTCGCGCGCCGAGCACTTCACGTCCTACGACGTGAACGCGTTCGAGGTGCCGGGCGGTCGTGAGGAGATCTGGCGCTTCACGCCTCTCAAGCGTCTGGCCGGTCTGCACTCCGGCGCTGCGGCAACGGGTTCCGCTGCCGTTGAGGTGAACGCCGCTTCCGGTGTCACCGTCGAGACCGTGGGTCGTGACGACTCGCGGCTCGGCACCGCCGGTGTGCCCGGTGACCGCGTCGCGGCGCAGGCGTACTCGTCGTTCGAGAACGCCACCGTCGTGACGCTGCCCGGTGACGCGAAGTCCGAGCCGACCACCGTCACGGTGACCGGTCCGGGCGCCGGCGCCGTCGCGTACGGCCACATCC